>JANMCN010000142.1:0-31401 GCA_031361295.1 Acidobacteriota bacterium | reverse complement strand
GCCCGGTGCTCCGGCGCCGCCGGGCGCGATGGCCGCCCCGCCGGCCCCCAACGTGACCCCTCCCGCCGTCGGCGGCGGCGGGGGGCCCTGTTTGCGAATCACGTGCGGCACGACCGGCCGCACGGCCCAGCCCTGCCGGTTCACCTGCAGCGAACCGCGATTGCCGACAAAGAACACGCCCCAGTTCTCGATCCCGTCCGACATGTACACCTCACCGTTGGCGAAGCTCATGATGAAGTCGTCGTACTGCCAGGAGATGGAGAACGTGTCAGGCACCTGTTCAGGGTCGGCGTTCGGCACGGCGAAGAACGCGCCGTTCGCCGTCGTCCTCACCGGCACCTTGGTGTCGGCGTTCATGAACCAGTGCGCCACGTCCACGTGATGGGCGCCCCAGTCCGCGACGAGGCCGCCGCCGTAGTCGTACCAGGCGCGGAAGCCGAGGCGTGATGGCTTGAAGGGCTTGCGCGGAGCCGGCCCCTGGAAGCCTTCCCAGTCCAGGCCGGCGGGCACGGGCGCGTCCGCTTCCTTGGCGCGCGCGTACGAGCCGGGCTGCACGATGACGACATGGCTGATCGTGCCGAGCGATCCGCCGTCGAGGAATCTCTTCGCCTCCTGGAAGTGATCCCAGCTGCGCTGATGCGTGCCGATCTGGACGACCTGCTTGCTCTTCTTGTACGCGTCGAGCATGGCATTGATGCGCGGGATCGTATTCGAGGCCGGCTTCTCGCAATACACGTCCTTGCCGGCCGAAATGGCATCGACGAGCTGCTGGCTGTGCCAGTGATCGGGCGTGGCGATGAGCACCGCGTCGATGTCCTTGCGGTCCAGGATGCGCCGGTAGTCTCCCTCCACTTTGAGGTTGAAGGTCTGGCGCGCGGGCGTCATCCATTGATCGAGCTTCGCCTTGTTGACTTCGGCTGCCGCCAGGAACTGGCAGTCCTTGTTCCGCGACAGCGAGTCGAACACACGACCTCCGCGGTTGCCGGCGCCGATAATCGCCATCCGGACACGGTCGTTCGCTCCCTGGACGCCCGCGCCGAACAGCGGTTTCGCCGCCGCGGCCGTCAGTGCCGCCGCGGACATCTGTAGAAATTTGCGCCTGCTCTCCATGTCTCTCCCCTCGTGCCGCGGCTCTGCTCGAGACTCGCGCCCTCCCCGCCCGGACTTCCGCACGAGCGTTCTCCCGCGTGCGCAGAAGAGGCAGCCGTGAGGAACGCAGGAGTATCGCCGACGGAGTCCGGGATCGCGGATCAGGAGTGCCACGCGCGCGCTGTCGGCCGCGCCGCCGCACTTCGGGTCGTGCTCCCGAACGGGTCGGCGTTCGCGGAGCCGTAGGCTACATCGTATCCAGTCGATGCGCAACGCGACGACCTGACGTCGCATGAATACGCGGCCGCCCGGATCAACGTTTACAGAGGAACGGGGGAAAACAAGAGGCAGCCTACGACCTGCCCCCTCGTCACGACCGAACGCGCCTAGAACTGGACGGATTTCGGCCAGCATCCTGCGCATGGCCTGCGCGCCGGTGGCTGCGCCGAAGCCGGCGTTGCGCGGCTCCGTGCGGTTCGGGTCAATCGAACCATCGGCCAGGGTCTGCGAGTTCAGAATCGTGAGATTCGTCGGGCTCACATAGTTGATCGTCGTGTCGCGGGTTGTTGATCACGATGGTGTTGAACGCGTTGAAGGCGTCGAGCCGCAACTGCAGCTGACGGCCGCCGCCCACCCGGATGTTCCGGACGATCGACAGATCCACCGTCTTGTCGGGGCAGCTCGACAGGAGGTTCCTGCCGGACTCCAGACCGACGCTGTTGTATTGCGGGCCTGTGACGGCGCCCACCTTGAACTGCCGGTAGGGATCGGTCGAGCATCCCTCTCCGGGATCGCCGACATAGACGATGCGGGCGGCATAGTCCGGCGAACCGGTCAGATTCACGTTGCCCCCGGCGCTCTGGTAGCTGAGGCGCTCCAGTTTCGCACTGCGAGACACGACACGAAGGCCGGAGGGAAAGCCGGCTGAGTGGCGGGCGGCCCAGGGGCGGCCGAACGGGGGGCGGCGTCCAAAAAAAGAGCGGGCAGGAAGACCCTGCCCGCTCGACACGTCTGCCAGATGCGGTTCTAGAACTGGAAGCGAAGCTGCAGCTGCACGTTGCGTAGCGCCTGCGCGCCGGTCGCCGCCCCGAAGCCGGAGTTGTTCGGCTTCGCACGCGAGGTGTTGAGGCTGCCGTCGGCGTTGAACTGGTTGTTGACGACCGTCAGGTTCGTCGGGCTCACATACGTCACCGTGGTGTTCCGGCCGTTGATGATCACCGCGTTGAACGCGTTGAACACGTCCGCGCGGAGCTCGAGGCGGCGGCTGCCGCCCACGCGCAGGTCCTTCGACAGGGACAGGTCCACGCGCTTGTCGGGGCATCCTCGCAGGATGTTTCGTCCGGACTCGAGTCCGACGCTGCCGTACTGCGGTCCCGTCACCGCGTTCACGTTGAACTGTGCGTACTGGTTGTTCGAGCAGCCGTTGCCCGGATCCCCGACATAGACGATCCTCGCGCCATAGTTCGGCGAGCCCGTCAGGTTCACGCTGCCGCCGTTGTTCTGGTAGCCGAACCCGAGGTCGTAGGCCGCGGCCGATCCGGCCGTGAGCACGCCGGCGAGCTGCCAGTCGTTGAGGAGGTATCCGGCGACACCCCCGAAACTCGACGGCACCTTCGGCAGACTCCACACGCCATTCGCCTTGATGATGTGCGGACGACGGTCCAGGGTTTGGTTCAGCTTTTCGTAGTCCGCCTGGTCGGCTCGCACCGACAGCGTCCCGTCCGCCCCGTGCTGGTACCGCTTCGTCAGGCCGGTGTTGCCCTTGAAGGAGATCCCGTAGGCGTAATTGAAGCCCACCGAGAAGCTGTTCCGGAAACGGCGGTTCAGGGATGTCTGGATCGAGTGGTACTCGTCCCAGAAGTCCGTCGTGTACGTGGTGATGTTGCCGAGACCCTTGTAGGCCCTCAGCTGGTTGTCCGGATACGCGAGGGCTCCAGGCACGACACTCGCGCCCGCGCGCGTCGGGTCCTGGTTCTGGGGCAGGTACGCGGCGCCGAAGTCGACGGCATTGAGATTCGGCGCGTTGCTGATCCGGTTCACTCCGCGGGTGCCCACGTACGAGACATCGGCGACGAGCGCCCAGGGAAGCGTCCTCTGGATACCCGCGTTCCACTGCCACGACGCGGGGACCTTGGCGTCGTACTGGAAGATCGTCATGCCCGCCACGCCGACCGTGCTGAGGCCCTGCCCCAGGGTCTGCAGCTGGCCGTAGCGCAGATCCTGCGACGTCGCGATCGGCGGATTGCCGGGGATCGAGAAGATCGTGTTGCCGTCGGGACGATCGTAATACAAGCCGCCGCCCGCGCGGAAGATCGTGGTCTGGCTCCCGGTCAGGTCGTACGCCAGGCCGAACCGTGGTCCGATGACGAGCTTCGGGAATGTGTATCCCGTCTTCGCAATGCCGTCACCCGCCTGCCGGATGCCATTGAGCAGATTGCCAGAGTTCGGAATCGGCGTGCCGATGGCGGCCTGCGTGTTGGCCGTATTGGGGACGGTCAGGATCTGGCCGGTTCTGGGATCCATGGCATTGCGCACGTTGCCGGAACACACGGCCGCGCCGTTGCTGCAGCCCGCCACGTAGAAGGTCGGCGCCTGCGCCGGATTCCACTGCTGCGGGAAGAAGTTCGACATCTGCTGGTACTGGTCGTACTGCGGCTGCTCGCGCGTGAAGCGCATGCCGTAGTCGAGCGTCAACCGGTTGGTCACCTTCCAGTTGTCCTGCAGATAGAACTCCGTGTTGTTGTAGATCATGCTGCCTTCGACGAACCGGGACGCCTGCTGGTACTGGGTGAACACCCCGAGCGCCGCATTCGCGTAACCGAAGCCCGTGTCGAGGGCATTGTTCGTGTCGTTGCCGAAGTTTACGTTCCCCTGGAACAGCGTGCCGCCCACATTCTGCGCCTTGAAGCTGTGGTTGTTGTAGAAACCACCCTTGACGGTGTGGCGGCTGACGACCTTGGTCAGGCTGACGGCCACGTCCTGCGTCCGGTTGATGTTCAGCCATCCCGGGTAGCGCTGGTTCGGCGGCGGCGCGCCGATGCGCCCTCCCCAGGAGAAGTTCGGCGGAAGGTTCAGATTCTTCCCGTCCCAGAACGGGGGACTGACGGCGTTCAGCACCTCATTCGCATAGTAGCGGGGATCGACGAGGCCGGCGTTCGGATAGAGCATCGGGAAGTCGGCCAGCCCGTTCAGCCGATTCGACGAGGGGTTGACGAGCACGCCGTTCTCGTTGCCGCCGGTCAGTTCGTTCCGGATGAACCCGTAGGTCCCTTCGATGAACGTCGTCGGGTTCATCGTGTAGTTCACCGTCGCGGCATAGTTGGTGATGAACGGGAACGGGGTCTTGACGTCGGTGAAGCCCTGAAGGAGGCCGGGTGTCACGAGCGGACGTGAGCGCTGGCCCGAGTACTTGCCCGTGACGCGCAGCTTTGCGGACATCTGATAATCGAGGCGAACGGCCGGCTGCTGGATGAGGTCCTTGACCGTGGGCGGCTGGACCTCGTAGTTGTAGTTCTTCCCCGCGGTCTGGGTCACGTTGGGCAGCGGGTAGCGATTCAGAATGGCGACGCCGGTGTTGTAGAGCCGATTGGCCGGAATCTGACTGTTCGGGAAGGTGCCGCCATTCGGATCCGCGAGCGGCGGAATCGGGTTGCCGTTGTTGTCGAGGCTCTGCGAGAAGTCCCCCGCACGCTCGAGCGCGGTGGGGACCCGGAAACGGATGGTGTTGCCGCTGTTGATGGCGCTCGTCGTCGGCCGGTACTCGTGGGCGTAGAAGAAGAAGAGCTTGTTCGAGCCGCCCGGTTTGCCGACGGGACCACCGAGGGTGTACCCGAGCGTCTTCTGATCCGTGTGCGGAGTCGGGTCGCCGTTCTTCTGCCGGACCCAGGTCGTGGTGTTCCAATCGGAGTTGGTGAAGACGCTGTACGCCGAGCCACGATAGCGGTTCGTGCCGCTCTTGGTGACGGCCGTGATCTGGAGGCCGCTCGACCGGCCGTACTCGGCCTGGTAGCCCTGCGTCAGGATCTTCACCTCGCCGATGGACTCGATGTTCATGCTGAGCATCTGGCCGTTGTTGCCCGTGTCCATGGCGGAGACGCCGTCCATCATGATGTTGTTCTGGCTGGCGCCGACGCCGGTCCCGCCGAGGCGCGCCCCCTCACCGCTCGCGCCGCCTGGCATGACACCCGGCGTGAACTGCGTCAGGCTCGTAAAGTTGCCGCGGGCGATCGGCAGGTTCTCGATCTGCTCGGTCGTGACGGCGAACGAACGCTCGCCGCTCTGAGACTGCACGAGCGGGGCCTCGGCCGTCACGTTGACCGTCTCCGCGGCGCCGCCGACCTCGAGGGTCAGCGCCGGAATCGCGACGCGGTCGCCGCCGCTCACGGCGATGTCCGAACGCTTGCTGGTCTTGAATCCTTCCATCGTCACTTCGACGGTGTAGGAGTCGGGTGTCACGTTCGCGAGCACGTAGTCCCCCTGCGCGTTCGTGACCGCGGGGGCCGATCGCGTTCCGCGTGCCTGGCTGATCAGCACCACCGTGGCGCCGGGAACGACGCCGCCCTGGGCGTCCTTCACCGTCCCCGCAACCGTGCCGGTCGTGATCTGCGCACTGGCAGTGACGACGCCCATCCACAGGGCCATCATCGCGAGCGCTGCTGCGCGCCCGAACCGCATCCTCGTCATTGATTGCACTCCTGAATTTCTACGCGAACCGAAATGAACGGCCGTACCCGCCCCGGTCGAAGACCGCCGGGGACGCCGATGCGTCTAACGTGTCACCAGGGTCTCTGTCGCCGATGTAATCGGTTGCGGGATGCTATCCGCGGCAGGGGTCGGTTGGCAAGAGAGGATTCGTGCGTTTTGTCAGCCGGGACCTCGTAGGCCACATTTGTGTGAGAAACACCGCGAATTTTGATCAGCGCGTATCGCGGTGCGATACGCCAGCACCGCCCGCGCGGTAGGCGGCGGCCAGGAGCGAGACCGGGTGCACGACGCGGACGGCGCTGCCGCTCGCCTGGAGACCCCGCGCAATCTGCAGCTGGCACCCGGGATTCGCCGTCGCGACGCACGACGCGCCGGCCTCCGCGACGTGCCTCACTTTGCGCGCGAGCAGCAGATCGGCCTGTTGCGGCTGCGTGATGGCATACACCCCCGCGGCACCGCAGCACCAGGTGGACTCGGCGAGCGGAACCAGCGTCACCCCCGGAATCATCGCCAGCAGGGCCCGCGGCTCCCGCGAGATCTTCTGGCCGTGCACCAGGTGGCAGGAGTCGTGGTACGCGACGACCACCGGCGCTGCCATGCCGGCCTCGCCGGGCGCACGGCAGCCGATCGCCCCGAGCCATTCGTGAATGTCCCGCAGCTTCAGGTCCCAGGCCCGCGCCCGGTCGCCATAGGCCGGGTCGTCCGCCAGCAGGCGACCATAGCGCCGCAGGTGCGAGCCGCACCCGCCGGCGTTGGTGATGACCGCATCGTATCGGTCAGGCGGGAACAGGTCGATCATCCGCCGCGCCAGGATGCGCGCCCCGTCCAGATCGCCGTTGTGCGCGTGGAGGGAGCCGCAGCAGGGCTGCACGGGCGGCGTGTGCACGGCGCAGCCGTTCGCCAGCAGCACGTCGGCGGTGTCGCGATTGACGTCCCCGAACACGAGATCCTGCACGCAGCCGGTCAGCAGCGCGACCCGATATCGCGTCGCGCCGTCCGGGACCTCCTCGGGCGCGATCAGACGGTTCGAAAATGCGGCGCCCACCCGGGGCGCCTGCGGCTCGAGGCGGCCGAGCGCCGACGGCAGGACGCGCAGCACGCCCGTCGCGCGGACGGCTCGCTCGAGTCCCGAGCGCTGATAGACGCGCAGCAGCCGTCCCGCCGCGCGCAGCGCGCGCGGATGCATGAAGAGAAAGCGCAGCGTCAGCGCGCGCCACACCTTCCGCTCCAGGCCCGGATGCGCGCCGTGCGTCTCGATGTCGTTCCGCGCGGTTTCGAAGAGCTCCGCGTAGTCCACTCCGGCGGGACACGCCGTCTGGCACGCGAGGCAGCCGAGGCAATAGCTCATTTCCTCGCCGAACTCACGGGTCACGGCCAGTTCGCCGTCCGCAATGGCGCGCATGAGCGCAATCCG
The DNA here is from genome assembly GCA_031361295.1 of Acidobacteriota bacterium. Classification (GTDB taxonomy): domain Bacteria; phylum Acidobacteriota; class Vicinamibacteria; order Vicinamibacterales; family 2-12-FULL-66-21; genus JALZOC01. The sequence goes on along the minus strand of JANMCN010000142.1, from coordinate 24,194 downwards.
TCCGCGCGGACTGTTGCGTTCCCGCTTCGTCGTGTCGTAGGTCGGGCAGGTCGGCAGGCACATGCCGCAGTGCATGCACTGCTGCAGAACGGCGTAGTCGATCGATGCGAGGGTGCCGGACATGGCGTGTGCTGCGCCGGACCGTCAGTCGAAGATCTTGCCGGGATTCAGCAGCCCGGCGGGATCGAGCGCCCGTTTCACCAGCGTCATCACCTCGAAGCTGCTGTCGCCCATCTGCTGCCGCAGCCACGCCTTCTTCGCGAGCCCCACCCCGTGCTCGCCGGTGATCGTGCCGTTCAGGTCGAGCGTCTTCTTCGCAATCAGGCCCAGCGCGTGGTGCACGCGCGCCATCTCGCCGGCGTCGCGCTCGTCGGTCAGGAACGTCGGATGGAGGTTGCCGTCACCCATATGGCCGAAGGTGCCGACCTGCAGGTTCGCCGCGCGGGCGGTCTCGGCGATGAAGCTCACCATCGTGGCGAGCTCGCTGCGCGGCACGGTGAAGTCCTCCAGGATCGTGGTCGGCCTGCGCCTCGCGAGCGCCGAAAACGCGTTCCGGCGCGCGGACGCGAGCGCCAGCGCTTCGGCCTCGTCGCGCGCAGCCCGCACCTCACGCGCCCCCTGTTCGCGCGCGATCGCCATCATGCGATCCGCTTCGTCCGCAACCGCCGCCGGATGCCCATCCGTCTCCATCAGCAGCACCGCGTCACAATCGGTCGGCAGGCCGACATGCGCGAACTCCTCGACACACACCGCGGTCATCCGGTCGAGAAATTCCAGCGTGCACGGAATGATGCGGGCCGCGATGATGGCCGACACGGTCTCGGCCGCGTCCTCGATCCGATCGTACACCGCGAGCATCGTACGCCGGGCCGGCGGCCGGGGCACCAGCTTCAGCAGCACTTCGGTGATGATCCCGAGCGTGCCCTCGGACCCGATGAACAGGTCTTTCATCGAATACCCGGCGACGTCCTTCACGCAGGAACTTCCGAACCGCGCGATCCGCCCGTCGGCGAGCACGACTTCGAGCGCCATCACGTAGTCGCGCGTGACGCCGTACTTGAGGCCGCGAAGTCCGCCGGAATTCTCGGCGACGTTGCCGCCGATCGTACTGACGCGCATCGACCCCGGGTCCGGCGGATACAAGAGGCCGTGGCGCGCCGCCGCGTCGTCAATCGCGGCGGTCACGACCCCAGGCTGGGCCCGCAGCGTCAGGTTGCGCGCATCGACGCCGAGGATCGCCTGCATCTGCGCGAGACAGAGCACGAGGCTGCCGGCGCCCGGCACGCTGCCGCCGCTCAACCCGGTGCCTGCGCCGCGCGTTACGATGGGCAGCGAACGGGCGCCTGCAAACTGCACGCACCTGGCCACCTCCTCCGTCGTGCGCGGAAACACCACCGCGCCCGGGAGTTGCCGCATGGCTGCCGTGCCATCGAAGCCGTACGGGATGATGTCCTCCGGCTCGGTCAGCACGGCGCTGGCTCCCAGGATGCTGACGAGGCCGTCAGTGACGGCGGCGGACAGAGCCATACGGGGATTGTAGTCTGGCTTTGATCTCGGGGTGCCGTCGGCTTTCTGACGTCCACCTTGAAGTTTCAACCTTCACACGTTCTCCGTTTCCGGTCCTCGCGGGCGCGGTGGCGTAACATGGCCCTGGTGCTCCCCCCTTCCCACTTGCGACAATCCCGCAGCGTGGCCTCCGCTTGGATCCGCGCGCTGAGTCTGTGCCTGATGGCGCTCTGTGCAGGCGGTCGCGACGGATGGCTGGAGGCGTCTCAATCAAATCCCGCCCTCATCCAGGAACGGCTGAACCGCGCGGGGTCCAACCTCTTCTCCGGGACGACCCGCGCGGATCAGGCCATCCCGGAGCTGAAGGCCATCCTCGCGGATGACCCTCGATTACCTGAAGCGCATCTCCTGCTCGCCGTCGCGTACCGGATGCAGGGCTCGGCCGACTTGATCGGCGAGGCGAAGGCGGAGCTCGTCCAGGCACTCGCGCTCAAGCCGGACCTGGTGCCCGCCCGCGTGTACCTCGTCCAGATGTATCTGGATCTCGGACGCGCGGCGACGGCTCGAGAGGTCCTGTCGGAAGGGCTCGTCCGGAGTCCGCACGATCCGCAGCTGGAGTCATTGAGTGCAGAAACCGAACGACAGCTCGGGCATCCGGACCGGGCGGTGGAGCTCGCCAGGCAGGTCCTCCGCCGCGACGGCGCGTTCGCGCAGGCGCGGTACTACCTCGGGCTGGCGCTCCTCGACGCAGGGAAACGCGACGAGGCGATCACCGAGCTCGAACAGGTCGTGCACGCGGGTCCGAAAGTGGCGGACGCGAACCTTGCGCTCGGCGCCGCCTGTCTCGACGCCGGCCGCGTCGATGAAGCGCTCGACGTCCTGCGGCAGGGCACGACGATCGATCCGGCGCGCCCCGACCTGCGCATCAGGCTGGCGCGCGCCTACCGGATGAAGGGACTCCTGGACACCGCGGATGCGCAGCTCGCGCTCGCACGACCGAAGCCCGCGTCGACCACGGCGCCGCAGTTCCTGCGGCAGCAGGCCGGGCCGGACTTCTATCTCGAGCTGGGACTCCTGCGACGCCGGCAGGGCAGGCTGCAGGCGGCGGCCGACGCCTTCCGGAAAGCGCTCGACATCCAGTCGGATCGCGAGGAGGCGGCGCGCGAGCTGGCGGAGGTCCGGACGCTCCTGCAGCACAGGGCCCGCAAGCCGTCACCCCCGGGCGACAGGCCGTGACGCCGACGAGGTGGGCTGTGCCTCTCCTGCTTCTCATACTGCCGGTCTCGATGGCGTCGCAGCCCGCAAAGGACGCGAAGGTCACGCAGGTCCCGTCGGTGCAGTTCGTCGATGTCACGGCGACGTCGCACATCACCTTCGTCCACGACTCGGGTGCGTCGCCCGACAAGTACATGGTCGAGACCTTCGGCTCCGGGGTGGCCTGGATCGACTACGACAACGACGGGTTCGTCGATCTGTACTTCGTCAACGGCGCGCCAGGCGCCGCAAACGCGCTCTACCGCAACAACACGGGCGACGGCACGTTTACCGACGTGACCCGCCAGGCGGGCGTGGCCGCTTCCGGCAATCGCTCCTACAAGACCGGCGTCGCGGTCGGGGACTTCGACGGCGACGGGTATCTCGATCTCTACGTCACGGCCTTCGGTCCGAACATCCTGTATCGCAACAACGGCAACGGCACCTTCACGGATGTCACCGCCGTGGCGGGCGTGGCCGGCGGGCCCACCGAATGGAGCACCAGCACGGGCTTCTTCGACTTCGATCGCGACGGCGATCTCGATCTTTACGTCGTCAATTACCTCGACTATCGCCTCGACGACAACCCGTACTGCGGGCTGCGCAAGCCGGGGTACCGTATGTACTGCCATCCGACCCTCTTCGACGGGACCGCGGACCGGCTCTTCCGCAATAACGGCGACGGGACGTTCACCGATGTCTCCCGTGCCGCCGGCATCGCGAATCCCGCAGGCAAGGGCCTCGGTCTCGCCTTCTGCGATATCGATCGCGACGGCGACACCGACATCTATGTCGCGAACGATTCCGTCCGCAATTTTTTGTATCGCAACAACGGCGACGGCACGTTCGTGGACGTGGCCTACGGCGCGGGCGTCGGCTTCGACGTCAACGGCAAGCCGCAGGCGGGAATGGGGGTGGACTGCGCCGACGTGGACGGGAACGGCTTCCCCGACATCTTCGTCACGAATTTTTCGGAGGAGCTGAACGCGCTCTACAGGAACCTCGGCGGCGGCGTCTTCGAAGACGTCTCCGCGACGACCGGGATGGGCTCGGGCTTCGCCCCGCTCGGGTTCGGCACGAAGCTGTTCGATTTCGACAACGACGGCGATCTCGATATCCACGTGACGAACGGGCACGTCATCGACAACGTGAAGCTGTACACCCCCGGCTTCACGTACGCGCAGAAGGATCTGCTCTACGAGAACGTGGGCGGCAAGTTCCGGGACATCACCGCCGTCGCTGGGGCGGCGTTCCAGGCCCCCCGGGTGGGGCGCGGTCTGGCTGTCGCGGACTTCGACAACGACGGCGATCTCGACGTGGTGATCTCGAGCCTCGGCCAGCGGCCGATCCTGTTGAGGAACGACACGGTTCGCAAGGGCAACTGGCTGCTGATCCGGGCGCAAGGCGGAAAGCGGAATACGTTCGGAATCGGAGCCACGGTGCGCGTCGAGACAGCCGAGGGCGTGCAGGTCAGAGAGGTGAACAACGTGGCCAGCTATTTGAGCAGCAGCGACGTCCGCCTGCACATCGGACTGGGCCGCGCGACATCCGCTCGGCGCGTCGAGGTTCTCTGGCCGAGCGGCACCCGCCAGGTTCTGACAGACGTTCCGGCGAACCAGGTGCTCGTGGTGAAGGAACCCTGACCCGGGCCGGGACCGCTACTCGGCCCGGACCGTCTGCCTCTGCTCTCCGAGACCCTGCACGCCGAGCCGCATCACATTGCCGGCGCGCAGGTACACCGGAGGCTTCTGTCCGAGGCCGACGCCCGGAGGCGTACCGGTCGAGATGATGTCGCCGGGCTGCAGGCTCATGAAGCGGCTCAGATAACTCACGAGAAAAGGCACACCGAAGACCAGCGTCCGTGTGGTCCCGTTCTGATAGCGGTGCCCATCCACTTCGAGCCACAGATCGAGCGCCCCGCAGTCCGCCACTTCGTCGCGCGTCACGAGCCACGGTCCGATCGGTCCGAACGTGTCCGCGCTCTTGCCTTTGACCCACTGCCCCGTGCCTTCGAGCTGATACGCGCGTTCCGAGAGATCGTTGACGACGCAGTAGCCGGCGACATACGAGAGCGCGTCAGCCTCCTCGACATATTTCGCCGGCCGGCCGATCACCACCCCGAGCTCCACCTCCCAGTCGCTCTTCAGCGACCCCCTCGGCAGCACGACGTCGTCGTTTGCCCCGATGATGGCGGAGGTGGCCTTCATGAACACGATGGGCTCCTTCGGAACCGCCATCCCCGATTCCGCGGCGTGATCGGAGTAGTTCAGCCCGATGCAGATGAACTTGCCCACGTGCCCCACGCAGGGCCCGATGCGCGGCGTACCCGGGACCTTCGGCAGTGTGCGGGCGTCGACCGCGCGAAGGCGCTCGAGCGAGGCGGGCAGCAGCGTGTCGCGCCCGATGTCATCGACCATTGCCGAGAGATCCCGTATCGTGCCTTCGGCATCGAGCAGGCCGGGACGTTCGTGGCCCGAGGGGCCGTATCGGAGGAGTTTCATGTCTTTAGCTTCCAGCTTCCAGCTTCCAGCTTCCGGCTTCCGGCTTCCGGCTTCCAGCGTTGTTCTGTGCTGGGAGCTGGCCGCTGGAAGCTGGAAGCCCGTCAATGGGATTCCCTCGGCACCGCATGGCCGCGGCAGCCGACGAGAAAATCGAGATCGGCCCCCTGGTCCGCCTGCTGGACGTGATCGACGTACAACTGCGCGTATCCGCCCGGCGGAAGTGCCGACTCGGGCCTCCGCCACGCCTCTCGCCGCGCCGCCAGCTCCGCGTCGCTCACATCCAGGTGCAACCGGCGTGCGTCGACATCGAGATCGATCATGTCGCCGTCCTGCACGAGGGCCAGCGGCCCGCCCGCCGCGGCCTCCGGGGACACGTGCAGGACCGCGGTGCCGTACGCCGTGCCGCTCATCCGCGCGTCCGAAATGCGGACCATGTCGGTGACGCCGGTCGTGAGGACCTTCGGCGGCAGTCCCATGTTGCCGACCTCGGCCATCCCCGGATATCCCTTCGGCCCGCAGCCTTTGAGCACGAGGACGCAGTCGGCATCCACATCGAGGGCCGGATCGTTGATGCGCGCCTTGTAATGCTCGATGCTCTCGAACACGACCGCGCGTCCGCGGTGGCGCATCAGGCGAGGCGAAGCCGCGGACGGCTTGAGGACGGCGCCGGAGGGCGCCAGGTTGCCGCGGAGCACCACGATCCCGCCATGCGACGCCAGCGGCTTGTCGATCGGGCGGATCACTTCCGTGTTCCAGTTCGACGCGGAGGCGCAGTTCTCCCAGAGCGTCTGGCCGTTGATCGTCATCGCATCGCGATTGAGCAGCCCCTTCTCCCCGAGCGCGCGAATGACCGCCGGCAGCCCGCCCGCGTAATAGAAGTCCTCCATCAGGAACCGGCCGGACGGCATCAGATCGACGAACGTCGGCACGTCACGGCCGAACACGTCCCAGTCGTCGAGCGTGAGGCGCACGCCGACACGCCCGGCGATCGCCAGGAGGTGGAGGACGGCGTTGGTCGAGCCGCCGACGGCGCCGTTCACGCGTATCGCGTTCTCGAACGCCGCGCGCGTCAGGATCTGCGACATGCGGATGTCCTGCTCGACGAGCGTGACGATCCGGCGCCCCGCGAGATGCGCCTGTGCGAAGCGGCGGGAATCCACAGCGGGAATCGCGGCGTTGTCGGGGAGCGCGAGGCCAAGCGCCTCGCTCATCACGGCCATCGTGGAGGCCGTGCCCATGACGTTGCAGGTCCCCCACGATCGCGACATGCAGGACTCCGCCTGCATGAACTCCTTGAGGCTCATTGCCCCGGCTCTCACCTCTTCGCTGAAGCGCCAGACATCGGTGCCCGAGCCGATGTCGCCCCCGCGGAACTTGCCATTCAGCATCGTCCCGCCAGAGACGACGAGCGCGGGCAGGTCGCAGCTGGCGGCGCCCATGATGAGCGAAGGCGTCGTCTTGTCGCAGCCGCAGAGGAGGACGACGCCGTCAATCGGGTTCGCGCGGATCGACTCTTCGACGTCCATGCTCGCCAGGTTGCGGAACAGCATCGCCGTGGGCCGGAGGCTCGTCTCGCCGAGCGACATCACGGGAAACTCGAACGGCACGCCGCCGGCCTCCCAGACGCCCCGCTTCACGTGCTCGGCCAGCTCCCGGAAATGCCCATTGCACGGCGTGAGCTCCGACCAGGTATTGCAGATGCCGATGATCGGCCGCCCATCGAAGATGCCTTCGGGCAGGCCCCGGCCCACCCAGCTCCGGTGGATGAATCCGTCCTTGTCCGGCGGCCCGAACCACGCGCTCGACCGGTAGTGCCGCTTCTGATCAGACATTCGATTCCAGTTTCCGCTATTGGCTTCCCGCGCTCGCAGCGCAGCCGGCGGGGCTAAAGCCCCGCCCTACGTACCGCAACCCCGCCCTGACGTCCGGTTTCATTGTCCCTCGCGTCCCGGGGCGGCAGCGGGCGGCGCGCCGCCGCGTCGCCCGCGGGCGGGGCGTTCCGTCATCAACGTGTCGACCGAGCGGTTCCCGGCCCACGCGATCCCGCGGAGCAGCATGCCCTGCACCTGCGGATTCGAGAAATTCGTGTAGTTGTGCCCCTGCATCCACACGAACGCGCGGTACGACTGCCCCGTCGGCGCGCCCGCCAGCGCAGGCCCCATCTGCTTCTCGTACGTCCAAATCTGGGGGACGACTTCCCCGGCATGCCCTGAGCCCTTCGCGCTCGGAGTGGGGGCAATCGGCGACGTGGCGAGCACATGCATCTCCGGCGATGTCGCCCACGTCATCGAGTAGAACGCCTCGTCCTGGATCCTGAAGTTCGTCATGCCCTGCATGATCGGGTGCGCGGTGTCGACGATGGTGTAGTCGATATCCGCCTCGAGCGTGTAATTCACTTCGCCGTGCTTTTTCGCGCCGCCGACGAGCGAGGCGAAATCAGCGGGATCGGGCCCGCACAGCGCGTCGTGAAGGCTGACGAGCCCGCCGCCTCGCCTCACGTAGGCATCCAGATTCGCGCGATCTTCCATGCTGAGGTACCCCGCGTCGCCCTTGTAGATGACGAGCACGTCCGTCGCTCCGAGCTCCTTCGCCGAGGGGAAGTGCAGCCCGCCGTCCACGAGGGCGTTGCGGTTCATCAGCAGCTTGCTCCAGTCCGCCAGGAACTGCGGATAGTCGTGCTGCCCTTCCGAATGTGTCTTCAGCCCGGCATAGATGAACACGCGAAGCGGCGGAGTCGAAAACGGGCTCGGCTGCGGCCCGCCGCGTCCCGGCGGCGCACCTGGCGCCGCAGGAATCTGCGGCGCGCCGGCGGACGCGGGCGCGGCGCCCTGGCCCGGGACGGGCGCCCCGGCCTGTCGCGCGATGACCGCAGTGCCTGCCCACGCCGTGGCGGCGACAACCAGCACGATGTGAACCTTCATGTGCCCCATGCTCCTGTGCAAGACCGCTGGAACCCGCGCAGAGATCTTCTCGAATTCGACCGGACTCTGAGCTCGAGCGCTGACAGCCTGAAACCCGCCAGTCGCGCCGCATCGGTGCCAGCCGCGCCTTCGGGCCCCGCGCGTGCGTGCCGTCAACGTTTCGTGTAGGTCTTGCTGAATCCGTTGCGGCTGTTCGTCACCGTGAAGGTGCCGTTCTGCTCCGCAGATATCTTTATCCAGTACGCCGGCGTATGCGCGGCGCCGCCCCCCCGCCCGGCGCCCGGACCGCCGGCGCCTGGCGGAGTCCCTTGACCTGGGGCCGATTGCGGCCCCGGACTCGCCTGCGGTGGCAATGCCGGCATCGCCGCACCGGGGGCGCCGGCTCCCGGCGGAGTGACTGGACCGCCCGGACTGGACGCCGATCCGGCACTGCCCTGCGGCCGGCTTCCTGGCCCCGACCCTCCAGCACCCGGTCCGCCGATACTCGGCCCGCCAGGCCCCTGGGCACCTGCGCCCCCTGGTCCGCCGGTGCGAGGCGGCGCCGTCAATACCCCCGCAATCATGGCGGGCTCATCGATGTTCGCGATGAAGACCCCGGCGCTGTTCTGCTCGACACCCGCCCCATACCCCCAGTGCAGCTGCCAGATGTCTTCGAGACCGGGCGACGATCGCATCGTCGGCATCGCCTGGGCGCCCGCCCCCTTTCGCGTGCCGTTCTGCATGACGGCGACGCGCGGCTGCAAGCCATGCACGAGCGCGCCTGAGCCTGACGCGTCCGTTCCATGGTGCGAGACGAGATACAGATCGATCGACCCGATCGGGTTGTTCGGGCACATCAACTCGAACTCTTTGTTCCACAGGAGGTCGCCGAGATCGATCGTGCGGAACTGCCCGAAGGCGACGACGCTGCCGACCGACTGCGCGTTCTCCGGATCGGTCGTGATGTCCTTGGGCATGAAGGAGGCGCACGCGGCGTTCGGCTTTCCGCCACCAGGCAGCGGCGCTTTCAGGACACTTCCGGCGGATGTGACAATCCGCCAGTCGAGGCCGGTGATGGGCACCCGATCGCCCGGTTTGACGACGAGGTGCCTGGCCGTGCCGTACAGCTCTGCGTACGCCTGCTGGAATCCCGGCACTTGCTCGCGCTCCTCCACCGTCGGACCGTGATCGATGAATGTGCCGATCGGGATGCGCTTCGCCAGGTCCTGGAGTCCCCCGACGTGGTCGACGTGATAGTGCGTGGTGAGGAGGTAGTCCAGGCGGGTAAGGCCCGCGTCCGCGATCGCCGCCATGATGCGGTCGGGATCGCGCCCCCCGGGGTTACCGCTGTCCATCAGCAGCGATTCCCCCGTGGCGGACACGAACAGCGTGGCCTTTCCACCCTCCGTATCGACGACGTATATCGTGAGCGGCCTGGTGGTTGCCGCCTGGCTCCCCCTTGACTGCGCGCGCCCGGTTGCAGGGAACAAGACCAGGGCAGCGACGAGGCACGACGCCAGAACGGCGGAGCGGCGCTTCATGACGGATCTCCGGACCGGCACGCCGCTCACTTACTTGAGCGCGGAAAAATCGGTGGGGTTCATGAACACGGACTCGACCTTGGTCGTCAGCGGACCGTCTTTCTCCGAGTCCGCCTTCGCCTTGACCCATTCGGGATCGGCACGGAACTCCGCCCAGGCCTTCGCGGCAGCTTCGCGGCTCGGGTGCGCGAGAACGTACACGAGCGTGTTGTCCGATGTAGGGGCGTCCTGCGGCACCCAATAGCCAATGCTCGTCATCCCGTGCTTGTTGAAGATCGTGACGGTGTGATCGCGAAACCGGCTCTTCAACGCCTCGAGCTTTCCTGGAGGCGCCGTGTAGGTGCGCAACTCGAACACGCGGTCCGAGGCCGCGTGGAGCGTCACCACCGGCGCAAACACCCCGCGGATGGCAAACCCCGCCGCAAACGACGCAACGACAATCAATAAGACGGACAATTTGTTGGCTGACATTGGATCTCCTCCATCACTGACATGCAAAACGCCGGAACGCACCTGTAAACCCGAGCCGCCGCTGGAACCTCGAACCCGAACCCGTATTCACCTGGCAATCCATCCACCGTCCACGAAAATCGACGTGCCCGTCACGTACGACGAACCGGGCGACGCGAGAAAGACCACGGCGCCGGTGAGTTCGTCGAGCTCGCCCCAGCGTCCCATTGGGATCTGGGCGACGAACTCCTTGTACTTGACCGGATCATCGAGCAGCTGCCGGTTCATGTCCGTCGCGAACGCGCCCGGGCAGATGGCATTCGCCGTCACGCCAGTTCCCGCCCACTCGAGCGCAAGCACCCGTGTCAGGTTGATGATGCCGGCCTTCGACGAGGCGTACGGCGCGCGTCCGGGCAGGGCAATCACGCCCAGCACCGAGCCGAGATTCACGACCCTTCCCCAGCCGCGCGTCACCATGCGCGGGCCGAATGCGCGCGCGCACAGGAACGGCCCCTTGAGGTTCGTGTCGATCACCGCGTCCCAATCCGCCTCCGACAGCTGCTGGATCGGGCCGCGTATGTTGATCCCCGCGTTGTTGACGAGAATGTCCACCGGGCCGAGCTCGGCCTCGACCTCGGTCGCCAGCCGCTCGACATCGGCGAGCTTCGTGACATCTGCGGCAAAGCCGCGCGCCCGACGGCCCGTCGCCGCCGTGATGCCTTCCGCGGCCTCCCGGCACGCGTCGACGGAGCGGCCGGACAGCGCGATGTCGGCGCCAGCCTCGGCCAGTGCTGTCGCCATCGTGCGGCCGAGGCCCCGCGCTCCCCCGGTGACCAAGGCGATCTTTCCGTCCAGTCGAAAATTCTCGAGTACGTTCTTGTGGGTCATGTCCCGTCTCAGTCTCTCCGCTCGGTCGCCTCGCCCGCAGCGCTCAGCGGCGGCCTGTCAACCGAATGCTCCCCGTGACGGCTCAGATCTGACGGCTGATCGGCCATTCTCAGAACCCCGACGGACGGAGCCAGAAGCTTTCCTGCCAGACACCGCCTGGCGGGATGCTCTGAAGCTCCTTGTAGAGCCCCTTCTGCGCCAGGTTCATCGCATCCGTGATGCCCGCCATCGGTTCGAAGCAGATGTAGTTGCGATCTTCTGCGCCGCCATTCTGTCCGCGCCCGCCGGCAGGGGCGGCTGGCGAGCCGGGCAGCGGAGCCGGCTTCGGCGCATAAATCACGACGGATCGAAAATTCGGCCCGACCAGCACATCCAGCCGCTGAGACTTTCCTTTCAGGCTCATGACGGCCCGTCCGTCGCCGTCGCGCACCAGATCTCCGAACACGTGATCCAGGTCGAAGTCCTTCAAGGGAACCGCGCGTGGATCCGGGAACAGCTTCTCAATCGGTTCGGTCTCTCCGGTGGGGATCTTGTTCGACGCCAGCAGCCACTGCGCCTTCGCGCCGACCGAGATCACCCATTCCTCCCGCTTCGAATCGGTCAGCTGGAAGTACGGATGAAAACCGATCGCCACCGGCATCGGATCGGTGCTCGCGTTGCTGATCCTGGTCGTCACCTGCAGGACCCCGCCCTGCAGCCGGTAGGTCATGTCAATCGTGTGCGCAAACGGAAACTGCTTCATCCACGCGGGACTCTTGTAGAACTCGAGCCGGCTCGTCAGCCAGGCGCCGTTCGCGTCCGCCTTCGCCTCGATCACCTGCCACTGGTTCGTCGTCGTCACGAGCCCATGGATCGGGATGGCCCCGCGCACGTTTCCGAGCTGCATGTCGAACGCGTACCGCTGACCGTTCGCATAGAACGCCTGCTCGTCGAGCCGGTTCGCCCACGGTCCGAGAAACGGGATCCCGTTGAAGCCTCCGGCTCCCTTCGACTTGAACTCTTCGATGGACTGGAATGGGAAGTACAGGATGTTCTGCCCCTTCACCGTCATCTCGAACGCCTTGTTTCCGGACGACGGGATGACGGACACGACGGTCTGCGCCTTCGCATCCTCGAGGCGTACGACTTCGCCCACGCGCTCCGCCCGATACGCGGGAGCCGCCGTGGTCCGCGATGTCGCCGGGTCCGCCACGCGGTCCTGGGACAGCGGCGCGCGCAGCTCCGACGTGATGACACCGGCTCCTCCGCTGCATGAGAGGAACAGGGCCGCGGCCAGCAGACGCACGTGGGTGGATGGCATCAGTTTCTGCACTTTCTCAGCCTGGAGGTTATCGATCCTGCGTGGAGGCGACACGCACGCTACTGGACCCCGCGGCCCGCGCCGCCGCGGCCGCCACGGCCGGCGGCCTGCAACTCCGGATCGGTCCATGGACGTGTCCGTGTCCTGGTCAATCCGCGGATTTCCACAACGTCGTCCGGGGACACCGCCGACGCGGTATGCCCCCATTCGCGGCGGATATAGGTGAGCACCGACGCCATCTGCTCGTCGTTCAGGGCACTCCCGAGCGGCGGCATCAGGCCGATGGCCCCCTCCTTGCCGGCCAGCAGCACGCGAATGGCCGGCCCCGGGTCGGGTCCTGTCACGTAGCGCGAATCGAGCAGGCTCGCCGCAATTTTTTCCTTCCCTTTGCCGTCGGGCTGATGGCACCCGACGCAGATGCTCTTGTAGATATCGGAACCCGCATCATACCGGTGCTGCTGCTCGGGCGTGAGCGGCACGGCCGCCGCCGCGACGGGGACGGGCTTGCCGGGCCATTCGAGTTTCGCGACCACACGCCGGGCGACCGTGGCGTTCCCGTCTTCGACGGACGCGAGCCGCGTCAGCTCGGTTGGCTCGGCGGGAAGCGCCACGAGCCGCACGGGCTGTGCAGGGCCCCGGCCTCCCCGCCCTCCTCGTCCTCCGCCGGCTGACGGCAGACCGGCGTCGAGCCCCTGGAGAATGGCGCGGCGCTGCCAGGCCGGCATCGAGGCCGCCGCCGCCCGGGCGATGACGCTCTGCACCGACGCGATGTCCGCGCTCTTCCCGATTGCCGCCGCGAGCATCGTCACCGCATCCGTGTCCGCCGGGTCAGGGCTCGCCTGCAGCACACGGTCGAGTGCATCGCCTTCAGCTCCACGCAAGCCGCTGATGGTCGCGTCCACCAGGATCGGATCGGCGCCGTAGCGCGCCAGCAGCGCCACGGCCGGCTCGATCCGGCTGGCCCTGGGGACCTCGCCGAGGCTCGCGCCAAGCTGCCGCCGCACGGTCCAGGACGGATCGTCCGCGACTCTCAGCACCGCGGCGGTGATCTCCGGGTCCCCCTCACGCAGCCAGCGCTCGGACACCCGGATGCCAGCGGCGCGGACGTCCGCGGACGTGTCGGTCAACGACTGCCGGACGAGCGGCGCGTCGAGCGCCTCGAGCCCGTCGAGCGTCCACAGCGCGTGCAGCCTGACCCGCCAGTCGGGCGCCTGGGTCAGCAGCTTCGCGAGGAGAGGCACCGCGGCCGCCGGATAGCGCTCGACGAGCAGGCGCTGCGCGGTATCGCGCCACCAGCCGTTCGGATGCGAGAGCGTCTTTACCAGCTCCGCGGGCGTGGCCTTCGTCAGGGCCGGCTGCCGATCGCGCTTCGTCGTGTCGTGGACGATGCGCCAGATGCGCCCGTGCCCGATCGGCTGTTCCAGATCACCGGCCTTGATGTAATCGCGCAGGTAATCCGTCCAGTAGACGGCCTCCTGCACCACGCCCCGGTACATGTCCACGACGTACATCGTTCCGTCGGGCGCCCCGAGCAGGTTGACCGGCCGGAACCGCTCGTCCCAGGACGCGAGGATCTCCCCCTTCGCATACGCGTCGACGGCGGTCAGGCGTCCCGTCCCGTCGTCCACGATCTTGTACCGATGGACGAGATTGGTCGTCGAATCCGTGATGAACGCGTCGCCGTAGAGCTCCCGGGGCAGCCGGTCGCCGCGGTAGATCACGGGTGTGCCGACGCCCTGGATGGTGACAGAGCTGTCGTCAGGACGGAAGAACTGATCGCGGTAGCCGCGGTTCACGCCGCGCGAGGGCCGCACGGGCCAGATCGTCGAGGCTTCGCGCGAGATCAAGGGGTCGTACAACCCGCGCGTCCGCGTCAGGTTCGGGTTGCGCATGAAGTAGCGGGCCGCGATGAAGTCGACGAACAGCGGCGCGTCGTTCACGTTCCGGTAGATGCGTCCCGCGTCGTCACCGGTCGCACCCCACTGGCCGCGGCTCAGGGTCGGCACCGTCTCGAACTTGTCGTGCTTCAGCCGCAGGTGCCAGTCGTGTTCCGACGTGTAGATCGTGTTGTCGAGCCCCCAGAAGAGGCTGTTCGCGTTGTGCTCGATGCTCGCGTCGCCCCTGCCGTACGTATTGCTGATCAGTTCCTTCGTGTCTGCCTTGAGATCGCCGTTGGTGTCCTTCATCAGCCACAGGTTCGGCGGCTCTCCGACGAGGACGCCGTGATCCGTGACCTTCAACGATCGCGGCAGCACCAGCTTGTCGGCGAAGACCGTCCGCTTGTCCATCACGCCATCGCCGTCCTGATCTTCGAGCACCACCACGTCGTTGACCGGCTCGCGCGAGTTCATCGCGTTCGCCTCGGACATGAAGCCGGGCATCTCGAGGACCCACAGCCGCCCGTCCGGATCGAAATCGATCGCGATCGGATCCATGACGAGCGGTTCCTTCGCGACGAGTTGCGCGTGGTAGCCCGGCGGCATCGAGAAGGTCTGCATCTCGTCTTCCGCCGTCAGCACCGGGGCCTTCGCGGGTGTCTTGTGGACGACGGGTGGCCACGCCCCTCGCGGCGCACCGGCACCCGTGCGGCGGGATGCCGGGTGCGCCGGTCGATTCTGCACGGCGTGCACGACGCCAATCGACGCGACGGCCAGGACGGAGAGCGACGCAGCGACCCGGGTCTTGGACAAGGACATGGTGACTCGATGCACGGACCGCATGAGCCGCCGCCCTGCGGCTGGGACGCACACGTGGCTGTTATGGCACCGGAACCAGGCGCACGACGACGCCCGGTGTCGACTGGGACAGGCTCTGGCCTGGCAGCTGCATGGCCACATACAGGTACCCCTCGGGCCCGACGACCACGTCGCGAATCCGGCCAAACTGGTTGAAGAGCACTTCCTGGTGCGTGACCTTGTCGCCGGCGATCTCGAGCCGCCGGAGCTGTTGCCCCGCGAGACCGGATACGAACAGATTGTTCGACCAGCCGGGATACTTCGTGCCCGAGTAGAACGTGATGCCGCTCGGTGCGATGGTCGGGGTGTAGTAGACGACGGGCTGCTCCATCCCCTCTTCGGCGCGCTTCGTGATGCCGGGTTGGATCCCCATCGTAATCACGCCCCACCCGTAATTGTGCCCGGGCTTGATGATGTTGATCTCGTCGCCCCCCTGCGGGCCATGTTCCGACTCCCAGAGCGAGCCGTCGACGGGATTCCATGAGAGCCCCTGCGGATGACGATGCCCGTAGCTCCAGATTGTCGGAACCGCGCCTGCGCGGTTGACGAACGGGTTGTCCTTCGGCACGGTGCCGTCGTCGTTCACCCGGTGAATCTTGCCGAGCGGATCCGACAGGTCCTGCGCGTGCGTCATCACGTTCTTTTCGCCGATGGTGAAGAACAGATGCCCCTGCGTGTCGAAAATGAAGCGCGAGCCGTAGTGCGCGTTGGTCGAGCTGTACAGTTCGGGTGGCGCACGGAAGATGACCTGCTGGTCCGTCCACTCGTTGTTCTTGTCGAGCTTTCCACGGACGACAACCGTCATGGATGGCGGATCCGGCGGGCCGCCCAGGCCCCGTCCGCCCTGCGGCGTCGCGACGGGAGCCGGCGCCGTTGCCGCATCGCCTGCGGCGGGCGGCGCGGGCGGCGTATATCCGGCCAGCGTTTCGGAATAGGCGAGATAGATCCACCCGTTCCGGGAATACTGCGGGTGCACTTCGACGTCGAGCAGGCCGCCGTCCTGTTTCTCCCAGACCTTCGGCGTACCTTTCACCGGTTCGGTCAGCAGCGTCCCCTTCTCCACGATCCGGAGGCGGCCCGGCCGCTCGGTGATCAGGAGCCGTCCGTCGGGCAGGAATGCGAGGCCCCACGGCGTTTCGAGGTCGCGCGCGACGACCTCGATCCTGAAGGCCTGCTTCTCGGTCTTGACGATCTGACCGTTCGGATCGGTGACCAGCTGCGGCTTTTCCTTGAGGCCGGCGCCCTGCGTCCGGACGTATGCGACGAGCTGCCAGATCTGCGCCTCGTTCAGCGCGGCCTTGAACCCGACCATCTCGGTCGTCGGGATGCCGTTCGCGATGATCGCCGCCATCGACTCGTCGTCGGTCGCATGGGTCCACTTGTCGTCGAAGAGACTCGGCGCGCGTCCCCCCTCGATGCCCGTGCCATGACACCCGGAGCAGGTGGCCGTGTACAGCGCGCCTGTCGGATTGCCGCGGCCGCCGCCCCGGCCCGGAGGGGCGTTGCGGGGCGGATCACCGGCCGGAGCGCCGAGCGCCGCTGGAGGCTGCGGCGAGACGGCCGGCGCCTGCGGGGTGCGTGCGTGAAGCGACAATGCGGCCCCGAACACAAGTGTCGCGGCCAGAACGGTCCTGCTCGACCTCATATGCGATCGTCCCCGTGGATTGACCTTCACGATCCGTGACGCGCCACGTCGCGCGTCAGGTGCGCATGGAACCATCTCGCTGGAACGCAGACAGTATCACATCGTTCCAGCGCCCTTCAGCCGGCCCCCGTCGCTCGATACGAGCCGTCGCGGAACGTCGCCGTGACCAGGTGCCGCGGGTCACGTGAACAGGAGCGGAGCCACCTCGTTCAGGTGGTGCCGCCACACGACCCACTCGTGCCGGCCTTCGGTCAGTCGGAACCTGTGCGGACCCCTTCGCCGTGAGCGATTCGTCGAGCGCTTTCGCGCCCGGGCCCACGAGCGTGTCGTCTTCGCCGACACCCATCCAAGGGGAGCTTGATCGTCGTGTTCGTGGCACCCGCGTCCGCAAATCCCGCGCTCAGCCAGATCCTGGTTTCCTGGTTCCGTGTAACCCGTTCGCAGGTGCCAGTGGCAGTTCACTGGAACCTGTCCCTGGAAACTGGAAACTGGGAACTGGGAACTGGGAACTGTCTGTGAAACTGCCTTCGACGGGCTTACGAGCGAGGGGCCGCGCCCGTTTACCGGGTCCATTCCGCAGTGCGAAACAGTTTCGAGCGTCCGCGCAATTCCGCGTGGTTCCGAGCGCTGAGCCGGTATGATGGCGACATTTTTGGAGGGCTGCCTGTCCAATATTTACCAGGTCGCGAAGCACGCTGCTGTCTCGACCGCCACCGTCTCCAGGGTTCTCAGTCGGCCGGATGTGGTGTCCCCGGAGACGCGGCGACGGGTGATGGATGCGGTGAATGTGCTCGGATATGCGCCGAACTCCGCAGCGAAACACCTGCGGACCCTTCGCTCCGGGCAGCTGCTTGTCATCGTTCCCGACATTTCCAACCCGTTTTTTTCGCTCATTCTTCGCGGGATCGAAGAAACCGCCAGCAGCGAGGGCTACGCGGTGCTGCTCGGGGACACGCAGCACGATGAAGCGCGGGAAGAGCGGTATGCGTTGATGATCCGGCGGAAGGAAGCCGACGGCCTGATTTTTCTCGGGCACCGGCTTCCGCAAACCGCGGCGGACCTGATCCGGTCGTCGCCCGCCGGGTGCGCGCCCATCGTGAACGGCTGCGAGTTCAGTCCCCAGCTCGGCATTCCGAGCGTGCACATCGACAATGCCGCGGCGGCTGGCGAGGCGATGACCCACCTGTACGCGCTCGGCCACCGTCGCATCGGCGTCGTGACCGGACCGCTCGTGAGTCCCCTCAGCCGGGACCGTCTGCTCGGCGTCACGCGGGCTGCCGAAGCCGAACGGGCGGAGCAGGACCTGCTCGTCATACACGGAGACTTCACCATCGAGTCCGGTTCGCTCGCCGGCGACCTGCTGCTCGGGCGCTCCAGTCCACCGACGGCGATTTTCTGTTTCAACGACGAGATGGCGATTGGGGCGCTGGGGGCCGCACGCCGCCGGAACCTGCAGGTGCCGCAGCATCTGTCGGTCGTCGGGTTCGACGACGTGCGCTATGCGGCACATACGAATCCACCGCTGACGACCATCGCGCAGCCGATGCAGCAGATAGGCGAATACGCCGTGCGCCTGCTGCTGGACCTTCTGAACGGGAAACGGGACATCCCGCTGTCGGTGACCCTGCCACACAAGCTCGTCGTTCGCGCCAGCACGACACGCCTGTGATCGGCGATCGACCTCGTTGATCCCGGAGTGATCGAACGGCGCACCCGGCCCGGGGTCAGTGCGGCAGGCGGTCGAGCGCGGCCCGTGCTTCGCTTGCGGGAATCTCGCGCACGTCGATGTTTCGGAAGCGGATTTCCGAACCGTGCGTCTGGAGCTCGATGGGGCCGCGTGCGACCAGCGGCTGCGTGCGATCGAAGAAGTTGTCGAGCACCTGGCCTTCCACCGTGGCCTTGTCGTTCAGCCAGACCCAGACGCGTGACCCGATCATCCTGATCCGGAAGGTGTTCCAGTCCCCGACGGCGTGGTCGGCCCTGACGAGCGGCCACTTCCCGGGGTTGTCCGGATTGTTGTTCCAGAGGGCGCCGGACCCCTTCCCGGCGCCGTTCCGTTCTTCGCGCGCATTGTCCGGATCCCAGACCTGCACCTGCGGGTATCCCCTCAGGTAGACGCCCGAATCGCCGTTGTGATTGACCATCAGCCAGTCGACGTGGAACTCGAAGTCTCCATAATCCTTCGCCGTCGCGAGGTGCGGGCTCTGGCCATCGGAGACGATCTCGCCTTTGGCGGCATCGACCTTCCAGTGCTGGTCCCGCGCGGCGTTCCACTCCGCCTGCTTCGACTCGAGCTCGGCCTTCGAGAGCTTCGCCTCTTCCGCGGGGTTGTAGTTGGGCTGCCGGCCTCGCCAGCCCGTGAGATCGTGCCCGTTGAACAGCCTGGTAAAACCCTTCGGCGGCGCCTGCGCGCGTACACCGCTATGAACTCCTGCAACAGCCATCGCGACGATCAGCGTTCCGGCCCATCGCATGTGAGTCATCTCGGCTCCTTGACGCGCGGGGATTGTAGCACCGCCTCCGCCCACCGACGTTCGCAGACCGCGCGCGATCTAATCGCGCCCGGGCGCGCCGTGCTGGCGGCGGGGGCTCCGGACTGGGTCTACGAACGCCAGTCGGAACAGCCGTACGCACCTCCGGCCCCGTTTCCGCTCGCCCACCTCATCGAGTCTCTGGAACAGAACCGCCCGCCGGCGGCGACCATCGAGGATGCGCGCACGTCGTTCAGGGTTGTTGCCTTGGCCGCGTACGATTCCGCGAGGGAGCAGCGCCCCGACACCGTGGCGTGGCCGGACTGCCCCGGAGGTCCCGCGGCCTCGCCGTTCGCCGATTGAGGGCTAAATCACCGGCGTCGGCGAGGTCAAGGCCGCAAGGACCTCCTTGAACAAGTACTTCGCCCCCTCGACGCCGTTCAGCGGCCCCTCTTCGTACTCGAGCGCGAACGTCCCTTTGAACCCGGCCGCCAGCATGATGCGGACGGAGCGCTGGACGTCGTTCTTCGTCCCCCATCGGTCCCAATACTTCGCGTGCACGTTCGTGTGGGAGTACGGGGCCAGCGCCTTCAGCCCGCTCACCAGCATGTAGTCGTATTCCCAGTTGCAGAAATCGGGCGACGCCTCGCAGTACGGATGGTTGACTTCGTCGATGATCGCGCGCACGTTGATGGGATCGGCCGCGAGCCCCCAGTGATTCTCGATCGTCACGCGGATGCCGAGATTTCCCCCGTAGTCCGCCATTTCCTTGTAGGACTCGATCGCGCTGGCCAGGTAGGGCACGATGTCGTCGTTCTTGGGGTAGCCGTTCTTCGGATCGATCGCGGCCTGCGGCCTGATGCTCGGGCCGAGCGCGCGCGGGGAGTTCATCCGCACCGACTTCGCTCCGAGGATGGCCGCGCCGTCTAGCCACTTCTTGCCAACCTCCACGCCGGCCTTGCGAAGCGCGTCATCGGGCCCCGCGAGGTCGTTGGGGGCATTGTTCGAGATGTGCTGCACTTTCGTTCCGGTCCGCACGAGTGTCTCGGCGAACCTGTCGAGCCACTTCTTGCCTGAAGGGGTCGACGGATCGAACGTCGGGCCCGCGAACATGCTGTCGTCCGTCACGTCCCCGAACAGGCCGGAGAACACGTCCATGCGGGTCACGCCAGGGAACGTATCCTTGGTGAACTGCGGGAAATCGAGCATGGTGATTTCCCCGTATTTCTTCTTCATCTCTTCTCGCGAGACGCCCCCGTTGACCGGCGAGCGCGCAGGATTCGGAGGCGCAGCGGGGGCGCCACGGCCGCCGGTCCCGCGCATTTTGAAGATGTACCGGATCGGATAGGAGTTCGACGCGATGCGCGCGAGACGATCCTTTTCGGCGGTCGCCTGCGCGGCGGCCTGTTGTCCTGGCGTCAGCAGCACGCCCGCGGCCGTGAGCCCGGCTCCGGCGGTCCTGAAAAAGTCGCGGCGGTCGAGGCCCCCGCCGTGTGCAGTCGTGTCACTCATAATCGTCCTGTCCTTCTCTCCGGCGCGCGGAACGGCTGACGTGTCGTCGCGGTGATCGCATTCTCGCCGTTTTGCCCGCGCACGGTCAAAAGGAGAATCCGGGCCTCCCACTGTTGTATCTTCATGGCTGGCATCCGGCTTGTTCATTCGAGGTGTGCATGGCCTTCACTGTCACGAAAGATCTCATCCTGCCGAGCACGGTCACCGGCTCATGGCCCCGCCCGCGGTGGTTCGACATGAGCATGTGGGCCAAGCCGCTCGATACGTGCATGCAGGACATCCGCTTCCGCGAGAAGTTCCAGGACGCGCTGGCCGTGGTCACGAGCGACCAGGAGCGGGCAGGCCTCGACATCCTGACGCACGGCGATTTCCATTGCGACGAGGACTTCGGAGGGCGGAGCTGGCACCACTACCCGCTCCATCGCTGGACCGGGTTCGAGGGGGACGTGCTCCAGTCCGAAGAAACGCGCAGTCCGTGGCTGAAATACCCTCCGGGCACGTTGCTGAACGAGATCTATACCGGCTGGCGCTGGCCGCACGTCACCGGCACGATCGAGCACCGGCCCCTCGACTACCCGAAGATCTGGCGAATAGCCCAGAGCAAGTCCCGGAAGCCCGTGCGCTTCGGGACGTGCTGCTCGCAGGTGATGGGGCTCTTCCTCGATATCCACACCGACAAATACAAGGACAGCCGTGAGGTGCTGTGGGACATGGCCGTCGCCATGAACACCGAGCTGCTCGCGCTCCGCGACGCCGGCTGCCGCTGCATCCAGATCGAGGAGCCGACCCTCCACTTCATGGCGAACACGTTCGGCGCGGATCATGAGCAGGTCAAGTTCATGATCGAGTGTTACAACCGCGAGGTGCGGGGGCTCGACGACGTCGAAATCTGGATCCACACGTGCTGGGGCAACCCGAACATGCAGCGCGTGATGGAAGACACGAGCTATGAGGCGTCCTTCGAGCTCTACCTGAACGAGATGCGCGGCGACGTCTGGACGATCGAAACCCGCGACCGCGACTTCAGGAACATCGAACTGTTCGGCCGGTACAAGGGCAAGCTGCCCAAGAAAATCTGCATCGGGGCGGTCAGCCACCGGACGCTGCAGGCGGATCGCGCGGAGGAGGTCGCCTCGGCAATTCGGACGGCGCTCGTGCACATCGACCCGGCGCAGCTCATCGTGTCGAGTGATTGCGGGTTCGGGCGCCAGGGCTGCAACCGCGAAATCGCCTTCTACAAGGCCAGCGCGATTGCGCAGGGCGCCAACATCGTCCGCGGCGAGCTCGGCCTGGAGCAGGCGTATATTCCGGCGGCCGATCCCGCGCTGCAGATCGATATCGTCCCGAAGACCGCTGCGCCCGAGGCCCGCCGCCAGGCCTGACGCTCGGTGGGCTGCGGGTCGGCGACGTGCCGTGAACGTGCGCGTCCCGTGTCGGAGAGAAAAGCGATGAAACCAGCGACGGTGTTCCTCGGAGAAATGACCAACCCCGAGGTGGAAGCGTTTCTGAAGGTGCACGACACGGTGATCGTCCCGACCGGCGCCACCGAGCAGCACGGCCCCCACGGCCCGCTCGCGACCGACGTCCTGATACCGAACGAAATCGCCCGACGAGTCGCCCCCTCGATCGGCGCCGTGGTCGCGCCGCCGCTGGCGTACACACTGTCGTATCCGCACGTGGGCTTCACCGGCCTGGTCCACATCCGCATCCCGACGTTCATGGCGCTGGTGGAGGATCTATGCGCGTCGTTCGCGGCCTCAGGCTTCCGTCGGATCATCTTCCTGAACGGCCACTACGACAACACGTACGCCATCGCGTACGCATGCGCGACGGCTGCCGAGCGGATGCCAAAGGGGACGAAGGCGTTCCCGGTGAACTACTGGGACGCCCTCACCGAGGCCGAAGTCGCGGAGTTCTCGGGACTGAAGAACGGACTTCACGCGAACCTGGCGGAGACATCGGCGGTCATGGCCATCAATCCGGACCTCGTGGACCTCGACAAGGCCGCCCCCGAGTTTCCGCCATTCCCCGCGTTCACGGTCCCGAACATCGGCGCCGTGCACGCCGCGTTCTTCTTCAGCAACCCTGGCTCGGTGCACTGGGCGACGAAATCGGGGACGTGGGGCGACCCCCGAAAGTCGACCGCCGCCATCGGCGAGCGGTATTTGGAGGCCGGGGTGCGCTCGACGCTCGCCCTGCTCGACAACATCGACCGCACATTTGCGGCGATGCCGCCCCGATAGGCGAGGCTACCTGTCAGGAATGCGGGTCGGCGCGAGCACGGTCGCGCCAGGCACCCGGACGGCCACGTTGATCCGGTCGGACGCCTTTTCGCCGGCGGGCTCGGAGTAGGACACGGCGTACTGGCTGTGGAGCAATGCCTGCGCGAGCTGCTGCAGTCCGCTCACGAGTCCCGCCGTCGCGACGATTTCCCCGCGGGTTCCCCCCGACTGCTTCGGCCCTTCGCCAAGGACCTCGCTCAGGTTCAGGTTTTCCCCGAGCAGCGCCGAGGGCTTCTGGATCGCGACCGTCGATCGCAATGCCGAGCCCGACACGGAGACGACGTGCAGCGCGGCGCCGCTCTTGCGAAGCTCGTCGAGCACATGGTGGGCCGGCAGCGTGCTGTGCTCCTCGCCGCCGACGGTGAGCGCGACGATGACGCCGCGGCGCGCGCGGCTGTTCTTGAAGTCTCGCGCCGTTTCCGCGATCCCTTCGAGCAGCTGCCCGCCGTCCGCCGTCTCGGGCCGGGCGGTCAGGAGCGCGATGGCTTCGCTCAGCTCCCGGCCATCGGCCGTGTAGTCGACGAGCTTCTGTGTCTGCCCGTTGACCTTGCTGATCGCGAACTCGGCGTGCCCCTGCAGCCGCTCGATGAACTTGCCGACGCCGTACCGGAAGATGCCGGTCCCGTTGTCATCGACAATGACGGCAATCCGCAGCGGAGCGGTCGCGGGCTCCACGTGCACCACCTCCCGCGGCTTGCCGCCGATCTTGACGATGAAGTCCGCCGTACCGAGATCCGGCACGGCCTGGCCCATCTTACCGGTGACGGTGACGTAGACCGTGCGCACCGGCGGCTCCGGCTGCCGATGCACCGCGGGCGCGCCGGGGCCTGACGCCGCGAGCGCGAGCGGCAGGGCGGCGATCGCCAGGGAGAGCATCCACGACATGGTCGAACTTCTCCGCGCCTCCCCGCGAGCGCGGTACGCCGTCAATGTGCGGCGGTCCCGGCCCGCTCGCCGTGTTCGTCCATCATCAGCGGTGGCGGTTCGGCCGCGACCAGATACTCGAACTCGCGGCGGAATTCCTCCTCGGTGAGATTCGCGCTCTTCGCGAGCCTGGCGACTTCGTGCGGATCGTCGATGTCGTCGCGGCGGAGACGGATCATGTAGCGCCGCGCGATCGCGTAGCGGGTGGATGACACGTCCACGAGCCGCACGGCGGTCCGCCCGGTGGCACCGTCGATCATTTCGGAGAACGGGATGGGGACGAAG
>JANMCN010000136.1:0-3845 GCA_031361295.1 Acidobacteriota bacterium | reverse complement strand
TGGTCGCGTCGCGCATGACGACCACGTGACCGCGGCGGATGCCGTCAATCACCGCCCGCTCCGTGAGGCTGTCGGCCAACACGCGCACGGCCGCCCTGTCCATGCGCGCGGGCGACCGATGCCAGTCGCTCACGCCGATGGCCGTCACGTGGCGCCCGGCGCGCAGGAGGCGATCCCAGAACGCGACCTCCGCGCCGCGCGGCGATTTCTCGTTCTGCCAGATTTCCACGGCGTCGATCCCGTCGGGAATCAGCTGATCCCAGGAACAGCCGGCGCAGTTGTCGACGGGATGGCTGATGGAGAACAGCGCGCCCGCGCGATGCACCGCGGCGACCAGGCTGTTGATCTGTTCGGCGGCGCCAGGCTCATTCGGCGACACACGGAAATCGATCCACGCGCCCTCCGGAAGCCCCCACGCGTTGGCGTGCCCGGCCGGCGTCGTCACCTCTTCACCGGCGATGTGCAGCGGCGACGGAGGGAGCGGCTCGCGCGTGTGCGTCGTGTTGTTGTGATCGGTGATGGCGATGAAATCGTACCCCGCGACCCGCGCGGCGTTGGCCAGCGCGGCCGGGTCCAACGCGCCGTCACTGTGACTGGTGTGGAGGTGCAGTCCGCCGCTGTACCACCGCGGTCCCTTTTCCGGGGGCGGGGCGGCGGCCGGTTGCAGGGCGGGTCCTTTTGGATCCGTCGTCACCGACGACTCCTCGCGCGCCTCTGTGATTTCGATCTCCACGTCCACGCCGGCCGGCGCGACTCTGTACAGCCCGAGCATCACGTGCCACTGACCGGGGGGCAGCGGTCCGGTCTTGTAGCCGGGCGACGCGCTGTTCCTGCCGACCGTGATTGTCCGCTGAGCGCCGCCGCTGTATCCGCGGAAGGCGGGGCTGCCGAGCGCGAGCGGACCAGGCTCGAACAGGCCTAGGTCGATCACCGACGATCCATCGTCTCCGGTGTAACGGTAACTGATGGTGATCGCCTCGGTGCCTGGCGAGACCTCGATCGGGAGGTATTGGTAGCGGGCAGCGCCGCGATCGAAGTGACCACGCACGACCTGCGTGGCGGGCGGCTGCGGCGCTTGCGCGGACGGCCACGGGAAGGCCAGCGAGAGGAGGGCGAGTACAGACGCGGCGATTTTCACGCCTGCAAATTATATGTCGGGCCCTTCGATGGTTCTAACGCAGATCCCGCGGAGTGTCGAAACGCCACACGATCCGCGACCGTCCCGCCCGTATAATCACGCAACCCTTGGCCCTCACTCCAGGCACGCATCTCGGTCCCTATGAAATCCTCTCCGCCATCGGCGCCGGCGGGATGGGCGAGGTGTATCGCGCGCGCGACACCAGGCTCAGTCGCGACGTGGCGATCAAGGTGCTGCTGCCGGCCGTCGCGAATGATCTCGATCGGCTGGCGCGCTTCGGCCGGGAAGCACAAGTCCTCGCCTCGCTGAACCATCCGAATATCGCGCACATCCACGGGCTCGAAGACGCTGACGGCGTCAAGGCGCTCGTGCTCGAACTTGTCGACGGCGAGGACCTGGCGCAGCGGATCGCACGCGGGGCGCTGCCGCTCGACGAGGCGCTGCCGATCGCGAAACAGATTGCGGACGCACTGGAGGCCGCCCACGAGCAGGGCATCATCCATCGCGATCTCAAGCCGGCCAACATCAAGGTCCGCGAGGACGGGACCGTCAAGGTGCTCGACTTCGGCCTGGCCAAGGCGATCGATCCGAAGTCCTCCTCGGGCGCGAACGCGATGAACTCCCCCACGCTCTCGATGCATGCGACGCAGGCCGGCATCATCTTTGGCACGGCGGCGTACATGTCGCCCGAGCAGGCACGCGGGAAGGCGGTGGACAAGCGGACGGACATCTTCGCGTTCGGCTGCGTGCTGTTCGAGATGCTCACGGGCCGCCGGGCGTTCGAAGGCGACGACGTGGCGGACATCGTGTCGCGCGTGCTGCAGCGGGAACCGGACTGGACGCTGCTGCCGGCGGGCGTGCCGCCGCGCGTTCGGGAACTGCTGCGGCTGTGCCTCGAAAAGAGCGCGAAGCAGCGGCGCAGCGATGCCGCCGACGTGCGCCTCGACCTCGAGCAGGCGATGAAGCCGTCGGAGGCGGTACCGATCGTCGCGACACCATCAGCACGACGCGCGTCGCCGGCGTGGATACTGCCCGCCGTCGCGCTGCTGGCGATGGGCGTGCTGGCAGGACGCGCGATCCCACGCGGGTCACCCTCGCCCTCGCTCCCGCTGTGGATGTCCATCCTGCCGCCGCCTCACGGCTTCGCCAATGACGTGAGTCCGTCCGTCTCGCCCGATGGAAGGACGATCGTGTTCGTCGCGAAAGGAACGTCGGGCGAGGACCAACTCTGGCTCCGTGCGCTCGAGTCGCCTACGCTCCGAAGCATGGCCGGGAGTGAAGGCGCCACGCAGCCGTTCTGGTCGCCGGACGGCCAATGGGTGGGCTTCTTCGCCCAGGGTAAGTTGAAGAAGGCGCCTGTCTCCGGCGGCTCGCCGCAAGTGCTGGCCGATGCCCCGTCGCCGCGAGGCGCCACGTGGAACGCGCGCGGCGATATTCTGTTCGTGCCGACCTCCTTCGTGGAGATCCAGCGGACGACGGCCGGAGGCGGTTCGGCGGCGCCGCTGACCTTGGTGACGTCCGCCGGGCAGGTGCAGGAACGGCACGTGTTCCCGCATTTCCTGCCGGATGGCCGTCACTTCCTCTTCACGCACGGTACCGTGATCGCCGCGGGCACTCTCGACTCGTCGGAGGTGAAGGACATCGCCGCCATCGGGTCGAACGCCCAGTACGCGAATGGACAGCTGCTGTACGTCCGGGACGGCGACCTGTTCGCCCAGCCATTCGATGTCGATCGTCTCGTGCTCAGCGGGGAGCCCGTGAAGATTGCCGACAACATCGGATGGACCGCCCAGATACCGACGCATTTTGCGTTCGGCACGTCGACCGGCGACGTCCTGGCGTATTGGGATCGCAGCGCCACCGTAACCAGTCAACTGACGTGGTTCGATCGGGCCGGGAACAAGACGGCCAATCTAGGCGAACCTGGGGAATACGTGGGTCTCGCTTTGGCGCCCGACGGTCGCCACGTCGCCGTCGAGATGCACGAGCCGAAAGGCGGGCGGGTGTCGGTCTGGCTCGTCGACGTCGCGTCGGGCGCGCGCTCGCGGTTCACGTCGTATGCGAATTGGACCGGGCTCCCGTTGTGGTCGTCCGATTCGAGTCGGATGCTGGTGACCGATTTCAGCGAGCAACTGCACATCCTGCCGCTGGCGGGCGGCACGCCTCAGGAGATTGCGGTTGGTCGCGGCGTGAAATGGCCGACGGACTGGTCGCGAGACGGGCGCTTCATCGTCTACTACGAGAACCGCGACACGGCCGACCTTGGCGTCGTCCGAACCGATGGAGGCGCGCCTGCGCCGTACCTTCAGACGCCGTTCAACGAGAACCAGGCGAAGATTTCACCGGACGGAGCCTGGCTTGCGTACGTGTCAGACGAGGCCGGGTCCCGCGAAGTGTATATGCAGTCCTTTCCCAAGGCTGGACGTAAGCTGCGAATCTCGACCAGCGGCGGCGACAATCCCGTGTGGCGACCTGACGGGCGCGCGCTGTTCTACCTCGCGACGAACGAAGATCTGATCGAGGCTGAATTACACGCGACGACGGCCGGGCTTGAGGTCCACGGTGCGCGTCCACTGTTCCGTCCGCTGCGACCGGTGCAACTGTTTGGTCGCACACAGTACGCCGTCACCGCCGATGGACAACGCTTTCTGTTCTATATTGCGGTGCCGGATGCATCGCCGCGAGCCGTGACGGTATTGCTCAACTG
>JANMCN010000113.1:0-8000 GCA_031361295.1 Acidobacteriota bacterium | reverse complement strand
CGAGCAGCACCACCGACGCGTAACCGCCGAGCACACCTTCGAGCCGGAGAGACAAGCTTGCCCGGCTGCCGGTCGCGGTCGGCTCGACCAGATGATGGCCGATCACCCGGAGGCCAGGGGCCGTACTCACCCAGGTGAAGCTCGTGCCGCGCTCAATCGCGGTGACCTTCCACAACGCCGGCGGAAATCTCGGCTGTCGGATCATGGCCCGCGTGCCGACGGCGAACGGCCTCCCGCCGAGTCGCTTGACGCTCGTCACGGAAGGGGTCCATTCGTGCCACCGGTCCGTGTCGCTCATCACCTGCCAAACGCGGTCGGTGGACGCAGCAATGTCGATCGATGTGTTGAATATCCTCATCGGATCATGAGCGAAGATCGCTCTCGCATTGACGGCGCTTGCGAGGGCCCCGAAAAACGCGTCCTCGGCTTGCCTCGCGTCGTGTTGTGTACCGATCCTGCGCACGCCGCCGGCTGTGTCCGTCACGCCAATCACTCAGGGACATTTCTGCCGGACGTGGTCGGTCCTCGTCGGCGAGGACGCTGCTTGGCGGAAACGGAGCGGATGATCAGCTCCGCGCGTCCGACCCGCCGAGCCGGCGTCCGCGCCTTGGACACCGCCGCCGCGATCAAGGCTTCGATCTCGGGGAGCACGAGCACCCCGGCGGACTCCACGCGCATGAAGCGAGTTTGTTTGCCCGACCCCAGAAGAATTTTTCCGGGATCCCGCAGCGTCGCACCATGGATGAAGCAGAGGCTGACGCCGTTCGCGCCGGCCACGAGCGAGACGATCGCGTCAGAAGGGCGCTCGGTCGGCGAATAGCCGATGACAAAGAAGTTGTAATTGTCGTATGCGAGCTCATAACTCGTCGGAAATCGCCGACGCAGGGTTCTTCGCGCCGCGCGGATCAGCAGCCGGCGAGCCGGCTCGAACTTCTCGATGAAAGACTTCAGGAGATGTTCGGCATCCCGCCCGGAAACGCCAGGCGTCCGAGCGGCGGCTTTCATCGGCAGCTCGATTTCATGACGTCACTTCCTCGTCGCGCTCCATGTGCCGCTGACGGCCTCCGTGCCGCTGGCTTTCTCCCGAACGGACCACGTGCCCGTTACCTGGCTCCCCTCGAAGGCGCCGGACAGCAGGACCTCGGCCCCCTCCGCTGCTGGGAAATCGTACTTGGCCGTCATCTTGTTCCCGTCGAAGCTGACGGCGCTCAACGCCGCCGTGTAGGTGGGCTCGCCCGTGACCGAGACGCGCCCGCCTGGCGCGCCGCCCGTCTTTTCGAGCGTCAGCTCGAACCCACCTCCCGCTCCGGACGCCTCCCACGTGCCGCTCCAGGTGCCGCGAAACTGCTCGCCGGCTGCGTCCTGGCCGGCAGCCGTCGCACCGGCGGAACACAACACCCCTGCGAGGAACACGCAAATCCACAAACCGAGTCGTGTACGCACACTTCCTCCCGCTGACCGAATCACGGCTGATGTTCGCTCATTGCGGCCTTCCCACACGGCCGCAATCCGGGGCATGCCCAGAACCCGCTCGGGTGGATGGGCTCACGCGCCTTGCGATGACGCCAGGCGCCTGCTCCCGCCTGCAGCACTCTCGGGTCCACAGTCATCCTACGATCGGGCTCCTGCGCCCACCACCCCCGGCGCTCTCGGCGGAGGGCTCCAGGAGGTAATAGACGTCCGTCCGGAGCTGGGCCGGATCGTCGGTCCAGTGCCCGTATACTTCCCACCGCGGTCCCGCGAGCGGGCGATGGTGCGCTCGGCACCAGGCGATCACCGCACCATGTGCCTCGGCGAGGCGCGCATAGTCGCCCCAGTGCGTGGCGGTCGCGGCCTCACCGACCGGCAACTCCGAGTAGCGCACCGGCCCGGAGGGTGGGAAGGGCGCCTTGACCCCCACACCGAACTCGATGTCGACTTCATCGTCTGCCCCGGTACCCCCGCGGTAGACGAACACGTTCTGGCCATCGAGCTGAACGGCGCCGGCTCGAGACGCCGCGTACACCTGGTTCAGGTACTGCGCGAACATCCCCGGTACGCGACTGATCCGCAACTGTGCGCGTACGGCGGCGATCGCCCTGGGCGCAGCCGACACGACCGAAACCGATGGACCCGGGAATTGAGCCATGGAGATCTGGAGTCGCACGCGAACTGGTCGTCAGTACGCCGCATTCTCACCCGGTTCTGTCATTCAAGGCGAGGAGAAAAATGCGCTGTGACGAAGCTCGCCCGGATTGCGAATTTATCGTCCAGAATACGGTGAGCCACGACCCACGGGAGGCAACTCTCGGACGGCGGGCGGTTGCCCTTCTGCACTGATTTGAAAGGATCAGCCTCATGAAACTGAGTCGCCGCCGCTTCCTCGAGTGCACCGGTGCCGCCGCGGCCGGGGGGCTTGTCCGTCCTGGCCGCGCTGCCGGTCAACCCCAGTCCCCCCGCCCCATTTCAGGCGCGCCGGGTGTGGAGCTGGACGTCGATCGCGCGGGGCTGCCGGACTATTCGCGCGATCTCGAACGATACCTGGTACGCCTTTCGAACGAGGCCCGCGAGCGGCGGCAACGAGTTGTCCGAGCGATCGCGACCCGAGAGGACGTCATCGACCGGCAGAAGACGGTCGTCGCCGAGCTCTGGAACATGCTGGGAGACCAGCCCGTCAGGACCCCGCTCAATCCGCGCATATCGGGCACGATCGACCGGCCAGGCTACCGGATCGAGAAGTTGACCTTCGAAAGCCGCAGGCGGCTCTATGTCACCGCCAATCTGTATGTGCCGTCAGCGCCAGGCCGGCATCCGGCGATTCTCGCGCCACTCGGACATTCGACCAACGGCAAGGCCTGGCCCAGCTATCAGAAGCTGTTCTCGAACCTCGCGCGCAAGGGCTACGTGGTCCTGGCCTACGACCCTTTTGGCCAGGGTGAGCGCATCGAATACCCGGGCAGCCGCCCGGGCGAGTCCACGATTGACGGGGGCGGAACCGGTGAGCACGAGTATGCCGGCCGTCGCCTCATCCTGCTCGGCGCGAACTTCGGCCTGTTTCGCGTCTGGGACGGCATCCGCGGCATCGACTACCTGCTCACCCGCGCGGAGGTCGATCCGGAACGGATCGGCTGCTGCGGACAGTCGGGCGGCGCGACCGTGACGCAGTTCCTCGCGGCCCTCGACAGCCGGATCCGCGCTGCCGTCGTGTCCGAAGGGAACACCGAAGACCTGGCGGAGGCCAACGTCGAGCCGCCAGGGTCCGCCGACGATGCGGAACAGAATATCGTGCCGGCGGTGGCGCGCGGAATCGACAGGGCAGACCTGCTGTTTGCCTTCGCGCCCAGGCCGCTGCTGATCGGCATCACGCTGCACGATGCCGGGCACACATACTCCCCGGAGTATGTCTCAGGCTCGCTCGACCAGGAGGACGAGTACAAGCGCGCGTACGGCCTGCTGGGTGTACCCGAACGCGTGTCCCTGCGGGCGACGACCGTGCGGCACGGATATGTGTACGAGATGCGCCGGGCGACCTATGGATGGTTCAACCGCTGGCTCGAGATGAAGGATGGCGACGACACCGAGACGTCCCAGTCCGTGGAACCTGAGGAGAGGCTCCTCGTGACCACGACCGGGTTCGTGACCACCTCCCTCGGCGGAGAAACGGCGCTGTCGCTCACCCAGCAGATGGCCGAGGCCCTGCATACGCCCGAATTGCGTGCACCCGACGTCGTGCGCGCTCAGATCCAGACCGTACTGAGTATCGGGGAAGCGCGGGGCGGTACCCTCGCTGGACGCGTTCTGGCCCGGATCAGGAAGCCGGGATACCGGGCGGAGCAATTCGAGTTCACGAGCGAGCAGGACATCCGGATCCCGGGCTGGCTCCTCACGCCGGATCACGACGGACCGGCCACACCGACCGTTCTCTATGTCGGTGAAGCGGCGGCGTGGAGCTCCACTGCCGAGGACGCCTTTGCCGAGCGGCTCTGTGCGAAGGGTGGTTGCCGCGTCGCGGCCATCGATGTGCGCGGACGCGGCGACTGCGCCATCGCGTATCCACCGCGGGGGCGTTTCTACTTTCCGGAACGGATCACGGACGAGGCGTACCTGACGTGGTTCACCTTGATGCTCGGGAAACCACTCCTGGGGGGACAGGTCCACGACACGCTGCGGGCTCTCGAGTATCTGCGGTCGCGGAGCGGCAGCGCGATCTCGCTCGTGGGCGACGGGCCGCACGGGGTGATCGCCCTGTACGCCGCGGCCCTCGACAGCAGCGTCGCCGGCGTCGCGCTCCGGCGGACGGTCACCGACTATCGGTCGCTGGCCACCGCCGATCGCTACTCTCAGCCGTTCGGCATCTATGCCTACGGCGTCTTACGGGAGTTCGACCTACCGGACGTCGCTCGCGCGGCAGCTCCGCGCCCCGTGCTCCTGCTGGACCCCGTCACGCCCGGGGGCGATGCCGCGGGGCCGGCGGCTCGCGACGTGTATAGAGGCGTGTCGAACGTCACGGTCCGAACGCTCGGAACCGGCGAGGATCCGATCGAGGTGCTCGCGGCGTGGGCGTCAACTCCCGGGTTGGGCGGTCAGCGGCCGGACCGTCGATAACCGCTCACACGCGCGGCGCATCTTGCAGCGAGATGACACCGCCATCAGAGGGAAGGACGCGTGCACGAACTGCCGTGTACGTCTATTTCGCGCCCCACATCCTGTTCATTTAGGAGCGCCGAATCAACTCATCTCGCGTAGCGCGATCAAGTAATCGTTGCCCCCGCTGTCTCCACCCTCTGTACAGCCGTAGCGCACCCCACATAGCCGCCCATCCCAAGAAATAAACCTTCCCTCCCGCCAGAAGCGATACCCCGGCGATGAGCGCTACGACTGCGAGAAGGACTATGCCGCTGCGGATCCTGGTGCGAGACGCATTTTGGACGATCTTCGCCTCGCCCCCGTGCTTTTCGACGAGATGGGCAAGCAGGTACGACGGCTTGACGGTTTTGGAAGCGAAATCATAGCCACAATCGCAGCGTGCTGCCTCGGCCGGACTGATGAGGCGACACTGAGGGCATCGTTGACTCATGACAAAGCCTATGAAGTGCGTTGTCCTGCCGTCGTGTCGCTTCGCCGCGAGCGACGCGCATCTTTCTTTCGAGTCGCCAGTCGGGCGGGCAGAGCTCGTAGCCTGAGGCGGCCTGGTTACAGCGGGGCTCCGCGGCGATATTCTAACGACGGACCATCCCATGCAACAACGGAGTTGACGCCGGTCGTCGGGAACGGCGCGGCGCGGGTGCATCGTTACCCAACCGAGATTCACGGGCGAACGGGCCAGGCCGCAGGAAACGAGGCTCGCAACGGCCTCGCCCAGTCTACTGCGCTGATTCGCTGACCGGCGTGAAGGGGCGTTTGCGAGGTGTGCCGGCGGACGCGGAGGGCGGGACGGTGATGACGGGGCTGGGCCACGAGTGACCTGGACGGGCGCCCGGAGGCTCCCGCGGCGCGTCACTTGCGGGTGATTGTTTCCGACAGGTGCGCCACGGGAATGCCGAGCACTCGCACGGTCGCCCGGTTCAACGCGGTGCGGCCGTCCGGCTGCAGATAGATCCATTGGTCCATCGTGACGGCCGGCCTGCTGATTGTGTAGCGGACGTGAAAGGCGTTGCCGTCCGTGCGCGCCGACACGGGGCCCGATGCACCGGTCAGACTACCCGTATACACCTGATCGCCCATGCGCTGAATCCTGAACGAGCGGTGTTCCACTGTCCCGTCGGCGTACGTGACGGTCTGGTCGAGGACGAAACGGCCATCACTGTCGCTGTGGCCCGAGCCCGCCACGTGAAAACGCCGGCTCGCCTTGAAACGCACGGCGAGGACCCCGTCCCCGGCCGTGTCGCCCGCAAAGAACTGGTCGGGCCGGAACTCCGGGCCAGGGGCAGGCGTCTTCGCGACGCGAAACGGGCCGAGACACCCCGACAGCGCGAGGACGGTCGGAAGGCCGGCCCGCAACATCCA
Organism: Acidobacteriota bacterium; assembly: GCA_031361295.1. Lineage (GTDB taxonomy): Bacteria > Acidobacteriota > Vicinamibacteria > Vicinamibacterales > 2-12-FULL-66-21 > JALZOC01. The sequence goes on along the minus strand of JANMCN010000113.1, from coordinate 2,015 downwards.
ACGAATTCCGTATCTCGCGCGCATAGCCGCCCTCCAGGTTAGCCGATGTCTCGTTCACACGAGAATCCCGAGCTGATCAACGGCGCGCCACGAGCACTGCTCCCTCCACGCTGCGTTGAGCGACGCGAAAGCCGCCCGGTGGATCGTCAACTGATCGAAGCCGATGACGCAGCCGGGCCCGGCGGAGCCCAAGACCAAGGTCGCCTTGACGCTCGACTCCGACCTGCTCGGCCAGGTGGATGACCTTGTCGCCAAGCAGAAATTTCGCAATCGCAGCCAGGCTGTCGGAGCGGCGCGAGTCGGATAAACTGCATCGTCTTGCGCGCACGCGGCTCGCGCGAGAAGCCGCCAAGCTGAATCCCGTCGACGAAGAGCAGCGCATCGCCGAGTACTGAGAGGCGACGTTCGATGAGCCAATCTGAACCCGGTATGCGGCCCTGAGCAAGCGGGACAGAGGCCGATCCTCGTGCTGAGCCACGACGTCTTCAACGAGCGCTCCGGAACGGTCATCTCCGCCGCGATGACCGCTTGGGAGCCGCGCGCGGGATTCCCATTGACTCTCGAAAGCAACGCCTCCGGGCTCAAGAAGCGCTCGTGGATCAAAATCAGCCATATCCGCACCCTCTCGGTCAACCGAATCGGCGTTCGGCTGGCGCGCGCCAGCGAGGAGGAGCTCGGGTTCTTGACGGTCTGAACGAAATCCTCCGGTAGGATCCGCCGTCGTGCATCGGGCCACTGGCACACAGAAGACGCCTTTCTGTCGTCGATGTAACGCTCGAATCATGCCGAGGAGACTCTCAAGGACTTCAGGTCGCGTTGAAGCAGCACCGCTGCTCGATGCACCGCTCGGAAACACCCGCCTGCGTTTGAAAGATCAAGACTTCGATACTTACCGTGTGGTTCTCAACATCATCCGACGAACCGGGCAAGACTCTCCTCGGGGAAGCGGTCCCTTCCCTCTCGCCTGAACGGCGCTCACCGGGCTATACTCGACCTCCCCAAGAGAATCGAAGGAGGAACCGTGCAGATCCTTCTCGCGGCCATGGTTGTCGTCGCGTCTGCGGCGGCGCCGCCTCTTCCCGCGGACATCCGGAACAACGACAACGTCAAGCCGGCGGGGCACGCCGATGGCGCCACGCTTACGCTCCACCTCGTCGCCGACGTGGGACGATGGCGGCCGATGGGCATGGACGGACCCGCGTTCGACGTCGCCGCCTTCGGCGAGGAGGGTGGAACGCTCTCCGTGCCCGGCCCGCTCGTTCGCACGCGGGAGGGGACGGTTGTCGAAGTCTCGCTCAGGAATGCGCTGGACTCAGAGCTGCGGGTCTTCGGACTGTGCGACAAGCCTGGTGCGTGCGAGCCCCTCACGGTCGGCCCCGGTGCGACGCGCGAGGTGCGGTTCACGGTGAAGGCCCCGGGCACTTTTCACTACTGGGGCTCTCTCGCGACATCATCCCTGACGGCCCGCCCGCGCGCCGAGACGCAACTGGTGGGTGCGATTGTCGTCGATTCGCACGAGGGACGGGCTGATGACCGTGTCTTGGTCATGTCGATGTACACCGACGGCCCTGCGCTGGGGACGTGCCTGAGCGACGGGACGGACGCGGTGTTCGCGATCAATGGCGCGTCCTGGCCGCACACCACCCGGTTCAAATACGACGCGGGTGAGACCGTGCGTTGGCGCGTCGTCAATCTGACGTGCGAGCAGCACGCGATGCACCTGCATGGATTCCACTTCACGGTCCTCTCGACCGGGAATGGCACGCAGGAGCGGCCGCTGTCACCAGCCGAACAGCGCACCGGAGTGACAGAGGCTATCCAGCCCGGCGGAACGTTCACGATGGCGTGGGTGCCGACACGGCCGGGCCACTGGCTGTTCCACTGCCATATGGTGCCGCATATGTCCGTCGTGCCAAACGCGATGTTTGCGCACGTCGCCAGCGCGGACGCCGCGGGCATGGCCGGACTCGTGATCGGGGTGGACGTAGAGGGCCCCGGCGGCGGGGTACCGCGCC
>JANMCN010000079.1:0-11529 GCA_031361295.1 Acidobacteriota bacterium | reverse complement strand
ATCGGTGAAGTAGTCCTTGAAGGGCGCGCCGATGAGCTCGTCGCGTGTACAGCCGGTGAGCGCCTCCATCTGGCGGTTGACGTCGGTGATGATGCCAGCCGGATCGGTGGTCATCAACGCGTCGATGTTGGATTCGATGAGCGAGCGCGTATAGAATTGCTGGTCGCGCAGGCGCTGATCGAGCTTCTTCTGCTCGGCTTCGACCTGTTTGCGCGCGGTGTTGTCCGTGCCGATCAACAGGTACCCGATAATGGCATCTTGATCGTCGCGGAGCGCCGTGACCGACACCACCGCCGGAAACCGGCTACCGTCCTTCCGGATATAGGTCAGCTCGTAGATGTCCTCGATCCCCCGGGCGGCCTTGAAGACGAGGGCTTCGAAGCCCGGCGTAATGGGCGTGGCGAGCTCCACACTCAAGGCCACGGCGCGGGCGATCACCTCCAGTGGATCGGAGATGTCGGCGGGCGTGATCTTGTTGAGGACGTCCGCGGCGGTGTAGCCCAGCATCCGCTCAGCGCCGACGTTGAAGATTTGGATGACGCCCTTCTCGTCGGTCGCGATGCTCGAGAAGTTGGCGCTGTTGAAAATCGCGCTCTGCAGCGCACCCGCCTGGAGCAGCGCCTCCTCCGCCTGCTTGCGCGCGGTGTTGTCGGTGCCGATCAAGAGATAGCCGATGATTGCGTCCTGCGCGTCGCGCAGCGCGGTCACCGACACCACCGCCGGAAACCGACTGCCGTCCTTGCGAAAGTAGGTCAACTCGTAGATGTCCTCGATTCCGCGCGAGGCCTTGAACACCAGGGCCTCGAAGCCTGGTGTAATCGGCGTGCCGAGCTCGATGCTCAACGCTTCAGCGCGGGCGATGACTTCCTGCGGATCCGAAATATCGGCCGGTGTGATCTTGTTCACCACATCGGCGGCGGTGTAGCCCAGCATCCGCTCAGCGCCGACGTTGAAGATCTGGATGACTCCGTTGGCATCGGTCGCGATGCTCGAGAAGTTCACGCTGTTGAAAATCGCGCTCTGCAGCGCTCCGGCTTCACGCAGCGCCTCTTTACGCCGGACTTCGTCGCCGACATCAAGGGCAGGGACGACGTCGTCGTCGCGTAACGCACGATCGTGGACTGTCAAAGACATGTACGTCTCCGTTCCCAGATGCCCATCCCGGCGCGTCCCGCCCCTCGAGCGTCAGACGTCGGGGTGTGCGAGTGAGCGCCGCGCCCTGGGCCCGCGTGGGCGTCACGCAAGACCGCGGGCCGTGGTTGCTTTCGGTCGATTCGACGAGGCGAAGAGGTCGGCTTGGCGAGCTTCAGCGGACGCGCGTCGAGTCGGAGTGTCTCGCGGGGAGCGGTCCCACCCTACCCCGAGAACGCGATGTCTCGGTGCGCTCTGTCAAGGAACAGCAGCGAGATGGAGGTGGCCTGATCGGTCAGCCTTCGGCGCCCCCCGCCGCGACTGGGCACTCCGAGACTCGATACGCGTTCTTGCCGGCGCGCTTGGCGTCGTACAGAGCCATGTCGGCTGTTTTCATGAGCGTGTCAGCGTCCTCGCCGTGGACGGGATAGATTCCTATCCCTGCGCTGGCGGTGATTCTCACGATCTGGGCCTCGATGTCGTAGGGCTGGGCCACAGCCTCGATCGCTTTGATGGCCATTCTGGCCGCGTCCCCCACGTCGCTGAGGTGCGAAAGGGCAATGATGAATTCGTCGCCGCCGATCCGGGCCACCGTGTCCTCCTGGCGCACGGTGGCCAGCAACCGCGCCGCGACGAGTTGCAGCAGCGCGTCCCCGGCGCCGTGGCCCAGCGTGTTGTTGATCTGCTTGAATCCGTCGAGATCCAGGTAGATGACCGCCATGATGCTCGCGTTTCGTCGCGCATGGCACAGGTCCATCGACAGGCGTTCGGCGAGAAGCCGTCTGTTCGCAAGACCCGTCAGCGGATCCCGCAGCGCGAGGGACTCGAGCAGCTCACCATGGTTGCGGGCCGCCTGATGCAGCAGGCGGACTTCGAGCATGTTCCGGACCCTCAGCAACATTTCCTGGAGATCGAACGGTTTGCTGACGAAATCCTTCGCGCCGCATTGAAGCGCGCGCAGCTTGTGAGTCGGTTGGGCTGTGAGCGCCAGCACTGGCAGGTAGCCGTCCGTTTCGATCTCCTTCAGGCCCTCCATGACTTGGAAGCCATCGGTCCCCGGCATCATCAGGTCGAGCAGGATCACGTCGTAATGATGCTGGCGGTGAAGCTGGCAGACCTCGCCCGGGTCCGTCGATGACGTGACGGACTCGTATCCGGCGTCGCTGAGCATTCGCTCGAGCAGAAGAACATTGACGGCCTGATCGTCGACAATCAGGACCTTGCCGCGCAGGATGTCCGACGCACTGATCCTGCTCATCTCGGCGGCTGAACTGCTCTGGTCACGTATTTCTCTTCGACATTACAGCTGCGACGCTAGCGCATCCATGACTCGCGGAGCCCCGGGAGCGAATCGCCAGCAGTTACGGTTCTGTTCGTGTCGTGACGTAATTGTCAGCGGGTGGCGGTGGTGGGAATCATCCGTTGCGGAACACTCTCGGTGTCCATTCCTCAGGAGATTGCCGAATCACGGGTGCCGCGGCGAGGTCCGCGCCGACGTGGTCATGGTGCGGACATGACAAGACAGGCAATATATGCGCCGCTTCGCGCCAGGACAATCAGCGCTGCCAATTCTCACAGGAGGACAACACCACGTTCCTGTCGGTCTGACTTTCAGGGCGCTCGCGTAAACCGGCGACAAGACCGAGCACGAGAAACAGTCTGACCATCGATCGACCATGACGGACCTCGTTTGGCTGAGGTTCGACAGCGCCAGCGTGATGCGCCGCGGCTCGTGAATTTTTTCTGGACGTCAATTCCCTCCTGCGGCCAGTCCTCCGCAACGCGACAATCGTCAGCGCCACGACGAAAATCCCGCAAGAGAGAATCTATAGCCGCTTTTCGGAAGAACCAGTCTATGGTGAAGGGATCCCGGGACACGTACGAGGCTCATGGTCCAGAAGAAAAAATCAGGCGAGTTCGCGTCCAAGACGCTGCCGAAAGCGTCCACCGGCATCCAGGGTCTGGACGAAATCACGGGCGGGGGACTGCCACGCGGCCGTCCTACTCTGGTCAGTGGAGGCGCCGGTTCAGGAAAAACACTGTTCGGGTTGGAGTTCCTGGTCCGGGGCGCCACGCAATACAACGAACCCGGCGTGTTCATGTCGTTCGAGGAATCGATTCCGGACCTGACAAAGAATGTCGCGTCACTCGGTTTCGATCTGGCCCGGCTGGTCGCGGACGAGAAACTGTTCGTCGACCATGTGTCTATCGCGCGAAGCGATTCCGGGGAGACCGGCGAGTTTGACCTCGATGGCCTCTTTATTCGAATTGCCGACGCAGTGCAGAGGGTCGGGGCGCGGCGAGTCGTCCTTGACACGATTGAAGCGCTCTTCGGCGAGTTGCCCAACGCGGGAATCGTCCGGTCCGAAATTCGCCGCCTGTTCACCTGGCTCAAGCAACAGGGCCTGACGACGGTCATTACCGCCGAGCGGGATCAGCCCGACCGGCTGACCCGGCACGGCATAGAAGAGTTCGTCTCAGACTGCGTCATCCTGCTGGACCACCGGATCCGGGAGGAGATCTCGACCCGGCGGCTCCGCGTCGTCAAATACCGGGGATCGACTCATGGCACGAACGAGTATCCGTTCCTCATCGATGACCAGGGCATTTCAGTCCTGCCGATCTCCTCACTGGGCCTGGACCACGACGCGCCTGTCGAGCGAGTCTCGAGCGGCATCGCGCGGTTGGATGGCATGCTCGGCGGCAAGGGCTTCTATCGGGGAAGCAGCATTCTCGCCTCCGGCACCGCGGGCACGGGCAAGACCACCATTGCGGCGGGTTTCGTAGATGCGGCGTGCCGTCGCGGTGAGCGATCCCTGTTTTTCGCTTTCGAAGAATCACCCCAGCAGATCGTCCGCAATATGCGTTCGATCGGTATCGACCTCGAGCCGTGGGTCCGCAAAGGTCTCCTGCAATTCCATGCCGCACGTCCCACGTACGGTGGAATCGAGCAGGTCCTGTTACTGACCCACAAACGCATCACGAGCTTCAAGCCGAGCGTGGTTGTAGTGGACCCGGTCACCAATCTGCTCATGGTCAGCACTCAGAACGAAGTGCGGTCCATGCTCACGCGGCTGGTGGATTTTCTGAAGACCCAGGGGATCACCGCGATCTTTACCAGCTTGACTGCGGCGGGGTCCCTGGAAGCCAGCGAGGCGGACGTTTCCTCGCTGATGGATACGTGGCTCCTGCTGAAAACCATCGAGGTCGGAGGAGAACGAAACCGCGCGCTGTACGTGCTGAAATCGCGAGGGATGGAGCATTCCAACCAGATTCGCGAATTCGTGCTCACCGACGACGGCCTGAGGTTGCTGGATGTGTACCTCGGGCCCGAGGGGGTGTTGACCGGATCGGCCCGGGTGTCGCAGGAAATGCGTGAAAAGGCCGTGGTCACGTTCCGCCGGCAGGAACTGGAGACCCAGCGGCGCGAACTGGAGCGGAAGCGCCGGATCTTTGAGGCCCGCATGATCATGCTGAGGGCGGAGTTTGAAGCGGAGGAAGAAATCATTACGCAGACCATCTCCGAATCGGAACTACTCGGCCAGGAAGTAGTACAGGATCGCGGGCAGATGGTGCTGAGCCGCCAGGCGGATTCCTCCTCCTACAAGAAGGATGTACGTGCGTCAGCCGCGAGGAAACGCTGATGCCGACACCCAGGATTGACACTCCTCCGCGACGCCCCAAGCCGCGCTCACGAAAACGCGGGACCTGGAACCTGCGGCTCTACGTGGCGGGCCAGACCCCGAAGTCCATTCGCGCTTTTGCCAATCTCAAGGTGATGTGTGAAGAGCATCTGAAGGGGCGCTACCGGATCGAAGTGATCGACCTGAGGGCACATCCGCAATTGGCGCGCGGCGACCAGATCGTCGCAATTCCGACGCTGGTAAGACGGCTTCCGCCCCCGCTCCGAACGATCATAGGAGACCTGTCCAACGGCGCGCGGCTGCTGGTGGGCTTGGATCTGCGAAAGGTCGATTGACCTGGTTCAGGAAGGACACATGGCCTCACCCCCGAAGAAGAGCCGCCTTGCAGGAGAGCGGAAGCGCGGATCGGCCGGCCAGTTGGAGCAACCGGGCCCGATGTCCCGCCAGCCAAAGTACGTCCTGCGTTTGTACGTGAGCGGATCCACGTCGAAGTCGGCGCTGGCCGTAGAGAATATCAAGCGCATCTGCGAGCAATACCTGAAGAATCGGTACGACCTGGAAGTCATCGATATCTACCAGCAACCGCATCTGGCCAGGCATGAACAGATTGTGGCGGTGCCCACGCTTATCAAACGGCGTCCCCCCCCGGTGCGCCGGCTCATCGGGGACATGTCGAACCTGAAGAAAGCGCTCGTCGCACTGGACCTCGGACTGCGGGACTAATGGCTGGCCGAAAGCTCTCGGCTCTTTCGCGCCGGGAACTGATCGCGCGTCTGACCGAAGCCCAGGAGACTCTTCGCGCCATTCGTTCCGGCGAAGTGGACGCCATCGTTGTGGACGGCCAGGGCGGGGAGAAAGTGTTCACGCTGCAGGGGGCTGATCATACCTACCGTGTGTTCGTGGAGAGGATGAACGAGGGGGCCGCTGTTCTCAGCAGGGATCATACCGTCCTGCACTGTAACGGCCGATTTGCCAGGTTCCTGGGGGCGGGGCTCCAGAGCGTCATCGGTTCTTCCATGCAGGATCTGGTCTGGCCCGACGATCATCCCAAACTGGATACCTTGCTCCGGCTCGCGACCCGAAGGAACTGCCGAGGCGAAATCCGTCTGCGATCACGGAAAGGGGCGCCCCTGGCCGTTCATCTTTCCCTGAATCCTCTGCGTCTGACCAGCAGGCGGGCTATCTGTCTGATCGCGTCTGACCTGTCCGAGACGAAGCGCGCGGAGCAGGAACTGCGTGCGTCCAGCGAGCAGTTACGCAGTCTCGCGGCGCACCTGCTGTCCGTCCGCGAGGAGGAGCGCACCAGAATCTCCCGAGAGGTTCACGACGAGCTGGGCCAGTCGTTGACGGCGGTGAAAATGGATCTCGCGTGGCTGGCCGCGCGGGTGCCGCAGAAGAACGGCCAGATGCTCGAACGGATCCGCTCCACGAGGCATCTGGCCGACAGCATCATCCAATCCATTCGTCGAATCTCGACAGAGTTGAGGCCTGCTGTTCTGGATCTGGGTCTGGCGGCCGCTGTGGAATGGCAGGTCCAGGAATTTCAGGCCCGATCAGGTATTCAGTGCACGGTCCGACTGCTCACCCGTGAAGTCGTTGCGTCGAACGCGTCGACCGCGATGTTTCGCATCTTCCAGGAGACTTTGACCAATGTGGCGCGCCATGCCAGGGCCACGCGGGCCGAGGTGGTCCTGGAGAAGCAACGGGACCGTCTGGTCCTGCTGATACGCGACAACGGCCGCGGTTTCGACCAGGCCGTGCCTTCGCTCTCCAAATCCCTTGGGCTGCTGGGGATGCGGGAGCGCGCCGCCATTCTGGGCGGCCGGTTGAACATCCTGAGTGCTCCCGGCAAAGGGACCACCGTCACCGCCTGGATTCCGCTCCCGTCGCCGGACGACTCGGGCATCACATCGGACGTCATCCCATGATGCGAATCCTTCTGGTCGACGACCACGCCATTGTCCGGCGTGGTTTGCGGTCGCTGCTGTCCGATGAGTTTCGCGGCGCAGTATTTGGGGAAGCCTCCGATGCGCTGCAGGCACTCGAACGGCTTCGAAAAAAGGAGTGGGATGTCGCCCTACTCGACATGACGCTGCCGGGAAAAAGCGGCCTGGATCTCCTCAAGGAACTAAAGGCCGAGTGGCCCAAACTGCCGGTTCTGGTGCTCAGTGGTCACCCGGAAGATCAGTTCGCCGTTCGTGTGCTGAAGGCGGGCGCGGGTGGCTACATGACGAAGGAGAGCGCACCCGAGGAGTTGGCGAAAGCCATCCGCAAAATTCTGACAGGAGGCCGATACGTAAGCTCCGCGCTGGCCGAAAAACTTGCCTTGGGAGTCAAAAAGGATCTCACGCGCACGCCCCACGAGACGCTCTCCGACCGCGAATATGAAGTCATGTCCCGGATCGGCTCGGGAAAGACCGTTACGGAAATCGCCGAGGACCTGTCACTCAGCCCCAAGACAATCAGCACCTATCGCACTCGGGTTCTGGAAAAACTCGCCGTCAAGAACAGTGCGGAAATCGTTCAGTACGCCATTCGAAACGGCCTGGTGATCTGAAACCGCTGTTCCCGCCTTCGGCCACTCTTGTAAGACAAACACCGACACTCATTTCAGCCTGCGTCCTACCAAAGCATCAGCCTGGGGCTGATGGACACGGTCGGCGTCGGGTCCTATTCTCCAATCCGAGGCTGAGGCGAAGCCAAGTTCTCGCGAACCGTAAACGGAAATGGAGCTTTCATCATGAGTGATGCGAAATTGAAATGTGAATCTGCGAACCCGACGAAGAGGGTCCGCGCGTTGGTCCTGGGTGCGACGGTGGCGTGTTTGGCGGTCGCAAACCTGGTGGCGGCACAATCGCCTGTACACCTCGGGTCTGCCGGTTCGTTCGCGGTTCTGAGCAAGTCCGGCATCACCGACGTGTTTGCCTCCGCGATTGTCGGGAACGTGGGTACGAGCCCCATCACCGGCGCCGCACTTCTCCTGACGTGCGGAGAAGTCTCTGGAACGATATACACCGTCGACGCAGCTGGTCCTCTTCCCTGCTCGGTCACTGACGCCACGTTCCTGACATCGGCTGTGGGTGACATGGGATTCGCGTACGACGACGCCGCAGGGCGAGTCGCACCAGACTTCACGGAGCTGGGCGCCGGAGAAATTGGCGGGTTGACCCTCGCGCCAGGCCTTTACAAGTGGGGCACCGGTCTTCTGATTACCACGGATGTCACGCTGTCGGGCGGGCCGAACGACGTCTGGATTTTCCAGGTGGCGGGAACGCTGAATCAGGCAAGCGCAACGCGGGTGACCCTGGCCGGTGGCGCCCAGGCCAAGAACATCTTCTGGGCAGTCGCTGGCGCGGTGACACTTGGAACCACCGCGCACTTCGAGGGGGTCGTGCTCGCCAAGACCATGATCGCCGTGAACACGGGCGCATCGGTGAACGGCAGACTGCTGGCCCAGACTGCGGTCACGCTTCAGATGAATGCGGTGACGGAGCCCGCCAGGTAAGGACGCCTGCGTCTCGTGTGGATTTGAGCTCCCGCACAGCGCGAGCACAAGAGGGTTACGGATTGAGGTCTGTAACCCTCGTTGAGAATGCTTCCGTCTCTGCCTCCGCACTGGACAGACACCGACGAATCTTTTCAAACTGCCTCTTACCGAACCATCAGCCTCGGGCTGAGGGTTCGGACCGGCGTCGCAACTTATTCACAATTCGACGCGAGCAGCAACCAGGTTCGCGCCGACGAGCAGCGGATAAAGGAGTTCTCTGATGAGTTTGAGATGTGGGTCCGTGAATCTTGCGAAGAGGGTCGCATTCCTCCTGGGTGCGACAGCTCTGTGTCTGACGACTGCGGACACTGCCTCGGCACAAGCGCCTGTAAACCTCGGGTCGGCCGGCAATTTCGCAATTCTCAGCAAGACGGGCATCACCGACGTGTTTGCCTCCGCGATTGTCGGGAATGTTGGAACGAGCCCTATCACCGGCGCAGCTCTCCTGCTCACGTGCGCCGAAGTGTCTGGGCAAATCTACACCGTCGACGCGGCCGGTCCTCTCCCATGCCGAATTACCAACGCCACTCGACTGACGGCGGCTGTGGGCGACATGGGATTTGCGTACGACGACGCGGCGGGGCGAGTAGCCCCTGATTTCACTGAACTGGGCGCCGGGCAGATTGGCGGGTTGACCCTCGCTCCCGGTCTCTACAAATGGGGCACCGGTGTCTCAATTGCCAAAAATGTCACGCTATCGGGCGGGCCGAACGATGTCTGGATATTCCAGGTGGCGGGAACGCTGGTCCAGTCCAGCGCCACACGAGTGAACCTGGCCGGAGGCGCCCAGGCCAAGAACATCTTCTGGCAGGTGGCTGGCGCGGTGACCATTGGAACCACCGCGCACTTTGAGGGGGTCATCCTGGCCAAGAAAATGATTGCCGTGAACACGGGCGCGACGGTGAGGGGCAGGCTGTTGGCCCAGACTGCGGTCACGCTTCAGAAAAACAGCGTGGCCCAGCCCCCCCGATAAGACGCACCGCTTCTCGCGGCACCGGCCCAGCGCGGCCCGTCGGAGCGCGCTGGGCCCCGCGCCTCCGGTGCCGGCGAGGGGCAGCAGCAGCCCGCGTCATTTGCAAATAATCTTCGATATCTGGTGTGACGCGACGGTCGAAAGCGAAATTAGGTCAATCGGCTGGCGCTTCACCGCTGCGCGTTGCCGCTCAACGGCCTGCTCCGCGCTGACCGCGGGAAAACAAAGTACAGGGCAGTATGCTCTCGAGACTCACCGACGGAGCGCCGCCCACACAATGTGCGGCGTGGCACGCGTGCCGCGGACCATCCGAACCCACAGCAGCGTCATGTGCTCAAGGTGCAAGGCCTGCGCGAGTCCGCCCACATCAAGCGGCTCCCAGCCCAGCTCGGCGATCAAGGCGCCCACCGTGTTTTTGGCACCGGGCTCCTCGCCGCAATACATCATCACCGGCTTGACGTCGTAGGCCGCGTAGACGTTGTCTTCGAGGTTCTCGAACCCGTAGATAGAGAACGCCTTGACGACGTTGGACGCGGGCACGATCCTCTGCACCATCTCCGAGCCGGACTCGACGCTCTTGAGGCGATGCGTGAAACCGGGGCCGACTGGATTCGTGCAGTCAACCAGCACCTTGCCGTGAAGTTCGTCGGCCACAGCCCGAAGGGCTTCTTCAACGGCTTGGAACGGCGTCGCCAGGAACACAACGTCAGCCATCCGCACGGCCTGCTTGGCGACGGCGACCTCGAGACTGGGGTTTCTCGCGCGAGCCTTCTCCACGCTCGCGGAACCAGAGTCACTAGCCGCAAGCGTGACCTGGTGGCCCAGCCTCTGCAGGTGATCCGCCAAGGGTCCACCGACCTGACCGCAGCCGATGAATGCGATCTTCATCTGAACAACTCTCCTGTGCTCTCAGAATGCGTGCCGCGAGAAAACGCCAATGTTCGCCGTCGTCGTTGAATCAATTCCCGTCGTCCGTCGAACGTCGGCGCCCACGCCGAATTGCCACCGCGCCACGTCGAGTCCCAGCCGTGAGCGCACCGTGAACGCCGCCACCGCGGCGGGATCCGTCGGCCGCACCGAGACCGATTCGATCTGAGTAAAGAGGTGCAGGGCCGATGTGAGCGGATGGACGTAGCGTCCCAGCATGAAGATGTCGATCGCTGGTCGGGCGTGCGTTTGGGACACGACCCAGCCGAAGACGGTGGACGTCGGTCGCACCCGCGCATACTGCAGGCCGACCTTCGCGGCCACGGCAGTGCTCGAAATCGATACCGCAGCCACCGGCGCAAAGCCTCGCCAGGACTTCGGGTTGTACGACACGGCATTCGTCATCCCGAACTGCGGCAGGTTCACGCGCTCCTCGTCCTAGGGCCTGCCGTGGATCGTCTCGTGAAGGCGGAAGCTCCTGACGCGTCACTCCGGTTCCTGCCAAGCGTGGTGGATGACTGGATTCCCCTGCGCGACGGCACGGCCGACTTGTCGGTCTGCCTCCCTGGATTGTTTCCGCCCGAGTTTCGAACCCGGCAACTGCTGAACGAGCGCTTCGTCTGCGTGGTCCGCCGCGACCACCCTCGAATCGGGCGCCGCCTTACCTTGGAACAGTACCTCGCACTCGACCACATCGTCGTCGCGCCGCTCGGTAAGCCAAGTCGAGTGGATCAGGTGCTGGCCGAACGTGGCCAGCAGCGAAGAGTCCGTCGCGTCGTGCCCTACTTCGCCGCCGCCCTCCATCTCGTGACCCTGACGGATGATGTCCTCACCGTGTCTGAAAGTGTGGCTCGCGCCGTGGCGAAGTCACTGCCGATTCGTGTCATGAAGCCGCCGATCCGACTCCCCTCGTATACGCTCAACCTGCTCTGGCACCCACGCCTGGATAACGAGCCCGCCAACCAGTGGTTGCGCGATGTATTTGTTCGGGCCGCGAGCGCGCAGTTGGTCGGTCGCAAAGATTGTGAACGTCCGGGAGAGCGCGCGCGGCTCGAAGGACCTCGACGGAGAGAGCACTCGCGTGGCCTCCTCCACGAGACTTCGGACGAGCGGTCGAAGCTCTTCGGCCCGTGGTGTCAGGACCATGGACCGGCCCGTGCGAACCAGCAGCGGATCCTCCAGTCGCCCGCGGATCCGAGCGAGGGCGTGGCTGGCGGCCGGTGTACTCAGCCCGAGTCGGCGCGCGGCAAGTGTCACGCTCCCCTCTTGCAGGAGGGCGTCGAGGGTCAGCAACAGGCTCAGGTCTC
>JANMCN010000068.1:0-14983 GCA_031361295.1 Acidobacteriota bacterium | reverse complement strand
GGCGAGTTTAGCAGGGTTCCGGCTTTCGAAGATTCCGGGTTCCGGGTTCCGGAACCCGGAACCCGGAATCTTCGAAAGCCGGAACCCTGCTAAACTCGCCTCTCGTGCCGATCAATATTCCGGAAGTGCTCGAACGCCTCTGCTACCGCTATCCTTCGCCGCTCGTGGACGCGGTGCTGGAGCATGAGCCCGGGCGTCGCGTCGTGGCGGTGAAGAACGTCACGGTCAACGAAGAGTTCTTCCAGGGGCACTTCCCCGGCGCGCCGCTCATGCCCGGCGTGCTCATGATTGAAACGCTCGCACAGGTCGCGACGATCCTCCTGACGCAGGTCACGCCGGAGGGGCCCGCGTCGGGCCGCGCGTACCTGCGCGGTGTGGACAACGCCAAGTTCCGGCTTCCTGTCGTGCCGGGCGATCGCCTGCGCCTCGAAGTGACGATCGGCGCACGCCGGTCCGGCCTCGCGCGCGCGCACGCCCAGGCGTATATCGGCGACCAGATTGCGGCGGAGGCGGAGCTCCTGATGGCGCTGTTGCCTGATGCCGTCGGGTCCGGCCGGTCGGGTGTCACCATTCATCCCAGCGCGATCGTTCACGAGAGCGCGGTCATCGGCGCGGGCACGGTCGTCGGCCCGCACGCCGTGGTCGGGGAACACGTCCGGATCGGCCGTGACTGCCGGATCGGGGCGTCCTCGGTCGTCGAAGGGCCCACCGAGATGGGCAATGGCAACGAGGTGTTCCCATTCGCCTCGATCGGGCTCATTCCGCAGGACCTGAAGTACCACGGCGAGCCCACCCGCCTCGTCGTCGGGGATCGGAATGTCTTCAGGGAGTTCGTCACTATTCACCGGGGAACCGCCGGCGGAGGCGGCGTGACCGAGATCGGGGACCACAACGTCTTCATGGCGTACGCGCACATCGCGCACGACTGCCACGTCGGGAACAACACGATTTTCGGGAATGCGGCGACGCTCGGCGGGCACGTCACGGTCGAGGACTACGCGACGATCAGCGCATTTTCAGGCGTGCACCAGTTCTGCCGCGTCGGGAAGTACGCGTTCATCGGCGGGTTCTCGGTGATCACGAAGGACGCGCTGCCGTTCGCCAAGACCGTCGGCAATCGGGCGCGGATCTACGGGCTGAATACCATCGGGCTCGTGCGCCGCAAATTCTCGTCCGACTCGATTGCGAAGCTCCGTCGCGCCTATCGCCATCTGCTGCACTCGAATACGAGCCGTGCGCTCGCCCAGATCGAGCGGGACCCCACCCTCAAATGCGACGAAGTCCAGTATGTCGTCGACTTCATCCGGTCGTCCACGCGGGGGGTCGGGCTGCGCCGGCCGAGCCGGCGCCTCGAGGAGGCGGTCGCGGAAGAGACTTGATCCGGCTCCTAGCTCCCAGCTCCCGGCTCCCGGCTACCAGCATGACTGACTGGCTGCCGCGGGAGCTGTAGGTCGTAACCGGTCCAGTCTACGGTGAGCGTTGCCGTATTGTGCGGCAACGTTGATGCGGCCCACGAACCTGGAGCTGGCAGCTGGTAGCTGGTAGCTGGCAGCTGGTAGCTGGTAGCTGGTAGCTGGAAGCTGGAAGCTGGTAGCGTCGTTCTTACGGGTGCACGATGGTCACGGTGAAATCGACCGGCGCCGTGAGCCTGCCCACGTCGTACACCCGGACACACAAGCTCGAAGCGGCCGTCACCGTGCCTGAAACGGCGACGGACTGCGTGGTGTTGTCGTTGGCGATGACGATCTGACAGGCAGACCCGTTCCACGTGCCCAGGCTCAAACCGATGCCAGTCGCATTCGGCGCGAGGGTCGAGAGCGTGGCCGTGATCGTGCCCCCCGTCGTCGCGGTGAACGCGTAGGTCGCGGCCCCATTGAGCTTGAGCGTGCCGGTGAAGGGCGGCTCGGTGATGGACGTGGCCGTCGTGGTCGTTGTCGTCGGCGTCGTCGCGGTGGTCGTGCTGTTCTTGTTGCAGGCAGCGGCGGCTGTCGCGAGCACACCGAGCAGAAACAATCCAGGAATCAAACGGCGCATGCCTTCTCCTTCGAAAATGAAAAATCGTCGCGTATGAGCACAGAGCGTTCCGCCCTCGCCAGCGCTGTGGACGCTGAAAACACCACGGCGCGTCCCTCTCCGGTGACGTGCGACCCGTAACCAGGACATCGCGGCGGCGGTGCGACCCGTTCTGATAAACTGCTGGTCTCCATGAAGTTTACCCGAAGCCGCGCCCTCTCAGTCGATCTGCTCGTCTGTTCGAGAGCCGCCCGCGCCTGACGGCCGATCGCATGAGCAGGATCGGCCTCATTGCCGGCAATGGCCGGTTCCCGTTTCTCGCGCTGCAGGGGGCCAGAGGGCTCGGGCACGATGTGACCGTCGTCGCGATCAAGGAGGAAGCGTTTCCTGATCTCGAGGCCGCGGCGCGGGAAGCCAGCGCTGATTTCCACTGGGTCTCGCTCGGGCAACTCGGACGCTGCATCAGGATCCTGAAGGCGGCCGGGATTTCCGAGGCCGTGATGGCCGGACAGGTGAAGCACGCCAAGATTTTCTCGGGGATCATGCCGGACTTCACCCTGCTCTCGGTGATCGCCCGTCTCAGGGCTCGCAACACGGACGCGCTGATTTCGGCCGTCGCGGACGTGATGCGGGGAGAGGGCATCGAGCTCCTGGACTCGACCGCTTTCCTCCAGCCACTGCTGGCGGCCGAGGGAACGTTGAGTGCGCGTCCCCCCGACGAGCACGAGCGCGAAGACTTCGCGTTCGCCTACCACATGGCCGACGCCGTCGCCGCGCTGGACATCGGTCAGACGATTGCCGTCAAAGACCGGGCCGTCGTCGCGGTCGAAGCGATGGAGGGCACGGACGAAGTGATTCGGCGTGCGGGTCACCTGGCGGGACCGGGTGTCCGCATTGTCAAAGTGGCCAAGCCGAAGCAGGACATGCGCTTCGACGTGCCGGTCGTCGGCGTGGCGACCGTCGAGGCCATGCGCGCCGCCGGCGCGACGGCGTTGTCGATCGACGCCGGCCGGACGCTGGTGCTCGACGGGACGCGCGTGTTCACGAACGCCAACGAAAGCGGGATTGCCATCGTCGGCCGGCCGCGGAGCGATCAGCGTGCCGTCTGAGGCGTTACGCATCGCGGTGATCGGCGTTGGCCATCTCGGGCGGCACCACGCGCGGATCCTGTCGTCGCTCGACGGCGCGCGCCTCGTCGCGGTCGTCGATACGGTGGTGGATCGCGCCGCTGAAGCCGCAGCGGCGACCGGCGTACGCGCCTTGACGGACTTTCGGGAACTCTTCGGCCAGGTGGACGCCGTGACGGTGGCGGTGCCGACGGAACTGCATCGCGACGTCGCCCTCCCGTTTCTCGAGCGCGGCATCGGGGTGATGGTCGAGAAGCCGATGGCGCGCTCGATTGAAGAAGCCGACGAGCTGATCGCGGCCGCCCGCGCATCCGGCGCGACGCTGGGGGTCGGACATACGGAGCGATACAACCCGGCGGTGACGGCCGTCCTGCCACTGGTGACGTCACCCAGGTTCATCGAGGTTCACCGCCTGGGCGTGTTCCCGGACCGCAGTCTCGACATCGACGTCGTCTTCGACCTGATGATTCATGATCTCGACATCATTCTTGCGCTCGTTCGTTCAGACGTCGAGTCCATCGAAGCGGTCGGGGTGCCGGTGCTGACGCCCCGTTTCGACATCGCGAATGCCCGGCTGCGGTTTGCATCGGGCTGCATCGCGAACGTCACCGCGAGCCGGATCAGCCGTGAACGCGTCCGCAAGATCCGGTTCTTCCAGCCTGACGCGTACATCTCGATCGACTACGCGGCGCAGGAAGTCGAGGGGTGGCGGCTCGTGCCGCGGGACGGGGGGCGGCCGTCCATCGAGGGCGGCCCGTTGCCCGTCGAACGTGACGAACCGCTCCGGCGGGAGCTCGCAGACTTCGTCCGGGCCGCGCAGTCGCGAAGTGCGCCGCTCGTTGACGGCCACGCCGGCCGACGCGCTCTCGAACTCGCGACGCGGATTGCCAGGAAGATGGAGTCTGCGTAAGACGTTATACGGTGCCCGGAGCTTGAGCTCCGGTGACCTTCGGTACGTAGCGCGGAGCTTCAGCTCCGCCGAGTGATTATGTTTGCAGACCTGAACGCATTCATCGCAGCCTTGGACGAAGCCCGCGAACTGGCCCGGATCACGGACTCTGTCAGCCCCGATCTCGAAATCGGAGCGCTGACCGACCGCGTGTCGAAGTCTCCGGGGGGCGGCCCCGGGTTGCTCTTCGAACAGCCAGCGGGATTCGACATCCCCGTGGCCGTCAACCTGTTCGGCTCGATGACGCGCATCTGTATGGCGCTCGGCGTTCGAAGCCTGGACGACCTGGGACGCGAAATCGAAAGTCTCACCACGCCCAAGATCCCGGGCGGGATGCTGGACGCGCTGAAGATGCTGCCGATGGTGAACCGTCTGCGCGATCTCATGCCGCGCACCGTGAAGGACGCTCCCTGTCAGGAAGTCGTTCGACGCGACGGAACGCTCGACGAGATCCCTATCCTCAAGTGCTGGCCGGACGACGGGGGCCGGTACATCACGCTCCCGCTGGTGTTCACGAAGGATCCGGAGACCGGGGCGCGGAACATCGGGACCTACCGCATGCAGGTGTTCGACGGGCGATCGACCGGCATGCACTGGCAGCGGCACAAAGGTGGCGCGCAGCACTACCGGGTCGCCGAGCGCCTGAACAAGCGGCTCCCGGTCGCCGTGGCGCTTGGCCCGGATCCGGCGCTCGCGTATTCGGCGACGGCGCCCATGCCCGAAGGGCTGGACGAGTTGATGCTCGCAGGCTTCCTCAGGCGTGATCGCGTGGACCTCGTCAAGTGCGTGAGCGTGGACTTGGAGGTCCCGGCCAACGCGCAGATCATCCTCGAGGGATATGTCGAACCGCGTGAACGCCGGCGCGAAGGTCCGTTTGGCGACCATACGGGCTTCTATTCGCATCCCGACGAATACCCGGTGTTCCACATCACCTGCATCACGCATCGCAAGCGCCCGGTGTATCTGACGACCGTCGTCGGCATCCCTCCCATGGAGGACTACTACCTGGGGATGGCGAGCGAGCGCATTTTCCTGCCGCTCATCCGGAAAACCCTTCCCGAAATCGTCGACATGCACTTCCCCGCAGCAGGGATTTTTCACAACATCGTGGTGGTCTCGATCGACAAGCGATATCCCGGCCATGCGCGGAAAATCATGAACGCATTCTGGGGCCTCGGGCAGCTCATGTTCTCGAAGACGATTATCGTGGTCGACAAGGACATCGACGTGCAGAACGAAGCCGAGGTCGCGTGGATCGTCGGAACGCACTACGATCCGGAGCGGGACGTCCAGTTCACGCGCGGACCGGTCGATGACCTCGAGGACGCGAGCGATCTGGCCGCGTACGGAAGCAAGATGGGCATTGACGCCACGCGCAAGTGGCCCTCCGAGGGCTTCACGCGGCCGTGGCCGAAGCGAATCGTCGTGAGCGGGCCCGCGGCCCAGAAGGCGGACCTGCTCTGGGACAAGATCCGCAAGGGGTGGAAAGCCGGGGGCCAGGACTCGCGGAGCTGAAGCTCCGCGCTTCGGGAGCAGAGGCAGCGGTCGGTCTCGTGGCTTCCATCTTCAGTCGGAAGATGAACTGATGAAAGGCATGCACGGGATGGTGGAGGCGATCGACCGATCAGAGGCGCAGCGGATTCTCGACAGTCCCGACTTGATAGCGATCGGGGTGCGTGCGGATGACGTGCGCCGCGAGATGCACGGGAGCCGGACGACATTCGTCCGCGTGTTCGAAATACACGTGGATGCGGCACCGGCGGCGCTTCCGTCGCGCGTCTCAGCGGGGGAGTTCCGGATCGTGGGCCGTCCGGCCTCCGCTGAGGCGGCCGTCGCGGCGGTGCGGGCGGCGGCCACACACGCCAACGGCGTGCCCGTGACGGGATTCAGTCTCGCCGATCTCCACGCCTTGGGCCAGGACGCATTTCCCGCCTTCTGCCGGGCGCTGCGCGACGCAGGGCTCGACGGCATCGCCGAAGTCGCGGTGGACCTCCTGGACTCCGATTCGGCCCCGGCGATTGCGCAGGCCCGTGCCTGCGGTCTCGGAGTCATGCGGCTGACCGTGCAGGCGCCCGCGGCAGACCGGATCGCCATCGTGCTGCGCGCGCGTGAGCTGCAGGAAACCGCCGGCGGCTTCCGGGCGTTTGCGCCCCTTCCGCGTCAGCCTTCGATAGCCGCGCCGTCAACCGGGTACGACGATGTCAGGAGCGTGGCGGTCGCGCGACTCCTGGCGACCGGCATCGAGTCGATCCAGGTCGACTGGCCGCTTTACGGGCCCAAGCTCGCGCAGTTCGCGCTGACGGTCGGAGCCGACGACGTCGATGGCGTCGCCGCCCTCGATTCCGGGACGCTCGGGACCCGCCGGAGCCCGATTGAAGAGATCCGCGGGAATATTCGTGCGGCCGGGCTCGACCCTGCGGAAAGAAATGCGCGTTACGAGCTCGTGGGATGACGAAGCCCGTCCGTCTCGGGGCCGTCGACTACCTGAACGCGAGGCCCCTGGTCTACGGTCTCGAGCTCCGCAACGATCTCTTCACGCTTCGGTTCGACGTGCCGTCGAAGTGCGCGGCGCTGCTGCACGAAGGCTCGATCGATGTCGGGATGATTCCTTCCATCGAGTTCCTGCGTGGCGCGTCGTACCGGATTGTTCCCGGCGCCGGGATCATCTCGGAAGGGCCCGTCGCATCGGTCGCGCTCTTCACGACGAGGCCGATCGAAAAAATCCGGACCATCGCGGCGGACACGAGCTCACGCGCATCGAACGCGCTGCTCCACGTGCTCTGCCTCGAGCGGTTTGGCATTGATCCCGAGTTCCGGCCGATGCATCCGGATGCGGCGCTCATGCTGCAGGAATGCGACGCCGCCCTGCTCATCGGCGATCCCGCGCTGTTTCTCGATTACCAGGCGCTAGGTGCGACCAAGGTGGACCTGGGCGAGGAGTGGTTCTCGATGACGGCGCTTCCGTTCGTGTGGGCGTTCTGGGCCGGCAGGCCGGAGGCGTTGACACACGAGGCGGTCGCGGCCCTCCTGACGGCTCGCGACGGCGGCGTCGCGGGCGCGGATGCCATTGCAGCGTCGTACTGCGGCCCCGACCGGGCGTCGCTCGGTCAGGCGTATCTGAGGGAGAATATCCGTTACAGCCTCGGGGAACGCGAGGAAGAGGGGCTGCGGATGTACTACGAGCTTGCCGGCAAGCACGGACTCGTGCGGACCGTGACGCCGCCGGCGTTCTATCACCGATGACCACACGCGATCTGGCGGACAAGGTTCGTGGCGGCGGACGGCTGGACCGGGCCGAGGCTCTGGAGCTGTACACCCGCGCGCCGACGTCCCTCCTCGGTCGGCTTGCGGACGAGGTGCGTGTCCGCAGGCACCCCGACAACGTCATCACGTACATCATCGACCGCAATGTGAACTACACGAACGTCTGCATTGCGCGGTGCAACTTCTGTGCGTTCTACAGGCCCGTAGGATCCCCTGAGGGGTACGTACTGGGCTTCGACGAGATCTTCCGGAAGATCGACGAAACCATCGCGCTCGGGGGCGGCCAGCTACTGCTGCAGGGGGGCCACAATCCCGACCTGCCTCTTGCGTGGTATGAGGACCTGTTTCGCGCGGTCAAACAGCGATATCCCACGTTCCGGCTGCATGCGCTTTCGCCGCCTGAAGTGATCCACCTGTCGCGCTTGTCGCGTCTGCCGGTTCCCGAGGTCATCGAGCGGCTGGTCGGCTGCGGGCTGGACAGTATTCCGGGAGGGGGCGCCGAGATCCTGGTCGACCGGGTGCGGAAGCTCCTCAACTGTTACAGCAAGGCGACCGCCGACGAGTGGCTGGGCGTGATGCGCCATGCGCATCGCGCCGGGCTGCGTACGACGGCCACGATGATGTACGGCACGGTCGAGACGCTCGACGAGCGTCTGGAGCACTTGTTCCGGCTCCGTGACCTCCAGGCCGAGATTGCGGGCGGCGGCCGGCCCGCAGGGTTTACGGCGTTCATCACCTGGAGTTATCAACCCGATCACACGGAACTGGGCGGGGCCGAGGCGACGGGGATCGAGTACCTCCGGACGCTCGCGATCGCGCGGCTCGTGCTCGACAACTTCGACAACCTCCAGGCCTCGTGGGTCACGCAGGGCGGCAAGGTCGGGCAGCTCAGCCTGGCCTTCGGGGCCAACGACATGGGCAGCGTCATGATCGAAGAGAACGTGGTGCGCGCGGCAGGCGCCAGCTACTGCATGGACGAGATCGAGATCGTGCGGAACATCGAAAACGCCGGGTTCGTGGCCAAACGCCGCAACATGCATTACGAGCGGCTGGGGGATCCCATCTTCCGCGAACGCAGCGTGCCGCGGATGCTGGAGCTGGCCGTGGCGCGTGCCGACGGAGACTCGTCGCGGCCGCCGGAGATCGTGCGGTACGCGGCGAGAAGCGCTGTCGAAAAGAAGGCGCGGCACGGGCAGCCCACGGAGTAGGCCGGTGCCCGCGCCGGATGAGAGGTCCCGGCACACGCCTCAAAGATGTCGCAGCTGTACCGCGCCCGCTGGATTCTCCCGATCGCCACCCCACCACGGCGTGAGGCCTGGGTTCTCATCCGGAATGGACGTATCCTCGATATCGGCTCGGATGATCCGCCGACCGCGTCAGAGCCACCCTCCGTCATCGACGAAATCGATCTGGGCGGTGTCGTCATCCTTCCGGGTCTCGTCAACGCGCATACCCATCTCGAATTGTCGTGGATGCGCGACCGGGTGCCCCCGGGCGGGTCGATGCCCGACTGGGCCTCGCGGCTGATGGCGCTCAGGCGCACGGTCCAGGCGGATCCGGTGGGGCCGATCGGCCAGGCGGTCCGCGATGTACGCGCGGCGGGGACCTCGCTCGTCGGCGACGTGACGAACACACTCGCGGCCTACGACGTCCTCGCTGCGAGCGAGCTCGGCGCCGCCATCTTCCGGGAGGTGCTGGGCTTCAGCGCCGCGGATCCGGACCAGGTCGTGGCGGACGCCCAGGCGCAGCTGGACGCGCGGATGCCGATCGCCCGGCTGCGTCCATCGATCGTGCCGCACGCGCCGTATTCGGTCTCGCCGGCGCTCTTTCGTGCGATCGCGGCCGTCTCTGGCGCGCGCGCCGTCAGCGTTCACCTGGGCGAATCGGCAGACGAAATGAGGTTCCTCCGCGATGGCGGGGGCCCCTGGCGCGAGCTGCTCGCGCGCCTGGGCGCCTGGACCGACAGCTGGACGCCCCCCGGATGCGGCCCGGTCGAGTACCTGGATCGGCTTGGACTGCTGACCCCGCACCTGCTCGCGGTCCACGGGACGCAGCTGGACACGCCCGACATCGACCGCCTTGCGCACGCGGGCGCCACGATCGTGGCGTGCCCGCGCAGCAATCGGTGGACGGGGGCCGGCACACCGCCGATCGAGCAGTTCTACGCATCCGGTGCGCGCGTTGCCATCGGAACGGACAGCCTGGCGAGCGTGGACGATCTGAACCTGTTCAGTGAGCTGGCGGCCGTCCGCCGCCTTGCGCCCCACGTGCCACCCGGCCGCCTGCTCGAGAGCGCCACGATCCACGGCGCGTCGGCGCTGGGCTTCGGATCCGAGTTCGGCGCCATCGCCCCGGGTATGCGCGCGGAACTGATCGCCGTTCGCCTGCCGCCCGGCGTGGAGGATGTGGAAGAATACCTGGTGACCGGAATCGATCCGGACGACATCAGGTGGATTGGATCTGAGTAACGAGGGATTCGTGAACAGTAACCAGTAGCCAGTAGCCAGTCCCTGTCTGCACTGGGAACTGGAAGCTGGAAACTGGAAGCTGGAAGCTGGAAGAACTTGCCCAACCGACTCACAACCTACGCCTCGTTCGTGCGATTCAGTCACTCGGTGTTCGCGCTGCCGTTCGCACTGACGGGCGCGCTGCTGGCACTCCATCGCCTGGGTGACTGGACGGGGCGTTCGGTCGCCGTGCGCGTCGGGTGGATCATCGTCGCCATGGTGGCGGCCCGAAGTGCGGCCATGGGATTCAACCGGCTGGCAGATGCCTCGCACGACGCGCTGAATCCTCGGACGCGTTCACGGGAGCTGCCCCGGGGGGTCATGAGTCGCGGCGAGGCGCGGACGTTCATCGGGGTCGCGTCCGCGGTGTTCATCCTGGCGGCCAACCGGCTCGGTCCGGTCTGTTTCGCGCTGTCGCCCGTTGCGCTGGTGATCGTGTTCTGGTACTCGCTGGCGAAGCGGTTCACCACCTACACGCAGCTGTTCCTCGGGCTGGCGATGGCGATCGCGCCCGTCGGCGGATGGCTGGGAGCGGGCGGCCGCGGCGGCTGGGAGCCCTGGCTGCTGGGTCTCGCGATCGGCACGTGGGTGGCGGGCTTCGACGTGTTGTACGCGTGCCAGGATCTGACGTTCGACATCGCGCACGGGCTGCGGTCGATCCCCGTTCGGTTCGGGGTCGCGCGCTCCCTGCTGATCTCGCGCGGCATGCACGTGATCACCGTGCTCTGCCTGTTCGCGCTTGGACCTGTTGCGGCTCTCGGCCGCATCTACCTGGCCGGCGTAGTGGGGGTCGCGGCGCTGCTGGTCTACGAGCAGTCGCTCGTCAGCGAACATGACCTGTCACAGGTCAAGCGCGCGTTCGACTTGAACGGCTACGTGGGCATCCTGTATCTCGCGACGACGGCGGCAGCCATCTATGTCCACTGAGTCTCCGAAGCGACGAAGCATTGCCATAGCCGTGACCGGCGCAAGCGGTGCGGTATACGCGACGCGCACGATGGCCGCGCTTCTCGAGCGCGGGTGCCACCTGGAGCTCGTCATTTCCGACTACGGCCGTCGTCTGCTTCGCGACGAGCTCGGCGACGCCGCAGCCGTGGACAAGCTCCTCGACTACCTCGCGTCGAAATACGGCGAGGGCGTTCGAAGCGGCACTTACACCCTGTACAGCAATCGTGACCTGGGCGCCAGGATTGCAAGCGGCAGCCAGGGCTGTGACGCGATGGTGGTCGTGCCCTGCTCGATGAAGAGCCTGGCCGGGATCGCGAACGGCCTGTCGCGCAACCTCGTCGAGCGCGCGGCTGACGTGATGCTGAAGGAGCGGCGGCTGCTGATCATCGTGCCGCGTGAAACACCCATGAGCCTTCCGCAGCTTCGGAACATGGTGCTCTGCGCGGAGGCCGGCGCCATGATGATGCCGGCGATGCCCGCCTTCTACCAGATGCCGAAAACGCTCGACGATCTTGCCGATTTCATGGCGGGAAAAATTCTGAGCGCGCTCGGCTTCGCTCACGAGCTGTATCCGTCCTGGCAGGGCTGAGAGCTACGTCGAACGTCGAACGTCGAACGAACGTTGAACGTTGAACGTTGAACGTTGAACGTTGAACGTTGTAGCACGTTGCACATTGCACCTTGGACGTACTCGGATGACCTCACCTCCAGACAAGACACCGGCCCGCATCGCGGGCATGTTCGACGCCATCGCGCCACGATACGACCTGCTGAACCATGTCCTCAGCGCAGGGCTGGATCGGCGATGGCGGTCTCGCGCCGTCGAGGCGCTGGCGTTGAGGGACGGAGCCCGCGTGCTCGACCTGTGCACGGGTACGGCGGACCTGGCGATCGCGACGGTTCGCGGCGCGGCCACGGTTTCGGTCATTGGTGTCGATTTCGCTGGAGAGATGCTGCGTCTCGGACATGCGAAGGTCAGAGTGGCGTCCCTGGAGTCGCGAGTTCGACTGGTCCGGGGCGACGCGGCGGCCATCCCGGTCGGCACCGCGTCCTGTGACGCCGCGACGATCGCGTTCGGCATACGAAACGTCGCCGAACCCGAGCGGGCGCTGCGGGAAATCGCCCGCGTCCTCAAGCCCGGCGGGCGTCTGGCGATCCTGGAGTTCGGACAGCCCCGCGTCCCCGGCCTTGGCACGTTGTATTCGTGGTACTTCCGCTACATGCTGCCTGTCGTCGGGCGCCTGATTTCGAAGCACCAGAGCGCGTACTCCTACCTGCCCGCCTCAGTTGGCACCTTCCCCCCGCCGGCCGAGTTCTCGCGCATCCTGTCTGCCACAGGATTTTCGCAAGTCCGCGCCGTCTCTTTGACGTTCGGTGTCGTCTATCTATTCGTTGGGGAGAGGACCTGAGCGGCGCCAGGGTCATCTGAGGGCCGAAGGGTTGACCGGGAGCCCCCCTGCGCGCAGGCGACGTCGCAACGTCCAATCCCGAGTTCCGAATCCCGCATCCGGAATCCCGAGTCCCGAATCCCTGATATAATATCCCTCTAACTCCCTGATGTACTTCAACTTCGACGACTATCGGCCTGACACGCCCACGCTGCCGCGTTCGCTGACGCGGCTCGAAGTCGTCCTGCTCACCATAGTCGTTTATCTCTCGATGATCATCTTCATTCTGATCGCGCCGCACCTGTCCTGGGTGAAGGCGTGGGAGGCCGAGCGCCAGCAGGCCCTGGCGCAGCAGCAGCAAGAGCTCCTGCGCCGCCAGCGCGACAACGCGCGTTTCGTGTTCATGGCGCCCCGGGTCGACAGGCCGGCGCGGACGCCTCCGAAACGTCCGGAGCTCTCCGACATCGATCGCAAGGCGGCGACGGTCGAGCGGGCGCCCAAGCCGACCAACGACATGCCGTTCTCCCGCGGCAACACGTCCGAGCGGATGGAGGGCGGGCCGACCGCCCGCGCGTCGCGGCCGGAACAGCCCGCAGCCCCCGTCGAGGAGAGCGCGAAAGGCGTCACGCTCCCCGATGCCCCGAACGCGCCGCAGGCCCATGCGTCCGACTCGCCGCAGCCGACCCAGCGTGGGCCGTCGGCCGGCGTCATCGCCGATGCGATTCGGAACGTGCAGAAGTACGTCCAGAAGGACACGTTCGGGAACCTTCAGGGCGGCGAGAGCATGGACTTCGAGAAGTCCATCCAGTTCGACAGCAAGGGAGTCGACTTCGGCCCCTGGCTCCGGCGGTTCATCGCGCAGATCCGGCGCAACTGGGACATCCCCATGGCGGCGATGACGATGCACGGGCATGTGGCGGTGACGTTCTACGTGGGGAAGGACGGCCGGATCACGGAGCTTCGCGTGCTCAGACCCTCGAACATCGACGGCTTCAACCATTCGTCGTTCAACGCGCTGGCCGCCTCCAATCCCACTCAGCCTCTGCCGCCTGAATACCCCGACGACCGCGCCTTCTTCACGATCACCTTCTTCTACAACGAAAACCCCGGCTCATGATCCACACGACGCGCCCCCAGCAGATCGGTCTGCTGTTGATGCTCGCCGCCCTGGCGGCACTCGCCATCGTGCGGGCGTTCGCCTATCGGTGAGGCCCCGTCCGCGGCTCGTCGCGATCGTCGGCCCGACGGCGACCGGCAAGAGTGCGCTCGGCATCGCCCTCGCCCGTCGCTTCGGCGGGGAAGTGGTGAGCTGCGATTCGACCGCCGTGTATCGGGGCTTCGACATCGGCACGGACAAGGTCCCGGCAGCGGAGCGGCAGGGCATCCCCCATCACATGATCGATGTCGCGGATCCGCTCGAGGAGTTCTCGGCCGCGCGGTATGCGCAGGAGGCCTCGAACGTGATTCGCGGCATCACCGGGCGCGGACGTCTGCCGATCCTCGTCGGCGGGACGGGTTTGTATTATCGCGCGCTGACGCGCGGGTTCTTCCCGGGGCCGGCGCGCGACACGGCTCTCAGAACGCGCTTCGAGCGGATAGCCGACCGCAGGGGAGAGGAGCGGCTCCACGCCTTGCTCCGGCGCGTGGACCCTCCATCCGCCGAGCGGATTTCGGTTGCGGATCGCAAGCGCGTGGTGCGGGCTCTCGAGGTCTATCACCTGACCGGCCGTCCGTTGACCTCGCATTTCGCGGACACGCGATCGCCGCTGCCGGAGTACGACGTGGTGACGTTCGCGCTCAGGATTCCGCAGGCGGCAACCGACGCCCGCGTCGCCGCGCGCGTGGACGCGCAGTTCCGGCAGGGGCTCTTCGACGAGATCCGCGCGCTGCTCGCCGCCGGAATTCCGGAGACGGCGCATCCGTTCACCGGCCTCGTCTACCGGCAGGCGATCGAGCATCTCCGCGGCGTCCGCGACGAGCCGGCGACACGCGAGCTCATCGTCCGCGAGAACCGGAAGTACTCGCGGCGGCAGTTGATCTGGTTCAGGAAAGAGCCTAACCTACAGTGGATTCACGCCGCGGGCGAACTCGAGGGGACCCAGGAGGAGGTCGCTCGCGCGCTCGCGCCCATGGAGAAATCGAGCGATGACGCCACTCACCCGTGAGTCGAAACCCGCCACTGCGCAGCCGAATATCCAGGATGTCTTCCTCAACTACGCGAGGCGCGAGAAGCTCGGCGTGCTGATTCGCCTCATGGACGGCACGGAGTTCGAGGGACGCGTGAAGAACTTCGATCGGTTCGCGGTGATTGTCGAGCACAGCGGGGCGGACCACATGATCTTCAAGCACGCGATCGCCACGATTCGCTCCCCGCGCCCGATGAGCAACTACTACTCCGCCCACGAAGCCTGATTGGCCACTCCCCATCCGAACCGCGTCATCCTGCTCGTCATGGATAGCGTGGGCGTCGGTGAACTGCCGGATGCGCGCACCTACGGCGACGCCGGCAGCGACACGCTCGGCAACCTCGCCCGCCGCATCCCTCTCGCTGTTCCGCACCTGAGGTCGCTCGGCCTCGCCCGCGTCGCGGCCATCAACGCCCTCAGCTCATCGACCGAGCCGATTGGCGCATACGGCAAGATGGCCGAGGCGTCGCCGGGGAAGGACTCCGTCACCGGCCACTGGGAGCTGATGGGGCTCGTCCTGGACCGCCCCTTTCCGTTGTTCCCCAACGGATTTCCTCCCGACGTCGTCAGCGCGTTCGAGCAGCGCATCGGCCGGCGCATC
>JANMCN010000019.1:0-19435 GCA_031361295.1 Acidobacteriota bacterium | reverse complement strand
AGCGCGGTGATGGCCGCCAGAGACAGCCCAAGCGTGCTCGCTAACACCGGACCGGGGGCATGACCACCGGTCACCTTCCCCAGCAGAACAGGCGATGCACTCTGGACGCCACCGTACGCAATGACCCACAGAGCCATGAAGCCGCCAACCCGGGTCGGCGACCAGCCGAGCACACTGGTCAGGAAAATCGGGACGCTCACCACGAACCACACGTCACGGGCGGCAAACAAGGCCAGCCGTGCCAGAGAAAGCCGGTTGATGCCCGGCGAGTTCGACAGGATGCCGCTGAACGCCTGCCTCTTTTTAGCCTGCCCAATGGACGCGGGCAAGGCACGCAGGACGAACGCAAGGACGACGAATACACCGCCAGCCATCGCCGCGAGTGCACCGCGGAATCCAAGCACCGAGAGCAGGAAGCCTCCCACGAAGAAGCCCGCCCCTTTCAAGGCGTTTTTCGAACCGGTGAGCAGTGCCACCCACTTGAAGAGACCAGACTCATCGCCTGTCGGCACGAGCACCTTGACCGCGCTCTTCGCGCTCATCTTGGTGAGGTCTTTGGCAATGCCAGACAGCGCCTGACACCCCATCACGTACCCAACCGAGAGCGCCATGCTCCACTCGCGGTTCAGCAGGGCGAGCAAACCCAGCGCAACCACCTGCAGCGCCAGGCCAACCACTAAAGTGAATCGCAGACCGGTTCGTGCGGCCAGCCAGCCGCCGACCAGATTGGTGACGATGCCGAAAAACTCATACAACAGGAAAAGAAAGGCGAGCCGGACCGGCGTATAGCCGAGCTGGTTGAAGTGCAGCAGCACCAGCATGCGCAGCGCACCGTCGGTCAGCGTGAACGCCCAATACGCGGCGGTCACAATGACGTAGTTGCGAATGCTGATGCTGGCCGCTGTCACAACGACGCGCCGACCTTCTGCGCGAGCTCAATCATGCGGTGGACGTAGCCGATCTCGTTGTCGTACCACGCGAGCACCTTGACGCAGGTTCCATCCACGACCATCGTCGACGGTGCATCGATGATCGCGGACCTCGGATCATCCTTGTAGTCAACCGAAACGAGCGGACGTTCCTCATATCCAAGAATGCCCGCGAGGGCTCCGTCCGCGGAGCGCTTGAACGCGGCGTTCACTTCGTCGACCGTCGTCGGCCGCTGAACCTCGAACACGCAGTCTGTCAGGGACGCGTTCAGCAGGGGTACGCGGACCGCGATACCGGTGAGTTTTCCCAGCAGTTCCGGATAGATGAGGCCGATGGCTGTTGCCGAGCCGGTGCTCGTCGGAATCAACGACAGGCTGCTCGCGCGCGCGCGCCGCAAATCCTTGTGCGGCGCATCCACGATGACCTGGGTGTTCGTGATGTCGTGGATCGTCGTGATCACACCGTGCCTGATGCCGATCGCTTCGTGAATCACCTTCACCACCGGCGCCAGGCAATTCGTCGTGCACGAAGCGGCGGTCAGCAGGCGGTGCTTGGCAGGGTCGTAGAGGTGGTCATTGACGCCGAGCACGAGGTTGAGCGCACCCGACTTGACCGGAGCCGCCACAATGACCGTCTTGACTCCTGCGGTGAAGTACGGATCCAGCGTTTCCGTCGTGCGGAATTTGCCGCTGCATTCGAGGACGATGTCGACCTGTTGCTCTGACCACGGCACATCCGCGGGCTTCGGCTCGGCCGAAAATGCCACCGTGGTCCCATCGATCGCGATCTCCTCGTCCCGCGCCTCGACCGTCCGATCCCATCGGCCGTGGACCGAGTCGAATGTCAACAGGTGGGCCGCTGTCTGGGGTCCGCCTGAGACCTCGTTCACGTGGACGAACTGCAGATCCGGACGTCCCCAGCCTGCGCGCAATGCGAGCCGCCCCATACGTCCGAAGCCGTTGATGCCAATTCTCGTGGCCATGAAACTCCTGCGGTCTACAGCGTCTTGCGCATCACGGTGGCGCTCGCCGGACATGGGGACGTGAACTCGATGGACGTCCGGACTGCGGTCAGCACGTCCGTCCGTGCAATCCGCTCGAATCCGAATCTTGGAAAGAACCGTTCCGCGGTGGTGGTCAGCAGGTAGATGGCGGGCGCGCTGACACTTACCGCCATCCGGATGGCGGCGTGGGTCAGCTCCAGGCCAATACCCTGCCCATGCGCTTCCGCCGCGACTGCGGCAGACCGCAGCAGGACGCCGTCGGGATAAGCCTCGAGAGCGGCGCTCCCGATTATCTGCCCGTTGTGACGTGCGACGAGGGTCGTGCCGAGATGGTCCGGCAGGCCGTCGAGCGGAAGGTGATTCCGCTCCAACAGCCGAAGTACATCGGGCGCGTCGTCGCGATGCGTCCGCTTGATACGCGTCTCCATCGTCAGGGCCTTGCGTGTACGGCGCCCGCTGCAGGCGCACAGCACGACACACTGCCTACCTCGCCTGGGCTCGGCACGCAGCAGCCTGTCCTCTTCTGCAGGCGCTCTCCGTCACGACGCACGGTGTCGGTGTGGGTAAGCGCGTGCCGAACAGCGTCGGTGATCGCCGTCAGCACCGGATCGGTGAACGTGCCCATCCGATAGTGGATCCACAAGCCCTCGCGACGTGTTTCGACGAGTCGCGCGCGGCGCAGGTACGCCAGGTGACGGGACGCTTTGGGCTGCGGGATCTTCAGACTCTCGTGGATGTCACACACGCAGACCTCGCCGGTGAGCAGCAGCCCGAGTATTCGGAGCCGGGTTTCGTCCGCGAGGGCCTTGAACAGGCCTCCCATCTGCACCAGTTGTTTAGCCATACATTCGCCTTGACAAATATAACATGGACTCCTAGCATGAGTATATTCGTTATTGCAGATACAAGGAGTGCGCACATGTCAGACATCCAGCAGGCGGTGAAAGAGAAATACGGGGCGATTGCCGCGTCCGTGACTAATGCCTCGAAGAACGCCGGCTGTTGCGGTCCGACGGCGTGCGGCTGCGGCGACCCGATCTCATCTGATCTCTATTCCGAAGCCGAAACCAGCGGTCTTCCGGCGGATGCCGTCACGGCATCGCTGGGGTGCGGCAACCCGACCGCCCTGTTGGCGCTCGAGCCTGGCCAGACCGTTCTGGACCTCGGATCCGGCGGCGGGATCGACGTTCTCCTCTCCGCAAAACGTGTCGGTCCGACCGGCAAGGCCTACGGCCTCGACATGACCGACGAGATGCTGGCGCTGGCCCGCGAGAACCAGCGGAAGGCCGGCGCGACGAACGTCGAGTTCCTGAAGGGGACGATCGAATCCATCCCGCTGCCCGACAACTCTGTGGACGTCATCATTTCCAACTGCGTCATCAATCTGTCGAGCGACAAGGATGCGGTTCTCAGGGAGGCATTCCGGGTGCTAAAGCCCGGTGGCCGGTTCGCGGTCTCTGACGTGGTTGTCCGCGGCGACGTACCGGCCGACATCCGACGCAGTATGGAGCTGTGGGTGGGTTGCATCGCGGGAGCCCTCGAGGAGACAGAGTACGCGGCCAAGCTGCGGTCTGCCGGCTTTGCCGACGTGGAGGTTGAACCGTGGCGCGTCTACAGAATCGACGACGCCCGCGCATTCTTGACCGAAAGCGGCGTCGATGTGGACCGCCTGGCGACCGAGGTGGAAGACAGGTTCGCCAGCGCGTTCGTGCGCGCCCGAAAGCCGGAACCAAAGAGTTGCTGCGGCTCCGACTGCTGCGCGTGATCGGAGCTGTACGACATGCGGACATGGACTGGAATCAAGCCGAGTGCGGCAGAGATGAATATGCAGAAAACGACCTCCTGATGCTGTTTCCGCCACTCGCCAAGGTGAAGTACGAGGGGCTCGGCGAGGTCTTCCGCAACACGAGGATTCTAGGTTTGTCACTCATCCAGAACTGGGTCATCGGTCCGCTCCTGATGTTTGTCCTCGCAATCATCCTGTTGCCGGACAAACCGGAGTATGCCATCGGCCTCATCATGATCGGCCTTGCCCGATGCATCGCGTCGGCATCTTGGGATGGACTGCCGGGCTGCTTCACCGCCGGGGCCTGACCAGCCCGCATCGGCGCTGACCGGCGGTAACAACATCGCGCCACGCGTCTGACGGAGATCGAGTCCGTCAAACGGTTCGTCGGCCAGCGGGCACCGGATGGGTGGGAGCATTCCCATCACCAGGAGCGCACGCTTGCCTTGCCCCTTCGACAACAGCCCGACCGGAATCTGCCCGGTCGGAGCCGTCTCCGTATTCGTCATGGGGACACCGAGATGCGCCGAATCCACACGGCGCGCGCGGCACGGAAGTCGCGAACCGCCGTATCCACGCGCCGGCCTGCTTCCTGAAGCCGGCGCAACTCTTGTGTGCGGGTGAGCGTATCGAAGGCACCCGCCCCGACCGCCTGCTCGACGAACGTCACATCACGATCGATGATCGCCGCGGTTGGCGCGACTCTCTGGAGAGCGCTGGCCGCGGCTTGCAAGACCGCCCAAGTGGATTCCAATTCCGCCCGGACGTCAGCCCGCGCCGTCCGGAGCTTCGCCTGGGCCGTCATGACCCGTCCCGTTGCCTGCGCGCGCGGCTCACGCTGCCGGTTGAATAGCGGCAGCGCGACGCCCACGTTGAAGACAGTCTCCGCATCGGTCCAAGTCGCCGCGAGCGAACTAGCGAAGGGGGCGCCGATGAAAGACCCAACGGGAATGTCCCGCGTTTGACGGCCATACTCCACTCCCACGGTTACCGGCGGCTTGATCAGATGTTCGAAAATCTGCCGTTGGAACATGGCCACATCGACCTCGGCGAGCGCCGCGCGAACGCGCGCATCGCGATCGACCAGTGCGGCGAATTCCGGAGGCCTCGGCGCGATGTCGGGGACTTCCGCTCCGTCGTCGACGACGAGATCGCCGCCGCTCTCACGTCCCAGCAGCCGCGCCAAACGTGCCCGGTTTCGATTGAGATCACCCCGCGCCAGATCAACCGACGCCAGAGCGCCAGCCAGATCGAGTTCCGCCGAATCGGCGTCGATCTGCGGCGCCGCACCCACCTGGAATTGCTGACGCACCGCGTCAGACGCCATGCGATACAGATCGGCGAGGCGCTCGCCGCGCGCGAGCTGCCGCTGCATCAAGGCGCCATCCGCAAAGACGATCGCGACCTGCTCGTCGAGCGCCCGCAGTCCGTTCTCTCGCTCCTGGCGGGTGCGCTCGACATCGGCCGCGGCGGATGCCGCCCGCGGCTTCCACGACCCCGACAGGTCGAACGGCTGCTGAACGCCGAGATTCCAGGAACTCTCCTCTGAACGACCGACGATACGCCCTCGAGAGAACGTACTCGAGATCGTCGGATCCTCGCGGTATCGCCGCGCCGCTTGTGCCGCGATGGCTTCGGCTGCCGCGATCGACGCTTGAAGCTCCGCAGCGTCGGGCGCCTTGGCCCGCGCCTCGGCCTGCGCCTCGACCAACGCCAACGGTCGTTGGGCGTGTGCTGTCCACGGGCACAACGTCATGACGCCACATGCGATCAGTGAAACAGCCAGCGGTGGCCGTGTCATGGTGTCGCCGGTGCCGTCGCGAGCCGGGCGTCGCGCCTGGCGAGCCACACGTAGATGGTCGGAATGACGAGCATGTTCAGGGCCGTGGACGTGATCAGCCCCAGGCAGACGATCAGCGCCATCGGGGCTTCGAGTTCGGTCCCCCGCGCCTCGAACGAGAGCGCGAGCGGTAGCAGGCCCAGGCCGGCGGCTGCCGCTGTCATCAGAATCGGCATGAGCCGTTCTTCGGCCGCGCGCAGAATGCGCGCGATGGGCTCGACGTCTGGATGCGCGGCGTCGAGATGCTGCTTGTGCGAGACGAGCATGATGCCGTTCCTCGAAATGATGCCGAACAAGGTCACGAACCCGACCAGTCCCGCCACGGACAGACCCTCAGGCGTCAGCATCGCGCCGACGACCCCGCCGATCAGGCCGAGTGGAAAATTCACAAGCGCGATCGTCGCGTCACGGACTGACCCGAAAGCGCTGGCGAGCAACACGAAGATTCCGAGGAGCACCAAGGCGCCGATGAGGAGCAATCGTCGCGCGGCCTGCCGGCGTGCGACCGCCTCCCCGCTGACGTCGATGCGGTACCCCTCAGGGAGTTTGAGCGCGGCGAGTCGCTGTTCCAGCCGTCCGACGGCGCTCGACAGTCCGCCACCGCGCACATCCATCCCGATCGCAATGCGCCGCTCGCCGCTGTCGTGATTGACCAGCGCGGGCGCAGGAATCTCGTCGATCGTCGCCAGCGCACCCAGGTTGACCGCGGCCGCCGTGGGCGTGTCGATCGGCAGGTCGCCGAGCGCCTCGCGCGTGCGCGCCGCCATCGGCCCCGCGATCACGACATCCACGACTCGACCGTCGCGGCCGAGAATTTGTGTGGCGGTCTCGCCTTGCCGCCAGGCGATGACTTGATTCGCAAGGTCATCGGGCCGAACGCCGTACCGTGCCAGTTGCACGCGATCGGGACGGATGCGCAGTTGCGGCACGTCGATCTGCGCCTCGGCCCGGATTGTCCCGACACCTGGAATCCCGCCCGCGACCCGCGTCACCTCGGCGGCCAAGGCGCGCAAACGGGCGATCTCCGGACCGACGACCTTCACCACGACCGGCGCCGTTTCACCGGACAGGGTCTCGTTAATCCGCTCGCCGAGAAACCCCTCAATGCCGAAGCCCACGCCGGGGACTTGGCCGAAGCCCTTCGCCAGGTCCAGCACGATCTGGTCCCAGTCGCGCTCGTCGTCCGGCTTGAGCGCGAGGTTGAACTCCATGACATTCACGGGAAATGGATCGTCACTCAGTTCCGCACGACCGATGTGGGCTTCCGCGTGGGCCACGAGAACGGGCCGAAGTTGCGCGTCGATCCGCTCGGCGAGACGTGTCGCTTCCGGCAACGAGATGCCCGGCACCGCGGTGACGTGGGCAACCGCAGACTCTTCGTGAAATTCCGGCAAGAAACGACCGCTCAGAAAGGGCAGCGCAATCATGGCCGCCGCCATGGCGACCCCGGCGACCGCGAACATCAGACGCGGCCAATCGACCACCGCGTGAAGCAGGCGCCGATACCGCTCGACGAGCCACAGCGCAAGACGAGAGGGCCGTGCCTCCGTCGTCGCGAGTGATGGAAGCAACCACGCGCACAGGGCCGGCGTGACGGTTAAGGCCACGAGGAGGGAGGCCGCAATCGCGAGAATGTACGCCTGCGCGAGCGGCGCGAAGATGCGCCCAGCGATCCCGCCGAGAAGCAGCACGGGCACGAGCACGAGGCAGACGATCACCGTGGCGTAGACGACGGAGCTGCGGATCTCCCGGGACGCCGAGCGGACCACATCGAGAGGCGGCTGCGGGTCAGGCCGCTGGCCGTTCTCGCGCAGCCGTCGCCAGACATTCTCCACATCGACGATCGCGTCGTCGACGACCTCGCCCACGGCGATGGCCAACCCGCCGAGCGTCATCCCATTGATCGACGCCCCAAGCGCCACGAGGACACCGACCGCGCCGAGGATCGAGAGCGGAATCGCAGTCAGGCTGATGACGGCCAGGCGACCATAGCGCAAGAACGCCACGAGGACCAGAATGACGAGCACCGAACCCATCGCCATCGCCTGGACGACGCTGTTGACGGACGTGCTGACGAACGTCGCCTGACGGAACAGCGCGGGTTCGATCCGCGCGCTGGCCGGCAAACGTGGACCCAACTGCCGAAGGGTGCGCTCAACCTCGTCAGTCAGCGCGATCGTGTTCCCCCATGGTAACTTCGTGACCTGCAGATAGACCGCCGGGCGGCCGTCGTAAATCGCGGTGCCAACCGGCGGCTCGGCGACTCGCACCACGTCCGCGACATCGGCGATCCGAATCGAGGGCGCCGACACCAGGGTGTGACCGAGCGCCGTCACCGCATCGTCCCATGACAAGCGGGCGTCATTCTGCACGTCTAGGCGAGCACTAGCGGTTTCAACGAAGCCCGCGCCCGACAGGGACTGACTGCCGCGCACAGCGTCCGCCAGCGTCCCAACCGTGACGCCCCGCTGCCGGAGGCGCACGGGGTCGGGACGCACCTCGATGCGTTCGACCTCGCCACCCTGCACGATGATCTGTGCGATGCCAGGAATGGCCAGAAGCCGCGGCCGGAGAACCCAATCCGCGAACGCCCGCACGTCGCGAAGCCCCTGCACCTGGTCCGGCGCCGTTGAGGTCACACAGAAGCGCAGGAGCGCGCCGATCGGCGCGGAGATGGGCTGAAGCTGCGGCGCCCGCACGGTGCGAGGTAAGCGGGCCTGCACGAGTTGTATCCGCTCGGTGACGAGGGTCCGCGCGCGGTAGATATCGACACCCTCGTCGAACATCAGCGTCACAACCGAGAGGCCGGAAGAGGACGTCGACCGGACGCTCGTCGTTTGCGGCGTGCCGAGCAGCACCTGTTCGAGTGGCCGAGTTACGAGCTGCTCGACATCGAGCGTCGCCATGCCCGTCGCTTCCGTCTGCACCACAACCATGGGCGGCGCGAAATCAGGCAGGACGTCGAGCGACGCGTGCGACGCGGACCACAGGCCGCCGACGACGAGGGCAGCGGCCCCGAGCAGGACGACGACGCGGTTGTGGATCGACCAGGCGATCAAGCCATCGAAGAACCGACCCATCGATCAGCCTGTCGGTCGCAGTTGCGCGCGGACGCTTTCGCCCTGAAGCGCCATCGCGCCTTGCGTGACGACACGTTCGCCGGCAGCCAGCCCCGTGGCCAGGCGCGCCTTTCCGCCATAGCGCGTCGCGATGCGTACCGGCCGGGCGGTGAACACGCTGGCAGACGTTTCGACAAAGACCGTGTCAGTCTCGACGCCTGGGACGAGCGCGGACTCAGGTATCACGATTCCGCGCCCGACGCCGCGCGCGACCTGGACGGACACCGCCGCCCCCGGACGAAGCGTCGCGGACTGCTTCGCGTCCACCACGACACGGTCATGTCGCGTGCCGTCCTTCTCGGTCACACGTCCGCGCACGAGGAGACGGGCGGTCACCGGTCCTGTTGCGGTCGTGACTTCGTACTGCGCGCCAATCGGATCGTCAGGCGGGACCGAGATGTCAATCCAGACAGGCCCGTCGCGCACGATCTGTGCAAGCACGTCACCCTTGGTGATGACCGCTCCCACTTCGACGTTGAGCGCGGAGATGACGCCGGTGATCGGCGCCGTGACGGACACCGATCGCGTCTGGGCCTGCGTCGCGGCGGTTCGAGCGTTTTGGAGTCCTTCCAGGCGCGCCCGAGCGGTGGCGACGGCGGTTTCAGCCTCTTGCAGCTTCGCCGCGCTCACGACTTGCGGGGACAGGGCACGCGCGCGCGTGGCCGTCGCGTCGGCTTGGACGAGTTCGCGCTCCGCCGACGCGATCTGCCCGTCGCGCTCCGCGGCCTGCGTGCTGACGGCAATTCGGTCGGGCGTGTCCAGGATCGGCACGATCTCGACCAGCATCGCGCCCGCCCTAACGACGGCCCCGAGTTGTGCGAGGGCTGGTCGACTGATCCGCCCAGTCACCGGTGAGACGACCTGCGCCTCGTCGCCAGGCGGACTGAGGACACGACCGAACCGCAGCGTGCTCTCCGGCAGATCGCCTTCGACCGCCGGGGAGACGATCAGACCCAACGCGGTGCGATCGTGGTCGGTCAACTGAATGCTGCCGTCCGGACGCACCCGCTGTGGGGTGGCGTCTTTCATCGCGCGTTCCTCGCGCGCCGATTCGCTTTCTCCACAGCCCGCCAGGGGAAGGGCGAGCGCGATCGCAAGAAGAGCGAGACTGGACAGACGCCTCATGGGAGCGACCGAAGCACCAGTTGCATCAACGTCTCGCCAAACCGCGCTCCAGAAACGAGACTGACAAAGCACGTCACTGCCACGAGCACCGTTGGTACCATCCAGCGTTCTGGCGTGTCGGCCGCGAGCGGACCAAGAAGACGCGCAATTCGATCCTCCAAGCGCGCACCGCCGTCTATCAGGGCTGCTCCCTGTGGGACGGCCGTTGTCCACTGCGCGCCGACTAGCACCGCTGAAGCGAGGTCGGCCCCATCGATGCCTCCGTCCCTCGCCTCTTCGTCACGGGCCAACTCAACAACGCGCCGCCACTCGTCGAAACGGCGCCGCGCACCCGGCCAGGGCCACTGCAGATCGGTGATCAGCTGCGCGAGACAAATCCGTAGCGGATCGCGGTGTCGAACATGCGCCGCCTCGTGCGCGTAGACGGCTCGCACCTCGTCGACATCAAGCCGCGCCATAAACGCCGCATCCACGATGACCCGAGGCTGCCACAGGCCGACGGTTGCGGCGGCCATCTGGGAACGCCGTGCCCTCGACGCTTTTCCCGCACGAGTCAGCGCACGCAGCCAGAGGATCGCAAAGAGTGCGCTCACGCCGACGAGCGGCGCCGGGAGCGGCTCCGCGTTGGCTGGCTCCATCACCGCCCACCCAAGAAGCATCGAGAGTGCGATCGCGGCTGGCACGACGGGCATCCAGAGCGCCCGCCACGCGGCGCGCTCCCACGTTCGCGCGCTCGACGCGTACCCCTGGCACTGCGGCCACGCGCCTGCAAGGAGGACCGCGGGACCGAGAACGGCGAAGGCGAGGAGAGCGAGCAGCACCTCACGATCCACGGCGAGACCTCCGACGGGCGGCGACCTGGCGTGAGAGTTCGTCGACAAGTTCCGGATCGATGGCTTCGATCGCGTCGACCAGCGTCGCAATAGCGGGTTCGGGCTCGGGGCCGAGCAAACGGCGCAACGTTTCGTTCGCTCTCGCGCGTTCAATGCGCTCGCGAGGAACTTTCGCGGTGTAGAGAAACACTCTCCCAACGCGACGTCGAGCGATCAATCCTTTGATGCGAAGCCGATCGAGCACCTTCGCAACAGTCGTGTACACGAGACCACGCGGCTCGCCGATCCGCGTATGGATCTCGCGCCCTGAAATCGTTTTACTGTCCCAGATCGCCGCGAGAATGGCGTACTCGAGATCGCCACCAGGCAACGACGGCAATCGCTTCATGATCCCGATACTACGACCAGCGTCGTAGCTCGGTCAAGTCTGACACGTCGCTCGCCCCCGGTCACAATC
This sequence comes from Acidobacteriota bacterium, assembly GCA_031361295.1. Classification (GTDB taxonomy): domain Bacteria; phylum Acidobacteriota; class Vicinamibacteria; order Vicinamibacterales; family 2-12-FULL-66-21; genus JALZOC01. The sequence continues at coordinate 8,342 of JANMCN010000019.1, read as the reverse complement.
GGAGGCGAGAGATGCATACTGAACGGAATGAGAATACGCACTCCCCTCACCCCCCCTGGCTCAATCGCACGGTGCTCGGCATCGGACTGGCGTCCTTGCTCAGCGACTGGTCTCATGAAGTGGCGACGACGGTCATGCCGGCGTTCCTGGCGTCGATGGGGGCGGCAGCAGCGTGGCTTGGGCTAATTGAAGGAGTGTCCGACGGCTTGTCGAGTTTCGCGAAGATGGCCCCGGGCTATTGCACGGATACACTCAAAAGCCGCAAACCCATCGCCGTCGTCGGCTATGTGGTTACGGCCCTGGGCACGGCTTCATTTAGGCAAGGTTGCTAGTCATCCGGCGATGGCGCACGCGACATCCTTCACTCCAACCCTGGTTCCGTGAGGCCAGCTTCGGACCGGTCGTCCTGTGTGCCGATGGCGCTCGTCGCGATCAACATCGTTGTCGCGGGACTTGGCCCCCGTCTGCTAGCAGATTCCTTATTAGAGCCCAGAACCAGAGGGGACAGCGCCTGCCGATGCCCCCGAAAACCACCCAACAGAAATGGACTGCAAGCCCCCGTCGGGATCAGACGAGAGTGCCCTCACCGAAGGCTCTCTTCCCTACCAATCTTCTAGCTCAACAAGTTTGGGGGGATGCGCGGCGTCTTCTAATGCCGCGCTGTCTTGAGGCGGGAGAGCGGCCGCGCTTTGCACCCCCGTTGCAAGCCTAGCTTCGTGGCGCGCTTCCTCCGTAAAACCGACCACTTTGAGTGGGCGCGATGCACTTCCGCCGTCCACAAGTTCCGTCGTTACACAGGTCGGCCATGGATCGTCTCGCGTCCTCCGTTGAAGCCGGACAAGGCGAGCGGTCAACTCGATTTTCCCCCCCAGCAGAGCGGACGACGGACGACGCGGTCCTTACGATCGGCGCAAACGTCCAAATTCGAGTCGCCTCTTCCTACGACAACACCCAACACGCTCCATCCCGGCCCAACACGCGCCGTGGATCGATTGAGAAGTGTGTTGACGCCTCGGCATACTCGAATCCGCGTCAAGGGCGGCAGCCCTACGCACGCTCGCTGCGAGAGAGAGGCATGATGCTGAACAGATACGAACCTCGATCTGAGGATGGCAGAGATTGCGGTGACTCCTGGGACCGCAGCTTCGGTAGCCGCGGCGGAACAGGCGAGCGAGACCGTGACGAACGCCCACGCGACGTGTTCACGCGAGAGCTCGACCTCCCTCGAGGGCACGAACGGGACCACGTGCGCCACCGTGACCGCGTCTACGAGATCAATGGGAGCGAGAGTCGGGCGCTGGCCGCCATAGGGGTGTTTCGGGTCATCGCCGAAAGCGACGTGCATGGCATCCGTGACGACTCGCAGCGCTCACGACGGAGCCTGAAGCACCTCGAGAATGAGGGGCTGATTCGCACGTCACCACTCAGCGCAGACGACCGCGCGGTCGTCTTGACGGAGCGGGGCCGGGATCTGCTCGAAGCCAATCGGGCCCCACGCGAGGAACGCTCCTGGGAACCCCGCCAGACGTTCTACGCGGGCCTAAGAAAGCCCCGCGAGCTGACCCACGACACCCAGGTGTATCGCGCCTACCAGCGCGCTGAGGAACGACTCAGGGATCAGGGCGGACGGGTCCGGCGAGTGGTGCTCGACTACGAGCTCAAGCGCGACTACCAGCGCTTCCTGCAGGAGCGCAATCGCGGCCGGAAGGACTGCGAAGGCCGGCCCGATCGTGAGCCGGACGAGATCGCGCGGTGGGCGCGCGAGCACAGCCTGCCGTACGACGACGGCCACGTGCGCTTCCCCGATGCCCGCATCGAATACGACGACCGAGACGGGCTCTGGCGGCACGAGGACCTGGAGGTCGTCACCCCTCACTATCGCGGCGCCCATGCTGGCGCGGCGAAGAGCTCCGGGTTCACCTGCTATCTCTCGGTGGGGTGCTCGGTGGGGGGTCGCGGTGGCGGGGGGCGACGCGCGCACCCGCGAATCGTGGAGGAGCTGATCCGATGACGCTGCCGGCCGCACCCGATCGCTGGACCCTCGATCTGGCGAATGCCGAGCGCCTCCAGGCCATCGCGGCGTTCGGTTTCACCGAGCGCCAGGCCCGGTTCCTCGTGCACGTGCTGCTCCACGCCGGCGTGTTCGTCGAACGCCAATACTGCCGCTTCGCTGGCACGGTCCACGGCCAGAAGAGCACGGACTTCGTCCAGACGCTCGTCGCGCGGCGATTTGCGACGCCGGTCACGACCGGGAAGCTCCATCGCGGACGGATGTTTCACGTTCACTACAAGCCGCTCTGGGCGGCCATCGGCGAGCCCGACAGCCGCTTTCGGAAGCCCGCGGCACCGGGGCGCCTGATCGAGCGCGTCATGCTGCTCGATGCGGTGCTGGACGACCGCGAGGTCGTCTGGCTCGGGCCCTCGGCCGACAAGCGCCGTCACTTCGTCCGCGCGCTCGAGGGCCGGTTGGAGATGCGTCAGTACCCGCACCTGCGGTTCGGTGAGGGGCCTGCTCCGACGGTGCGGTACTTCCCGGACAAGCTCCCGATCGGGATCCTGCCGGGCCTGGACGCGTACGTCTTCGTCTACCTGGTGACACAACCCTCGCCGATGGACTTCCGCCTGTTCCTGCTGCGACACATCGCACTGTTCCGGGTGCTCTTCCGATGGACGGTTCGACTGCTGATCCCACGTCAGCTGTCGAAGGCGCGAGTGGCCTACTTGCACGCGGCCCGTGAGCACCTCGCCACCCCGCTGCACCCGTCCGTCGTCGAGACCCTGGAGTGGCTGTTCCCCGAACGGAAGCGGCTTGTCGAACCGGGCGTTGGGCCCGCTGACGACCGCTATCTCAACGCCTCCAGTGCCTACCGCCTGCCGCGTTTTCGAGCGCTGTACCGACAGTGGTTGGACGACCCTGAGAACACGCTGTGGATGGCCGGTTCCCCGATCCTGGCTGAGGCGATCGACCGCGGGCACGGCCGGGTCGAATGCGTCGAGTTGTCGCGGCAGTACCTCCATCTTTCTCCCCTGGTGGACGTGGCCTGACCCCACAGCAGGGGGACGACCGGGGGGACGACCTCCGAAAATGAGGTTGTCCCTCACCCGCCCTCGTTGGCCAATGGCCTCGCGGGCGACCACGCGAGCGACGAACCCTTCGCCAGCACCCTCGCAATTGATTCACCGCCCGCAAGTTCTACCCGGAGCGCGCGACTGCTCCCCAACAGGGGCGGCGCTCTGTGCCGCCCACAGCAGGTGTCGATACCGCGATCAGAGGAGGTAACCATGGCGTGAGCGACCCCGTCGCGCGCGGCCCTCGTCGCCCCGCGCCTGTCCGGAGGGGTCGCTCACGCCATGGCTGCGGGTGTCGGTGTGCGTGCGTCTGAGGCGTTGTGTGAGTCCACGCGCCGCATTGATTGTCGCGCTGGATGTGGCGGAATCGTGGCGGTACTTGTCCGGACAATCTGACCCACTTCGTGCGGAACATCTGGTCACCATCGCGCGCCCGTTCGGCGCACGATAAGGCAACCGAATGAAGCCTGAGCGTCGCGCGCGATGGTCCGGCGCATTCGAGTGCTCGACCTGCCAAACGATCTGCACCGCGTTGCGAGTGCCGACCATCACGCATTCGATACTCGATCTGTGCTCGGCACCGTGCAAGGCTCTCCGCTTCGCTGCGACCGCGCATGTGCGCGGCCTTCGGGCCTTGACGGTGCCTCCGCGCAGATCAGTCCTGGCTATTGCGTGACGGTCGGAGTGGCAATGACGGAAGGTGAACCGATTTTGGGCGTTGACCTCGGCCGCGGTCGGCGTTAATCTGTCCCTGATAGTCCGTGCTCGCTGCACACCTTCCGCGAGAGCCACACTCCGCGCGGAGCGCTGAAGGCCGTCGTCCTCAGGGCCACGACCAACAGCCCACTTCCTAACTTCAGCACGGTTCTGGTTCGAGATCGCACAAAGTGCCATTTCGAAATCAGACACTCGCAACCGCATGCGGTATCGCCCTCAGGGCATGTAGCCGGACGGTGCACCACCGGAGCGTGGCGGTATCGCCTGGCCATCCGTGAGAACAGCATCGTCAGTGTGAACGCACTGCTCAGGTACGCGCGACCCAACGTCGCGCGATAACCGCGGCGCTTAGCGCCCCGTGTTGGATGCCGGCAACACCAGCCCGCATCTCGCGCCACTGTTCACGCGCGCCGGCCACAGGTCAGCGCGCCAGAGCGCATCCACACTCGAAACGATTAACGGGGTTGCGTTGACGCGCGACGCGTCAGGAGGGTTGCGCTATGAAGTCTTGGTTGAACGTTGGGGAGGGCGCGGAATACGCCGGCTTGAGCCGGGACACCATCTACACGGCGTGCGAGCGCAAGGAGCTGCGCCACGTACGCGTCGGAGGCAGGCGTTCAATTCGGCTCAAGCCGGAATGGATCGACGCCTGGCTGGAACGACACGCGCGAGGCGCCCAGGAGCAGCATCATTCCGGGCATGGCGGCTCAATGCTCGGTGGAGTCTGACAGCGAGCCGGAGGAAGGAGGAACGGTCAATGGGTCTGCACAAGATCTGCGTGCACAAAGGGCGTGCTCGAGACCGCTGCGAGCATGCATGGTGGGGCAGCTTTCGCGGCAAGCGCGTCAGCCTGTCGAAGTGGACGAACCGCGAAATCAAGTCGAAAGCGGAAGCCGACCAGGCACTCGACGAGCTGACCGCCGCAATCAGGGATGGGACCTTCGACGAGCGAGGACTCGAGCCGCCGGCGGACATCTCGCCGATGACGTTCCGCAAGTTCGCCGAGGTTTACACGCAGCGGCACGTCCTCGCGAAGGGGCTTGCGCTGGCCAGCACCATCGGTTATCGGCTGAAGCCGCTGATCCAGCGATTCGGCGAAAGAGCCATCGCGGACATCAAGACCGCCGACATCGACGACTTCGTCGCCGACCTGAAGCAACCGCGCATGGTCAACGGCCTGGACGGCAGACGGCTCACCCCGGCGTCCATCAACCGGACGCTGGGGCTGCTCCGCCACATGCTCAACTGGGCCGTCGGACGCGAGTACCTCGAGAAGACTCCCTTCCGCCGGGGCACCGAGGTGCTGATTCGAATGGAGCTCGAGGACAACAAGCGCAGGAGGCGTCTCAACGAGGAGGAAGAGGCCGCCCTGCTGGCCGTTGCGTCGCCCCATTTGCGGTCGATGATCATCGCCGCCCTGGACACTGGCATGCGGCGCGGCGAGATGCTGGCGCTCCGGTTCGGGGACATCGACTGGAAGAGGCGGATGATCACCCTTAGGGGTGCGACCACCAAGAGCCGACGCACTCGGGTCGTGCCGATCGGCACCGCCCGTCTGCTCACCGTGCTCGAGTGGCTACGGCTCGACGGCGCCGGCGAACGTAAGGGAGACGAGGTCCCGGTGTTCAGTAACGAGGCGGGGGAGCCGCTGAAGACGTTCAAAAAAGCGTGGGGGGTAGCCCTTCTCAAGGCTCACGGCATCGACCCACGCTGGCGCAGGGGCAGCTACAAGGACCTCTCGGTCGAGTGTCAGCAGCGGCTGCGGGGGATCAACCTGCACTGGCACGACCTGCGGCACGAGTACGCGTCGAGACTGGTCGAGCGCGGCGTCCCGCTGGCCCAGGTGCGCGACCTGCTCGGCCACGCGTCGATCCTCACGACCGAGCGCTATGACAACCAACGACTGGAGGCACTACAGGCTGCCGTCGAACGGCTGGAAGGAGGCAAGACGTTCGACCCGAAGATCGAATCCATGGACGAAGTTTCAAGAATCTTTCAAGATCCCGCCAAACAGCGTTTCGCCGAACGCGAAGACTCCGTCAAGGAATCGCCTACAAGTCATTGACGGTTTGCAGGTTGGAAGGTTGGTACCGCTACGGGGATTCGAACCCCGGTCCCGTGGCTGAGAACCACGTGTCCTGACCCCTAGACGATAGCGGCACACGAGCGCGACAGGAACCTCCGATGTTAGCAGTCGAGCCCAAATGGGTCAAGACATCAACGTCGCCGACGATCGTCTGAACTGAGCCCCGCGCGCTGCCCCGCTCAACTCCGCTATCTCCCCCCGCTCCCTTTCCGGTACCATCACCACATGCGCTATCTCCTGGGTCTCATCCTGCTCCTTCTTCTCGCCGCGGGCGGCGCCTACGTCGTCGCCGGTCGCGCGGCCGTGCCATCGATAGAAATCGGCAAGCCTGAAAAGTTCGTGGGCACGACCACACCGCTCGAGGTCACGTTCGGGGCGCCCGGAGGCAAGCTCACCTCGGCCAGCGTCTTCTTCGAGCAGAACGGCAAGCGGACGCCGCTCTACGCCCTCGACAACCCCGCGGGCGCGACGGTGAAGCCGGACGGCCCCGACAGGCTGCACATCACCCGTGACATTGGAAAACAGGCAATTCCCGACATCAAGACGGGGCCCGCCCGGATCGTCGTGACGGCGTCACGGCCCGTGTTTCGCGGGATCCGGACACTCCAGGCCATGGCCAGTCGCGACGTCCAGGTCCGGCTCGAACGGCCCACGGTGTCGGTCGTGTCGAACAAGCACTACATCAACCTCGGCGGCTCCGAGATGATCGTGTACCGGGCGGCCCCGGCAGACGTCGCGTCAGGCGTGGTGGTCGGCGACCTCGAATATCCCGGATACCCGGCGACGGGCGCCACGGTCGAAGGCGTCTCGATCAAGGACCCGTCGCTGCGCATCGCGTTCTTCGCGCTGCGCTACGACCAGGACGTCAAGACGCCGATGCACCTCTTCGCCCGCGACGAGGCGGGGAACTCCGCCCGCGGCGACTTCGATTACGTGACGTTCCCCAAGCCGTTCAAGAAGAGCCGCATCGAACTCGACGACAGGTTTCTCGACCGCGTGGTGCCGGCGATCCTCGCCGGGACGACCGACGTGAAGCCCGAAGGGGACCAGCTGGCGAAGTTCCTGGTCATCAACGGCGAGCTCCGCCGCAAGAATGCCGCGAAGATCGCGTCCATGTCGAAGCAGAGCGCGCCCGAAATCTACTGGCGCGGGGTCGTCTTCCACCCCTTCGCCAACAACGCCGTGGAATCAGCGTTCGCCGACAAGCGCACGTACGTCTACAAGGGCAAGGAAGTCGATCAGCAGACGCACCTCGGGTTCGACCTCGCCTCCTTCACCGGCGTGCCCATCGTCGCCGCGAATCGCGGCAAGGTCGTCCTCGCCGAGGAGCTCGGGATTTACGGCAACTGCGTCATCGTCGATCACGGGATGGGCGTGCAGTCGCTGTATGGGCACCTCTCGTCAATCGGCGTGAAGGCCGGCGAGATGGTCGAAAAGGAGCAGGAGCTCGGCAAGAGCGGCATGACGGGCCTGGCCGGCGGCGATCATCTGCACTTCACGATGCTCGTCAGCGGCCAGATGGTGAACCCGGTCGAGTGGTGGGACGCCCACTGGATCCAGGATCGGATCCTGCGCAAGCTCCACATGGGCAGCTAGCGGCCCGTCCGGAGGGCATTTGCCCGCTTCGCGACGCATGTGATACTGAAGTAAGGTTATGCGGATGAACGGTTTGCGGTCATTGGTCGTCGTGGGATTCATCGGTTTGTGCACGGCGTGTGGCGGGGGACATCAACAGGGTGCCTCGGCCGGGCCGCCCCCGGGCGCGAAGCGTGTCGACAACGCCACCGCGGGAAGCCTCGCCGGACGGGTGCTCCTTGACGGCGCCGTGCCCGCGAACCTCCCGATCAAAATGGCCGCTGATCCCTTCTGCCTGGCCCAGAATCCGAACGGCGCCAGCTTCGAAAATTATGTCGTGACCGATGGAGGCCTCGAGAACGTCTTCGTCTATGTGAAGGACGGGCTGGGCAACTACTATTTCGATGCGCCGACCGAACCGGCCAAGCTCGATCAGCAGGGTTGCCGATACCATCCGCACGTGCTCGGCATCCGGACCGGGCAGCCGCTCGAGATCAGCAACAGCGACGAAACGATGCACAATGTGCATGCCCTGCCGGACGCGAACCGCGAGTTCAACATCGGGCAGGCGATCAAACACCAGGTCGACAAGCGCACCTTCACGACGCGGGAGGTGATGGTGCGGTTCAAGTGCGATGTGCACGGATGGATGAATGCGTTCGCCGGGGTGATGGATCACCCGTATTTTGCGGTGACGCACGACGGCGGCCGGTTCGAGCTGAAGAACCTGCCGGCCGGGACTTACACCGTCGAAGCCTGGCACGAGAAGCTCGAAACCCAGACACAGAAGGTGACACTGTCGGAGAAGCAGGCCGCCGAGATCACGTTCACGTTCAAGGTGCCGGCGCCGGCCGGCAACTAGACCGTTCCGAACGTCAGGCGCGAAGCCGGGGTT
>JANMCN010000017.1:0-12766 GCA_031361295.1 Acidobacteriota bacterium | reverse complement strand
CCCGGTCGTCGCACCCGCCCGGCCCTTGCCGGTGATGCCGACCCCCGCGTCGGCGAGGCGCTGCCCGGTCGTGGCGACCGAGTAGAACTCGCCCTCGAGGTACTCGAGGTTGAGCGCGAAATTCAGGATGTCGACGTCCGTCAGGCTCTGCGCGACGAGATTGACGGCGCCGGGCAGCGCGGCGACACCGGCGATGCCGAGCGCGCCGGCGGCCATCTTCTTGGCGAAATCGCGCCGGTGCAACGGGTTCTCAACGAGACTTTTCAGATTTTCGGCTTTGGACACGGTCAGCTCCTTGGCAGGATTGGGGATCAACACAGTCATGACTCGGCGCGTGGCAGGTCCCTGCAGCGCGGCTCACGCGCGGTGCAGATCGAACATCCACCTACCGGCTCGACCTGTCGCCAGGCGAGTCGGGCCTCACCAGGACTACGTGCGGGCATGCGAACCGGATTTAACTCTGCCGCAGAGAGTCGATTCCGTGTGTGGGGCCTATGCCGAAGGCCGTGACCGTGGGGGAGTGCCGCGAGGAGGGGGTCAGGTGACGCGGTTTCTCTGATTCGGCTAGGAAGGCACCTCATCGGCTGGCACGATGAGCAGGACTCGGGCGCCGTCGGGCGTCCACAGCTCGCCATGCTCGGTGCCCGCATCCGCGTGCAAAAAGTCCCCGGGGCCCAGTCGGCGTCCCAGCGTGTGGACGGCGCCGGACAGGACGTAGCAGTCCTCGTCGCCGCCGTGATGGTGCGCGGGAAACCGGACGCCCGGGGCGACGTCCAGCAGGAGCGTGGCGTAGCCCGCGTTCTGGTTGCTCGCGAGCACTTTCATCCGAATTCCCGCGACGGGGTGTGGTCGCCAATCCTCGTCGGCGGCAAATCGAAACGTGAACCCGTCGTCGGCGGTCTCGGACGCCAGGCGACGCATCAACTGGTGCCCGACTGCGGGAGACGGCACGGGCCCATTGGCGAGCTCGGCCAGGGCACGCGTCACGACGTCGTCGAACTCAACGGCGTCGTCGGATTCTTGGCTCATTGTTCGGTGAATGTGCGTTCGAGCGTGCTGCGAAGCCCCACGAGTCCCGTGCGTATGCGCGTCTTGACCGTTCCCAGCGGCAAGTTGAGGTCGGCGGCGAGCTCGGACTGCGTCGAGCCCAGGAAATACGCACGCTCGATCAGGTCGCGTTGATCCGCCGGCAGGGTGGCCAACGCGTGCCGCACGGCGCCGCGCCGCTCCCCAACCACGGCCGTCAGCTCGGGCGTGTCTACCGAATCAGGTGTCCGCAGCCCTTCGACCGCCCTGCGGCGACTGGCGCTACTTCGCAGCCGGTCGATTGCCCGGTTCCTGGCGATGCCAATCAGCCAGCCTGCGGGTGACCCCAGCGCGGCATCGAAGGTCTCGGCCCGGGCCCACGCCTGGACGAAGACGTCCTGGAGCACTTCTTCCGCGTCGCGATGGTCCCCGAGCATTCGCACGAGCAATCCGAACAGCAGACGGCTGTGGCGATCGTAGAGTTGCCCGACGGCCTCTGGATCGCGGGCCCGGATCCGATCCAGGAGCAGCGTATCGTCGTGCGCTTCGTCGGTGCTGTACATCGGCGCGGGTGCAGCCCGATTGTATCGCAGGTATACGGCCCGGGCGCAGCGCCCGCGGCCACCGGGCGCCGCAGGACTGCGAGGAAGGTGTTCATGGGGCAGGTTCCACCGCAGGCAGGGGTTCAGGAAGTATGCCGACCACGTATCCGTGACGTGCGGGCCGGGAGCGGACGGGGCAGCACCCTATTGGTGACGTCCTTCAGTCCATAGTGTTGCCAAAAGGCTGAGCTTGTGGCATTGTCCCGCTTCCATGGACCCTGTCACTCACGAATCCGCACCGTCGCGGAGCGTCGAACAGTGCCCCCGGTGCAGCGGCACCGCCACCGCCCTGGCCACCTTGACTCCGCATTTCGTCTCCCTGCGCTGCACCCGGTGTTGCGAAGTGTGGCTGGTGCGGGAACGCAGGCCATCTCTCCGGCAGAGCGCGCCGGTCACTCATCATGCGGCCGCGTCGCGGCACGCCTCGGTGATCCTGCGGTGAGAGCGACCACCGATCCGGAACGCGTTCCCGACATCGGCCCGCAGCAGTGCCCGGCGTGCGGTGCAGCCTCGGCGCGGACCGCGGTCCTCACCTTCCGCTTCGTCTATCTGCGCTGCGAGCGGTGCGCGACGGTCTGGGCAATACCTGAGCGCCGAAGCGTGCCCAGGTCCGGGACGCGCGCGGAACGATGATCTGACGCTCCGGCGAGCGTCCGCGCAGCCAGACGCACTCCCTGAATACTCTTCGCGGGAGACGGGGTGTATTGGCTGAGCTTTTCACCGCCGCCGAGGCTCGCTACACTTCATCATGGAACACAAGACACCCGTGACGGCGCGCCCCGAGGGATTCGAGACGGCAGCCGATCGGAGCGCGACAAAGTCCCACATTCGGGCGCTCGCCACGAAAGATCACGAGATCATCCAGCGATGGGCGGAACGGCACCGCGCGGAACCCGCGACAGGCGAGGCGACGGCGTCCGGTCCCGCGACCCTGAGCGTCACCGACGGCGGGGCCGGCATACGCTTCAACTTCCCGGGCATTGCGCGCTTCCGGCCGATCGCGTGGACCGAGTGGTTTGAGAACTTCGATCAGCACGAGCTGACGTTCGTGTTCGAAGAAGAGGTCGCCGATCGCGCCTATGAATACTGGCAGGCCCGCGGTGGCGGCGACGGCCACGATCGCGACGACTGGTTCCAGGCCGAGTCGGAACTGGGGTCGCGCAGCCAGGCGGGCGCACGCTATCGGATCGTCAAGTAAACGGCGGCGCCGGGCATCTGCGGACAGTCGCCCTTATTCCGCGCGCAGCGCCACCGTCGGATCCACGCGCGCGGCAGGTCCTCGATGACCGGCATGATCTGCTGGCTGCTGCTGGAGTTGCGCGACATCCGGTCCGCTCGCATCGCCGGGTTTGGGGCGGCGCGAGTATAATTCCCCGCCATGACGCTCTGCCAGGTGGACGATGACGGGCGGCTGTTCATCTCGCCGGTCATCGACGACTGGGAGCTCGCCGCGCAGTACAAGATCAACGTCGTCATCGATCTCGAGGGTGGACTGGATCAGTGCATTCCTACGATGCCGGGATCGTGCCTCTACGTCTACTTCCCGATCTACGACGAGGATCTGCCCGACGCCGCGCGGCTGGACGCCGTCGCGATGATGGGCGCGCACCTGGTGCGGACTGGGCACCGGGTGTTGTCGCACTGCGGAATGGGCTTCAACCGCTCCGCTCTCATAGCGGGCCGCATTCTCTATCATCTCGGCATGCCGGGCCCGGCTGTCGTGACTCGCCTGCGAGAGCGCCGTCCCGGCGCCCTCTTCAACGAAACCTTCGCCGATCACCTGAACGCGCTGCCGCCGCTGGACGTGCAACTGACCTGACAGTCGATCGGTCGAGGGCGAGTCGGCGTCCTCGTAGGCGTGATGTCGGACAGCCACGCATCCGCCGCACGGCGGACTAACGCGTTCTGCCCGGGGGCTCGTGCGCCAGAAATTCGAGCGTGTAAGGGCACCGAGGGTATCCCTCCGCCTGCGCCGCGTCGAGCACGGCCGCCGCCGCGCGGGCGAGTGCAAGGGTCTCAGGCTCTTCGTCCGACTCGCACAGCTCGCGCCCGACGGCTTCGAACAGGGTGAGCGACGAGACGAGCTTCAGCACGTCAATCCGCGAGTTCATGAGTGCCAGCAGTGACGCACCACGCTTCGCGTACTCCGCGACGGTCGTGGCGATTGTCAGCAGGCGGTGGCGTAGGGCGGGATCGTGGAGGTACGCGATTGCTTCCGTGCGGCCGTCAATCCCGTACATCTCAGCCAAGCCAGAGCTGCCGAGACCCGAGAGCTGCGGAAAGATGTACCAAAACCAGTGCCCGCGCTTGCGTCCGGCCCGCATTTCGCCGAGCGCCGCGTCGAAGCCCGCGTCCATGCTGGCTTGCGCGTGCCGGAAACGATCGAGATCGTGTGGCGTCGGCATCTGCTCGGACCATCGTATTCGCGGACCGACGGCGCGACAACACGGGCGCGGGAGGCCGGTCCGAGGTAAGATCCGCCGGTGTCAATGGAGGTGCGATGATGGATCCTGAGGGCTCACGTCCACGGTCGCGGCAGGAGCTCTGGGACGAGTTCATCGACGAACTGGATCGGCGGGGGCAGGCCGGAAGTGCGGCGGACGTCCTGGTTCCCGCATCGCTGCATCCCGAAGCACCTGCCGGCAAGCGCTTTGGCGAGTTGACACGGATCGACATCGGCACCCTGACCCAGATCGGCAACAACCTGGGCCGACGAGCCGACGTGGTGAAGGACATCTGGGAGCGGACGCAGAAGAAGCTGAAAGCCGCTGCACGACCACGGCCCAAGAACGTCTGATGGCCGACTACTGACGCTCCGGGCCAGGCCGGCGGCCGCAGCCCGGAGCGCGATCGACGGGGCTATTTCTTCTTGCGGGGTGTGCGGCGCACGGCTGCCGCCTTCGACAGGCCGACGCGCGACTGGGACATGTACTCGCGCGCGATCTGCGTCAGCAGGTTGTCGGCAATCTCTTCTTCCGCCAGGGACTTGCTCAGGAGCAGCGCGACGTCGGCTTGGCCGATCTGCTCGGCGAGGGCTCTCGACGTGCCGTAGCCGGAGATTTCGTAGTGTTCGACCTTCTGAGCCGCCGCGATGAGCGCCAGGTCGGCAAACGCGTCATCCTGCTTCTTCCCCTCCGCCATGATCTCGGCGCCTTCCGCGACGAGCCCGGCCATGCCCTTGCAGGGCTTCGCCTTGGCGGGGGCACCCAGCAACGAGAAAGATTCTTTCAGCCGGGCCACCTGTTCCTCTGTCTCCGCAACGTGGGTTTCGAACGCCCGGCGGAGCACATCCGACTGCGCAGCCTGGGCCATCTTCGGCAGCGCCTTCAGCAGCTGTCCTTCGGCGTGCAGCAGATCGCGCAACTCGTCGAGAAGCAGTTCCCGGAGCATCGCGGGATTCCCGGCCGTGGTTGTACTCCTGTCGTCAACCCGCGCGCCACTCGCGGCGGGCACCCGCGCCTGCTGGAACGCAGGCGCCTCGACGACGGTCCACTCGCCTCCCTCGTTCCACGGGCCGCGGCCGTCCCGCTCGCCATCTTCACCGGATCCCGTCGAGTCGTTGAAGAACTGATCGACGAGTCCTGGCGTCGGCGGGATTTTTCCGATCGTGAACCGCGGCTTCCCGAGGCTCTCCAGCGCGGCGGTGAACGCCTTCATGTGCGTAATCTCGCGCGTCATCAGGAACTGGAGCGCATCTATCGTGCCGGCATCCTGGGTGAAGTTGATCAGCCGCTCATAGACGATCTTCGCGCGCGCCTCAGCCGCGATGTTGCTGCGCAGATCGACGTCGAGTTCACCGGTGATCTTCAGGTAGTCCGCGGTCCACGGGTTCCCCATCGAGTTGTAGAGGCTGACGCCTCCGCCGCCCGCGATGGCAATGAGCGGATCCGCCTCCGCGGCGTCGCGGTTGAACTTCATCGGCTTGAGGTGCAGGCGCGCGAGGGCGCCGACGATCTCCAGGTGGCTGAGCTCTTCCGTGCCGATGTCCATCAGCAGATCTTTACGTGCGAGATCCTCGCAGTTCAGCCCTTGAATGGAATATTGCATGGCGGCAGCAAGCTCGCCGTTAGCGCCGCCGAACTGCTCGAGCAGCATGTTGCCGAACGCGGGGTCCGCCTCGTCAACGCGGACCGTGTACATCAGCTTTTTCACATGGTGGTACATCGAACGTGCTCCATTCAGGAAGTTAGCGGCCGCCCGAACGCGGGTGCGCTCGATGCAGCGGGAACAGGAGCCGGCGTGCGGACGCCGGGCAGCGGTCGCGGCAATGGCTGCAATAGGAACGCCATGTCACGGCGTGCGGTCGTCCGCTTCAGCTCGCGGCCCTTACGTCGCGCACCTGAAGCTGCGCGTTGAGGACCGTACGGCGTGTTCGCGCCAGGGTTCGCAGCTAAAAGCTCCGCGCTACGCACCGGCGGGCTGACTACGCTATGCGCGTCGGCGCGCGCGTGGCCGGCCGAATGTCTGCCCCGGACAGGAATCGGGCGAGGTACGGCGCGGTCCGGCTGCCGGCGGCGCATGCGACGTCGAGCGGGGGGCCGGACGCGACGACGTGTCCACCCTCATCGCCGGCACCTGGTCCCATATCGATGACCCAGTCGCTGCCGGCCACCACGCGCATGTCGTGTTCCACGACCACGACAGAGTTGCCTGCCTCGACAAGGGCCTCGAGCTGCGTCATGAGCTTCTCGACGTCCGCGGGATGCAGTCCGGTTGTCGGCTCGTCGAGGATGTACAGCGACTTGCCGCGCGGGGCGCGCTGCAGCTCCGTCGCCAGTTTGATCCGCTGCGCTTCGCCGCCCGACAGCTCCGTGGCGGGCTGCCCGAGCCGCAAGTACCCGAGACCGACCTCGCGCAGGACCGTGAGTGCGCGGTGGATCTGCGGCTGGTCTTCGAAGAACTCCCAGGCCGCGTCCACCGTGAGGCGCAGCACGTCGGCGATATTCTTGCCGCGGTACGTGATCTCGAGTGTCTTCGCGTTGAACCGCGTGCCGTGGCACGTGGGGCACGGTGCGTAGACGCTCGGCAGGAAGAGCAGCTCCACCATGACGAAGCCTTCCCCCTCGCAGGTCTCGCAGCGCCCCTTGACGACGTTGAACGAGAAGCGCCCGGCGTCGTACCGGCGTGCGCGCGCTCCCTTGGTGGCCGCGAAGAGCCGCCGGACGTGGTCGAACAGGCCCGTATAAGTCGCAAGATTAGACCGCGGTGTGCGTCCAATTGGCTTCTGATCGACAGTGACCAGCCGCTTGACGCCGTCCATCCCGTCCACAACGTGACCGCCGAGCGTGACGACGGCGGGCTGATCGAGCTCTTCCCCTTCGTCGGTCTCCCGGGGCACGTCGTGGCCGAGCGCCGCGGCGACGAGCTCGACGAGGACCTCGCTGACCAGGCTCGACTTCCCCGATCCCGACACGCCGGTCACGGCCGTGAACACGCCAAGCGGAAAGTCCACGTTCAGCGCGGTCAGGTTGTTCCGGGTCACATCTTCGAGGCGCAGCGTTCCGGTCGGAGATCGCGGCAACCGATCAGCCAGAGCCACCTCACCGAACAGGTGCTGTCGGGTCCGCGACTCCGCCACGCGCTGCAGCCCGGTGGGCGGCCCACTGTACACGATTTGCCCGCCGTGCTCGCCCGCGGCCGGGCCGACGTCCACGATCCAGTCGGAATGCCGGATGACATCCAGCTCGTGTTCGACGACGAACAAGGAGTTGCCTGAGGCCTTGAGCTTGTCGAGTGCGCGCAACAGGGCTTCGGTGTCGGCGGGATGCAGCCCCGCGGACGGTTCGTCGAGCACGTATACGACGCCGAAGAGATTCGATCGCACCTGCGTCGCCAAGCGCAGGCGCTGGAGCTCCCCGGGCGACAACGTCGGCGTGCTGCGTTCGAGCGTCAGGTAGCCCAGGCCGAGGTCGAGCAGCACGGCAGTTCGCGCCATGAGGTCGGCCGCGATGCGCTGAGCCACCATGGCCTTCTCCGGATGCGCGACCGTGACCGTCGCCAGCTCCGGCGCGGTGCCGTCGGCGTACGGCCTCAGCAGCCGGCCAAGCCGCTTGAGCGGAATGCGCGAGAGATCTGCAATGTCGACGCCGCCGAACGTGACGGAGAGCGACTCGCGGCGCAGGCGTTTGCCGCCGCACACCGGACACTCCGCGCTGACCATGTAGCGCGACACGCGCTTCTTGATCGAGGCACTCTCGGTCGTCGCAAACGTGCTCAGCACGTAGCGGCGCGCGCTGGAGAAATTGCCCAGGTAGCTTGGCTCCTCCTTCTGCTTCAGCGCGCGGCGCGTTTCCGCGGGGGTGTAACCGGCGTAAACCGGGACGGCCGGCTGCTCCTCCGTGAACAGGACCCAGTCGCGGACCTTCCTGGGCAGGTCGCGCCATGGGCGATCGACGTCATAGCCTAACGAGACGAGCATGTCGCGCAGGTTCTGCCCGTGCCAGGCGGGAGGCCAGGCCGCTATCGCGCGCTCGCGGATCGTCTTCGACTGATCCGGCACCATCGAGTCCTCGGTGACCTGGTAGACGCGGCCGAGTCCGTGACACTCGGGACAGGCGCCGGCGGGCGTGTTCGCCGAAAATGCCTCGGCATCGAGGTGCGCCTGCCCGCGCGGGTACCGTCCGGCGCGCGAATAGAGCATCCGCAGCAGGTTCGATAACGTGGTCACGCTGCCGACGGACGAACGCGTGGTCGACGACCCACGCTGCTGCTGCAGCGCGACGGCCGGCGGGAGGCCGTCGATCTCGTCCACTTCCGGCACGCCCATCTGGTGGAACAGGCGTCTCGCGTACGGCGACACCGACTCCAGATAGCGCCGCTGCGCCTCGGCGTAGAGCGTGCCGAATGCCAGCGACGACTTGCCCGAGCCCGAGACGCCCGTGAACACCACGAGCGCGTCGCGGGGGATCTCGACATCCACGTTCTTCAGATTGTGCTCGCGCGCCCCGCGCACGCGGATGAAACCGGTGAAACCGCTCGAGGCGGGTTTGTGCATACAGCCAGAGCCGTCGCAAGAACGAGGCCGTACTGACGGACGGGGTCAGGGGTTGGGAGGTGGAGAATGGGGACTCGTAATTCGGCACGCTGGATTCTAGCCTCAAGAGCCCAACGGGAACGCCGATCAGCTCGGCAGCATGCCATGGGCTACGATGCCCGGATGGTCTTCCGCGTCCAGAACCAATAAAACGGCAGCCCCATCGCCATCAGCCCCAGGCCCGCGAACGCACGCCCGGGAGTGGTCACGAGCGTGCTGACGATCAACCAGCCCGACACCAGCAGGAACAGCGCCGGCACGACCGGGTAGCCCCAGGTCCGGTAGGCGCGTTCGGCATCCGGCATCGTCCGACGGAATATGAACACCGACGCGGTGACGAGCGCGACGAAGATCACGACGGAGAACGTGGCGTAGTCGGTCAGGGTGTCGTAGGAGCCGGAGAGCACCAGGATAATCGCCCACCCCCCTTGAGCCAGGAGGGCCCGAATCGGCACGCGCGAGCGCGGACTGAGCCGCGCCAGCCCGGCGAAGAAGATGCCGTCGCGGGCCATGGCGTACGGGATGCGCGCGCAGACCAGTCCTGAGATCTGGAGCGCGCCGAAGATCGACACGGCGAGCACGCCCGCCATCGCATTCGCCGCCCCGGCGCCCAGTACGCGCGACACGACCGCCGTGGCGACCGACGACGAGGCGGGAACGGCGGCGACCTCGGCGGGCGTCAGCACGTAGAAGTACGCGGCGTTCACGAAGACGTACAACCCTGCGATGATCCCGAGACCGCTGAGAATCGCCAGCGGCAGATTCCGCTGCGGGTTCTTCACTTCTTCGGCGACGTACGTGACCTCGTTCCACCCGGTATACGCCCATAGCGCCCCGAGCATCGCCGCGCCGAATCCGGCGACTCCGCCCTGCGCCGCCGCGGGTACGTCCAGGCAGGAACCGCTGACGGAGGACATCGCGAAATGCGTCCATGACCCATCCGCCAGCAGTATCGCGCCAAGGCCGACGTTGAGCACCAGCGCGACTTTGAAAATCGTCAGCACGAACGCGATCCGGCCGCTGACCGCGACGGCCGCGCAGTTGACGAAGGTCACCGTCGTCACGGCCGCGACGGCGACCGCCTGGATGGCCGTGATCGACGGATGCCAGCCTGCCAGCGCGAACCCGACCGAGTGATCGGCCAGCGCACCGCGCATCAGGATATTGATGAAGATCGCGAAGCCAGCCGCAAGACCCGCCGTCGCCCCGGTGCTCGCCACGAAAAAACGGGTCCATCCGAAGAGGAAGCTGGCGAGCGCCCCGTACGCCTGCCGGATGAACACGTACTCGCCGCCGGCGCGCGGCAGCATCGCCGCCAGTTCCGCGTAGGTCAGCGCTCCGGCGAGGCTCAGCAGGCCCGCGACAGCCCACACGGCCACGACCCGTCCCGGCGATCCCACGTTGCAGGTCATCACCCTGGCTTTGAGGAACACGCCGGTTCCGATGACGTTGCCGATGACGACGGCGCCGGCGGCCATGAGTCCGAGGCCCCGGACCAGGCTCGCCTTCGTCGTGCTATCTCCCACGCCTGCCGCCATCGACCTCCTCTGCTGCACGGGCGCGTGCGCGTGCCTATAATCCCCCGGGAGTGGTGAAAGGTCTATGCCCATCGTCCGTCGAGTGCTGGCGGCTCTTGCCATCGTGATCGCGGCCGCTGCTGTCGCCCTCGCTCTCTTCGCGCGAGGCGTCATCGGCAGCGACGCCGTGAAGCGCACGCTCGAAGCCCAGTTGACGGCTCGCCTCGGCGAACCGGTGACGATCGGAAAACTCGGCACGTCGTTCTTTCCGCGCGTCGCGCTCGATCTGCGGGAGGTCTCGATCGGCCAGCCGGTCAAGACCACCCTTGCGGAGCTGACGATTGCCACAGGGCTGCGGGGCCTGTTCTCGCGGCGGGTCGAGGACGGCGAGATCGTCCTGTCCAACAGCCGCGTGCCCGCGGACATGGCGCTGGGCCTTGCCGGCGCCGCCGCATCGCCTGCCCAATCCGCGGAACGGAATGGCCTCACGATCGCGTCGATCCGCACGCTCGCGCTCCGGAACGTCGAGCTCGTTGTCGGGACGCGTTCGCTGAAGGTCGACCTGGAGGCGTCGATCGCCGGTGATCGCCTGGACGTCACCCGCCTCCTTGCGCAGTCGAGCGGGACACACCTCGATGCCCACGGCGTCCTGGCGAGCCTCGCTGAGCGCAGGGGGCATTTCACGGCGACGGCCGGCCCGCTGAACCTCGACGAAGTGCTCGCGGTCGCCTCCGGACTGTCGAGCCCCGCGGGCACGCGGTCCGCGACGCCCGTCGACGTCAGCATCGACCTGAGCGCCCCCGACGGAGCGCTCGGGTCCTATCGGTTCCAGACGCTCTCGTCGATCGTCCACCTGACGCCGGGACGACTGCGCGTCAATCCGCTTCGCTTCGGCATGTTCAGAGGCCGGTACGACGGCCAGCTGGAGATTTCGCTCGCACGCGCGGTTCCGGATATTCGAGTGAGCGGGAGCGTCCAGGGTCTGGACGTTTCGACCATGCTGCAGGAAGCCCAGGGATCGAGCAGCATGTCAGGCCGGCTGGGCGGGACGTTTTCGATGACGACCAGCGGCGTGTCGGCAAGCGCGATGCTTCGGGCCGCGCGCGGTGCGGGACGGGCCACGATCGCCGACGGCGAGATCCCCCGGCTCGCGATGGTGCGCTCGATCGTTCTGGCGTTCGGCCGACCCTCGTCCGACGTGCCGGCAGCGGGCCGCGGTGCGCGGTTCACGCGCATCGACGGCACGTTCGCGCTCGCGGATCAGACGATTCGATCGCCGGACATCATGTTCACGTCCCCGGACTTCGACATGTCCGGCGGCGGATCCGTCCGGCTGCCGTCGGGCGCTGTCGATCTGTCAGGCAACGTGGTGCTGTCACCCCAGCTCACCGCGCAGGCGGGTGTCGATCTTCGCCGCTACGCCCAGGAGAACGGGCGGATCGTCGTGCCGGCCACCATCACCGGTACCTTGTCGGATCCCGTAGTGCGGATCAACGCGGTGAGCGCCGCCGGGCGCGCCGTGGAGAACGAGGTCAAGCGCCGGCTCCGCGGGCTGCTCGATCGGATCGCCAAGTGATTGGGGAATCGGGACTGGGGATTCGGATACAGCACCACGAGTATTCCCGCGTGCCGGCGCCTTCGCCCGTCGCGAGCGCGACTAAAGACCGCATCGCCGGAGGCTTCCTCGCACACTTTCGTAACGGTGATCGATGATGAGCGACACACGAGTTCGCGACGGCCGGATCGACCGATAAACACGCCGACCGCTACCGATTTCGATTGTGGCCGGCATGGGGCGATGATAATTTTCGCGCCTCGGGTTCCAATCCCCCCCCACACCGATCTCGTTTCAGCAGGAGAAGCATCATGGGCAAAGCAGGGTTGCGCCGCGCAGGGGCGTTGACGCTCACCGCAGTCTTCGGGATGTCGGCCATGGTCTCGGCGCAGAAGCCGGGCCGTCAGAAACCACGGCAGGTGCCGCAGACGGACATCGAGACCGTGGTGGACGCGCCGGGAGAGGCCGTCGGCGAGGCGCTGCTGGAGCAGATGACGAGCCGCTCTGCGGATGGTCTCGTCGAAGTCGGGTACGCGGACGGCACGGTCTCGATGGACCTGCAGGGCCGGTTCATGAGCGTGATGGTGGCGACGACGGCCGCCGACGGAAGCCAGGCGGTCGCGTGTGAGACTGGACCCAAGGCGCTGACGAATGCTCAGGCGGTCCGTTCCGACGGGCCAGCGGGTTCGCGGAAGTCCGCACGCCCGGCGACGCCTGCCGCGGCGACCGCAGCACGGGAGCTGAAATAGCATGGGGCGCCACATCGTCGCCGCCACTGTGCTCGCCGCGTCCCTCGCGGTGGCCGGGTCTGCCTCGGCGCAGGGGCATATCGTCATCTACAACAACAACGCGCCCGGCGTTGGCTTCAACGACACGACGCCGGCCGATCCGGTTGGCGGGAATCCGGGGACCACGCGTGGGACCCAGCGGCTCAATGTGTTCCACGCGGCGGCCACCATCTGGGAGAACAAGCTCAAGCCGAAGCACGACATCCTGGTCCTCGCCGATGTTCGGGCGCTGGGGCCCTACGGGC
>JANMCN010000302.1:0-2642 GCA_031361295.1 Acidobacteriota bacterium | reverse complement strand
CGGCGATTCGAAGAGCCGCGGCAGCACCGCAGGATCGATGCCGACGGCCTCCATCATGTCCTGCGACCACCGGCGGCCCACCACGTCGAGCATCAGCGTGCCCGATGCGTCGGCGACGTCGATCGCGAACTCGCCGCTCATGCGGTACCTGACGTAGTCCTTCGGCAGCAGCACGTGCCGGACGCGGTTCCAGAGCTCGGGCTCATGCGTCCGGACCCACAGCAGCTTGGTGAGGGTGAAATTGGTGAGCGCCGGATTGGCCGTGAGCTCCAGCAACCGGCTCGGCCCGACCTCGCGGTCTAGCCACCGGCATTCCTGCTCGGTGCGCTGATCGCACCAGATGATCGCCGGCCGCACGACCTGTCCGCTCCCGTCGAGCAGGACCGCCCCGTGCATCTGTCCGGAGAGGCCGACGGCGGAAATCGCATCTGGCGACACACCGGTGCTGGCGAGGACGGACCGCACGGCCTGCTGCGACGCCCGCCACCAGTCGTCCGGCTCCTGCTCCGCCCATGCCGCCTGCGGCGAACGAAAGGGCGCGTGATCGGCCGTCGTCGATCCAATCAGGCGGCCATCCTCGCCAAGCAGCAGCGCGCGCGATCCACTGGTTCCGACGTCGATTCCGAGAACAGGCATGGGGGTCTCCGGTCACGTGCAACGTTCAGCGTGCAACGTGCTACGTACTACAAGCGGTGCGACAGAGCTGGCAGCTGGGAGCTGAGAGCTGGCAGCTGGGAGCTGAGAGCTGGGAGCTGGGAGCTGGGAGCTGGGAGCTGGGAGCCTCCGTCTCACCTCACTCCCAGCAGCACCTCCACTGTCAACTGGTCGAGGCGCTCGTAGCCGAGGCCCTTGCTGGCGAGGCCGACTCTGTCGAAGGCGTGTCCGAGTAAGGCGTCACCCGTGCGCGGGGAGTACTCGGCGACGGTCGGCACACCAGCCTGCGATTTGCCCAGGTCCTTGACGATCGACTGGATCTCCTTGTCCGCCGCCCATCGAGCGGCGCGCTCCTTCAGGATCAGGTACGTCCGCATGCACCCTCGGGCGAAGTCGCGGACGCCGTCGTAATCCTCGGTGCGATAGGCATGCGCGTCGAAGTGTCTCGGGCCGTCGTACCCGACCTCCTCCAGGAACTTGACGAGGAAGAACGCTCCCTTGATGTTGGTCGAGCCGAACCGGTAATCCTGGTCGTATCGGCCGGGCGCCTGGTCGTTGAGGTCGATGTGGAACAGCTTGCCCGCCTCGTGCGCCTGCGCCACCGCGTGCAGGAAGTTCAGGCCGGCCATCGTCTCGTGGGCGAATTCCGGATTCACGCCCACGAGCTCCGGGTGCTCCAGCGTCGGAATCAGCCCCAGGTAATTGCCCGTCGTCGCCCTGTAGATGTCGCCGCGGGGCTCGTTCGGCTTGGCCTCGAGCGCGAACCGGAAGCCGTACTTCTTGTCGAGCGAGTACCGCACGAGGTAGTTGATCCCCTCGCGCAGCCGCTTGACGGCCTCGTCGGGCCGGCGGCAGGCATCGGTCTCCGCCCCCTCGCGCCCTCCCCACAGGACGAACGTCTTCGCACCGAGCTCGGCCCCCAGGTCCATCGCACGCATCGTCTTCTGGATCGCATACGCGCGCACGGCCGGGTCGTTGGCGGTGAAGGCGCCATCACGGAACACCGGATCGTAGAAAAGATTGACGGTGGCCATCGGCACGACGACGTGGTGCCGGGCGCAGGCGGCCTGGAACTCCTTGACGATGCGGTCGCGTTCGGCGGGAGTGGCGTCGATCGGCACCAGGTCGTTGTCGTGGAGGTTGACACCCCACGCGCCGACGTCTCCCAGCATCGCGACGGCGTCCACGGGCGACAGGGCGGGCCTGACCGCCTCGCCAAATGGATCCCGCCCGCGGTTGCTGACGGTCCACAGACCGAACGAGAATTTGTGTTCGGGACGAGGCGCGTACTGGTCGGACATCGGACGAGGTCTCCTGTGGGCCGTGCGGCGGGCGTCCCGTGCAAGGGTGTGCTGCGGTATCATGCAGCGCCGCGAACGGGCTAGATTACTCGCGGACGCGGATCCGGCGCAAACGAACACAGGGCGCCAGAGGGCGGTTGCACGTTGCACGTTGCGCGTTGCGCGTTGCGCGTTGCACGTTGCACGTTGCACGTTGCACGTTTGAAGGAGTCATCCCATGCAGGATCGAGCACATCGTCGCGTGACCGTCGGGCGCTGCGCACTCGTGATCGCGGCCATGGCGGGATTCATGGCTGCACTGGCGGCGCAGGCCGCCGCGCAGGCGCCCTCCGGTGCGGCACCGGCAGGACGTGGCGCGGCACAGGCGGCGCCTGGCGCCCCGGCCCAGGGACGCGGCGGGGCGGGCGGCGTCTACCCCGAGTACGAACCTGATGACGATGCCGGGTTCGTGCCCATTTTCGACGGGAAGACGCTCACGGGGTGGGACGGCGATACGACGTTCTGGCGCGCCGACAACGGGGAAATCATCGGCGAGAGCACGCCCGAGAAAGTGGTGAAGAGCAACAGCTTCCTCATCTGGCGTGGCGGGACGGTCAGGGATTTCGAACTGAAGACCGAGTTCAGGATCAGCGGCACCAACAGCGGCATCCAATACCGGAGCGTCGAGTTGCCGGACGTCGGCAAATG
>JANMCN010000280.1:0-17679 GCA_031361295.1 Acidobacteriota bacterium | reverse complement strand
CATCGAGGGCACTTCCGGTAACACCGGCATGGGCCTGGCGATTGCCGCGATCGTCAAGGGCTACAAGTGCATCTTCACGACCACCGACAAGCAGTCGAAGGAGAAGGTCGACGCGCTCAAGGCGTTCGGCGCCGAGGTCATTGTCTGCCCGACCAACGTTGATCCGGAGGATCCGCGCTCGTACTATTCGGTCTCGTCGCGGCTGGTCAAGGAGGTGCCGAACTCCTGGAAGGCCAACCAGTACGACAACCTCTCCAACACCGCGGTCCACTACGAACAGACCGGGCCGGAAATCTGGGAGCAGACCGGCGGCACGATTACCCATCTCGTCGCCGGCGTCGGTACCGGCGGGACGATCAGCGGCGTGGCGCGCTACCTCAAGGAGCGCAACCCGAAGGTCAAGGCGTGGGGGATCGACACCTATGGATCGGTCTTCAAGAAGTACAAGGAGACCGGGATCTTCGACAAGAACGAGATCTATCCGTACATCACCGAGGGCATCGGCGAGGACTTCCTGCCGCAGAATGTCGACTTCTCAGTGATTGACGGCTTCGAGAAGGTCACCGACAAGGACGCCGCGATGATGACGCGGCGGATCGCGCGCGAGGAGGGGATCTTCGCCGGCAACTCCGCCGGCTCGGCGATCGCCGGCGTCCTCCAGCTCAAGGAGCACTTCCATCGCGACGATGTCGTGGTCGTGATCTTCCACGATCACGGCTCGCGGTATCTCGGCAAGATGTACAACGACGAGTGGATGCGCGAGAAGGGCTTCATCGAGAAGTCCGGGATGACGGCGCGCGATCTGGTCGCCTCCGGGCTGTCCGGCGAGCTGCTCGCGATCGAAGGCTCGGCGCCGGTCGAAACCGCCGTCAAGCTGATGGGCGCGCACGACTTCTCGCAGATCTCAATCACCCGCGACAAGCGCCTGATCGGCTCGCTCAACGAGACGCACCTCTACGAACAGCTGCTCGCCGACCCGGGCGTCAAGGCGCAGCCGGTCGAGTCGATCATGCAGCCGGCGTTCCCGTTCATCGACGTCTCGACGCCGGTCGATTTGCTGTCGACGATGATCACGCCGGCCAACCCGGCTGTTCTGGTGCGCGACTTCAAGACCGAGAAGACCTTCATCATCACCCGCTCCGACGTCATCCGCGTGCTCTGAGATCGGACGGCAAGACATGCTGCGGGGTCTGCGAAGCATCGCCGCCGTAATCGTCGGGTTCGGCTTCATGGCGGCGACCGCGATGGTCGGATCGATTCTCGCCACGCTGCTGTTCATCCCCGGCGGCCTGCAGACGATGGCGGCGGGCGCGCCGCCGCCGGCCGTGCCGCCGCTCTACCTGGCCGCCAACCTCGCGACCGGTCTCGCCGGCGCGATTCTCGGCGGCTGGCTGGCGGCGCGGATTGGCGACGACGCGCCGATGGCCCACGCTTCGGCCTTGGCGGCGCTGACCGCGGTGATGGCGATCGTGTCGGCGAGCCACCCGCCGCCGGGACCGCAGCCGTCGTGGTACCCGCTGGCGATTGGCGCGATTGGCGTGATCGGCGTCCTGGCCGGGGGAAAGCTGCGGGCGGCCGCGGCCGCCGACGTGGTAGCGTAGGAAGGCTCGGGTCGCGGAAAATCGAGGGACAGAGGGTCACGATGAAGAAACTGCTGCTGGCGGCGTTGTGCGTTCTGACTCTCGTCCGGCCGGCGGCCGCGGCGCCGGCCAGTGTGGTGGGCACCTGGACGGTGAACGTGACGCTCGACTCCGGGCCGATCCCGCCCGCCACCCTGACCCTCAAGGACGAGGGGGCGAAGCTGGTCGGCGTGTTCTCCGGGCAGCAGGGGGACATGCCGGTCGAAGCCACACTGAAGGACCAGGCCGTGACCGTCTGGTTCACGGTGCCGACCCAGAACGGGCCGATTGCCGTGACGATGAACGGGGTCGTCGATGGGGATGCGATGAAGGGCTCGGCGGATCTCGGCGGCACCGGCAAGGCCGAGTGGACCGCGCGGCGCGGCGCCGCGCCGGCCGCGAGCGCCCCGGCGTCGAGCGCCCCGGCGTCGAGCGTCGACGTCAGCGGGACGTGGGCGGTCGCGGTCGAAACCAGCGCGGGCAGCGGGTCGCCGACGTTCGTCTTCAAGCAGGACGGCGAGCAGCTCACCGGCCACTACAGCGGCCAGCTCGGCGAGGCGCCGGTCACCGGGACCATCCACGGCTCGGCGATCGCGTTTGCCGTCGACCTCGATGTCCAGGGCACCGCGATGCATATCGCCTATGCCGGCACCGTCGACGGCGGGTCGATGAGGGGGGCCGTCAAGCTCGGCGACCTCGCCGCCGGGACCTTCACCGGGAAGAAACACTAACAGCTGTCAGAATTTGGAAGTTTTTTTTGTCATTTAACGATCTCAAGCTTCACCCCAGCCTCCTCAAGGGCATCAAGGAACTTGGCTTTGCGCGGCCGACGCCGATTCAGGCCGACGCGATTCCACCGGGACTCGACGGCCGCGACGTGCTCGCCTGCGCGCAGACCGGCAGCGGCAAGACCGCGGCCTTCCTGCTGCCGATCCTCAACAAGCTGATCGAGAAGCCGCGCGGCACGACCCGCGCGCTGGTGCTGGCGCCGACGCGCGAGCTCGCCGCGCAGATCCTCTCGGACCTGAACGATTTGGCGGTCCACACCCCGATCACCGGCGCGTCGATCTTCGGCGGCGTCGGCATGGGGCCGCAGGAGCACGCCTTCCGCAGCGGCGTCGACGTCCTGATCGCGACGCCGGGACGGCTGCTCGATCACCTGCGGGCGCCGTACGCGAAGCTGACCCAGCTCGAGTTCCTCGTCCTGGACGAGGCCGACCGGATGCTCGACATGGGCTTCCTGCCGGAGATTCGCAAGATCCTGCGCTACGTGCCGGCCAAGCGGCAGACGCTGTTCTTCAGCGCGACGATGCCGCCGCCGATTGCCGCGCTGACCGGGGAGATGCTGCGCAACCCGGTGTCGATCCAGCGCGAACGCCAGGCGGCGCCGGCGTCGGGCATCACCCAGGCGGTCTATCCGGTCAGCCAGGGCCTTAAGCCGGTGCTGCTCGTCAGCCTGCTGCAGCGCGGCGACATCAAGCAGGCGCTGGTCTTCACCCGGACCAAGCACCGCGCCAACCGGCTCGCCGACCACCTCGTCAAGGCGGGCGTGCGCGCCGAGCGGATTCACGGCAACCGCTCGCAGGCGCAGCGGACCGCCGCGCTCGAGGGCTTCAAGAGCGGCCGCTTCCCGGTGCTGGTCGCGACCGACATCGCCGCGCGCGGCATCGACGTCGATGCGCTGGGCCACGTCGTCAACTTCGACGTGCCGCTGGTGCCGGAGGACTACATCCACCGCGTCGGCCGGACCGGCCGCGCCGAGGCGACCGGCGATGCCTTCACCTTCGTCTCTCCGGAGGAGGAGGGCAGCCTGCGCGACATCGAGCGCGCGATCTCGCGCCGCCTGCCCCGCGTCACGGTGCCGGACTTCGACTACAACGCCAAGACCGCGCCGAAGCTGGAGATTCCGCTGGCCGACCGGATCGCCGAGATCCGTGCCCGGAAGCGCGACGAGCGCGCCCGCGCCGCGGTGAATGCGGCGCGCCGATCGGCGAACCAGCGGGGGCAGGCCCCTGTGCCCATGTCGCCGCAGCCGCCGGGGCGTTCCCATCACGGGGCCCGGCCGGGGGCGCCTGGCCGTCCTTCGCGGTTCGGCGGCCCCCGCCGGGGCCCCGGCGGATCGGGTGGCCGGCCGCCCCGCTCAGGCAGCTAAACCACACTCTGTGTTATCCTTAACCGCCGGTCTGGAACTGCGACTGGCGGATGGATTCCGGCGCGACGCGCCGCCTTGATGCCAGCGACCCCTGTCGAGTTCCCGCTTGAACTGACCCCGCGGGCTCGCGTCGATGTCTTCGACGTGCGCGGCGAGGTCTTTGCCCGCTACGGCGATGCCCTCAATCAATATCCACGGGCCCTGTGCTGCTCCTTCCACACGACCGCCGGCTACCTGGACCAGGGAGTGGCCGCGCGGCTGAACCAGAGTCCTGCGGGCGTGATGCCGTACATCGATCTGTTCAGGACGATGTTCCCGGAGGGCGCCGGATACGAGCACGACAAGATTGAACGCCGGACCGAGTTGTCGGAGGAGCAGCGTCCGACCGAGCCGCTCAACGCCGACTCGCACCTGGCCTTCATGGCGGGCGCGCTCAGGACGTGCGTCTCGTACCTCAACCGTCCGGGCGAGCCGATGTCGTTCATCGACCTCGACGGTGTGCACAAGGGACTGCCGCGCACCCGTCACACGAGCGTCCTGGGCTACTCCGCGGAGGAGACAGTGGCCCACACGCGGATCGTGGTCCCCGTCTCCGGGCACAGCATCGAGTCCGTCAACCTGAAGGACCCGCGCCTCGGCGTGTACGACCAGTGCGCCGAGCTGCTCGCGACGCACGCCGTCACGAAGGGTCGAATCCGGCTCGCGCTCGGTCCCGGCGAGCGGCACGCGGGGTTGACCGTCAACGAATACGAGACCCTGCTGATGCGTCACGATCTGTCCGAAGTGCTGCGGGATCCCGTCCGCTTCATGGCCGAGAAGGCCGGCCACATGCTGGGCAATCCGAGGGCCATTCCGGCAAAGACGCTCGACTACGCCAAGTACGACCTCGTCCGCGTGTTCAACCGGCTGGTGGACGCCCTGGGTCTCCGCGAGTCGATGGTCGAAAGCGTGCTGTCGCGCGCCATTGCGATGCCGGCGTCGCGCTTCCTGCGGATGAAGCGATCCGTCAGCCTGTTCGTGTCCGATCGCGAGGGCACCGGGCGCGGCGAGATCGTCGAAGGCACGTACCAGAGCCCCATCCTCGTGCAGTGGCACCGAGGCGCGCGCCAGAAGCGCGTCCTCGACGTCACGCTGACGCGCTTCATCTGACTTTCCAGGTCGCCCGGCTATGCACACGGGAAGCGTCACCGTGTCGGCGCGCGACTGATTTTGCGCGTCGCGCCACGGTCGATATCATGGCCGCGTGATTCGCGAGGCACGCGTCAGCGTCAACCGCCGATCGACCCGGTATCTCGAGTCGGGATCCGGGTGGCCTGTCGTGCTTCTCCATGCCTTCCCGCTGAATGCCGACATATGGCGGCCGCAGCTCGAGCGCGTCCCGCCAGGCTGGCGGATGATCGCGCCTGATTTGCGAGGGTTTGGCCCCGCCGAGGCGTCCACGGCCGGACAGCGGGTGCGGACACTCGACGACTTCGCCGACGACACGGACGCCCTGCTGGAAAGGCTTGGGATCGCCGAGGGGGTGATCGGAGGGCTCTCGATGGGCGGCTATGTCGCGTTCGCGTTGTTCCGCAGGTCCCCTGAGCGCTTCACCGGCATGGTGCTCGCCGACACCCGGTCGGAGGCGGACTCGACGGAAGGACAGGACGCGCGCCGGAAGATGATCGAAATGGTCAACCTCAGCGGTCCGCGCGCCGTCGCCGATCAGCTGCTCCCGAAGCTGCTTGGACCCACGTCGCACGAGACCCGACCGGAGGTCGCGGCGACGGTACGGCGGATGATTGAGTCTGCGCCCGCCGACGCGATGGCCGACGCCGTCCAGGCGATGCTGACCCGGCCAGACTCGACTCCGGACCTGGAAAGGATCTCCTGTCCCGCGCTCGTGCTCGTCGGGGCCGAGGATGGCATCACACCGCTCGCCGATGCCGAAGCGATGGCACGCCGCCTGTCCAGGTCCCGGCTGGTCGTGCTGCCCGCGGCGGGTCACCTGTCCAGCCTCGAGACTCCGGACGCCTTTTCGAGAGCGTTGGAGGATTTCCTGATATCCAGCATGTGAGCCCCGTGTGGGCTAGGATCATCGGATGCATCGACGCGCTCGTCTCGCCCTGCTGCTCTGTGCTCTCTGTGCCGGCGTCACGACTCGGAACTGGTCGCTGAGCGCGGCGGCCCGTCCGGGGGCCAAGCTCCAGGCGTCGGCCACCGCGGACGTGCTGCACCGCCCGTTCGACCAGATCCTCGACGTGAACGTCCGAGACGGATTCGTGTATTACCGCGCGCTCAAGTCCGATCGGGGCCGCCTCGATCGGTATGCGGCTTCATTGAACGTACCGGCCGCCACGTACGAGGGATGGCCCCGCGACGAAAAAATGGCGTTCTGGGTCAACGCCTACAACGCATTCGTGCTGCAGACGATCGTGGATCGCTACCCGATCCACGGCGCGAGCCCGGCGTACCCGGCGGACAGCATTCGCCAGATCCCGGGTGCCTTCGAATCCCTCCGCCACCGTGCCGCCGGACGGACCGTGACGCTCGACGAGATCGCGAAGACCGTCCTGCCCGAGTTCAAGGAGCCTCGCCTCCAGCTCGCGCTCGGCCGGGGCGCCGTCGGCAGCGGGCGCCTGCGCAGTGAGGCGTACTCAGGCGCACGGATCCCCCAGCAGCTGACGGACATCCAGAAGGAATTCGTGTCGGAGCGGACGATGGTGAAGATCGATCGGGCGTCGGGGGAAGTGTCGCTGACGCCGATCCTGAGCTGGCACCAGGCGGAGTTCATCGCGGCCTACGACACGGGGGCACAGGGCGCGCTGGCGGCGCGCTCGCCGATCGAGCGCGCCGCCGTCGCGTTCATCACACCCAACCTGCTGCCGCTCGAGAGGGACCTGCTCCGGAAGAACGAGTTCAAGGTGACCTATCATCCGTTCGACTGGCGGCTGAACGATCTCACGGGCGGGCGCCCGCAGTAGTCATGGATCTTTCGCTCACCGACAAGATCGCCCTTGTGACCGGGTCGAGCCGCGGCCTGGGGCTCGCCAGCGCGCGAACTCTCGTGGCGGAGGGCTGCCGTGTGTGTCTCTGCGCGCGGGGCTCGGAGCGCCTGGCCGAGGCGGCGGTCGAAGTCGAGGCCGCGGCGCGGCGCCCCAACATGGTCATGGCCGTCCAGGCCGACGTCTCGACCGCCGACGGCATTGCGCTCGTCGTGGAGCGGACGGTCGAGCAGTTCGGCGGGCTCGATATCCTCGTGAACAACGTGGGGCGGGCGGCCGGGGCGGGGCTGCTCGATACGTCCGACGCCGAGTGGCAGGCGGCGTTCGACGAGACGCTCTTTCCCGCGATTCGGGCCTCGAGGCTTGCCGTCCCGCACATGAAGGCCCGCGGCGGCGGGGCCATCATCATGATTGCCTCCATCTGGGGCCGGGAGTCCGGCGGGCGCATGACGTACAACGCGGCCAAGGCGGCCGAAATCAGCCTGGCGAAATCACTGGCGCAGCAGCTCGCCGCGCTCAACATCCGGGTCAACAGCATCGCGCCGGGCTCGATCCTCTTTCCAGGGGGCTCGTGGCATACGCGCCAGCAGGCCGATCCCGCCGGCATCGCCGACTTCGTCAGGCGGGAGCTCCCGTTCGGCCGCTTCGGCCGTCCAGAGGAAGTCGGCGCCGTCGTCGCGTTTCTCGCCTCCGGCAAGGCAAGCTGGGTGAGCGGCGCGTCCATCACCGTGGACGGGTGCCAGTCGCGGTCGAATATCTGACGCGAGTGGCGATCGAACCCCGCATTCGAATCCCGGCTCCCGAATCCCACATCCCCGGTAAGGGACGGCGATGAAATGATTTCTCTCCAGCTCGCCGACCGGATCCAGGCCCTCGCGGATGCGCTCTTCATGCCGTGGGTCGTGGTCGTGCTGCTCGGCTCCGGCCTGTTCCTGTCAATCCGGTTCCGCTTCGTGCAGGTGCGCAGGTTCAGGGACGCCTGCCGCGCCGCCTTCGTGCGGCAGGGCACCGGCACCACGGGCGCCTTGACGCCGTTCCAGGCCTTCATGACCGCGATGGCGGCCTCGGTCGGGACCGGCAACATTGCGGGAGTCGCGACGGCCATCGTCTCCGGCGGGCCCGGCGCGCTGTTCTGGATGTGGGTGTACGGCTTTGTCGCGATGGCCATCAAGTTCGGCGAGGCGGTGCTGGGCGTGACCTTTCGTGAGAGCCGCGCGGGCGCCGTGCTGTCCGGCCCCATGTATTACCTCCGCGACGGGCTGCGGTCGCCGTTTCTCGCCTGGCTGTTCGCGCTCGTCGCCGCCGTAGCCGCGCTCACCACCACACCCTTCACGCAGCCGAATTCGATGGCGCTCGCTCTGTATTCGGTGGTCGGAATCCCGAAACTCGTCTCCGGGATCGCGATCGCCGTGCTCACCTGGCTCGTGATTATCGGCGGCATCCGCTCGATTGCGCGCGCGGCCGAGAAGTTGTCGCCCGCAAAGGTCGGCCTCTATTTCGCCGGCGGACTGATCGTGATTCTGGCCAACGCCACGAAAGTTCCGACGGTCTTCCGCCTGATTTTCGCGGGAGCCTTTTCGATGCAGTCCGCCGCCGCGGGAGGGCTGGGCCTCCTCGTCGCGATGCGCTACGGCATCGCGCGGGGCATCTATGCGAACGAGGCCGGGTACGGGACGGCCGCCGTCGCCTACGGCACGGCGCGGAGCGCTCAGCCGGTGCAGCAGGGGTTGAATGCCATCATCGAAGTGTTCGTCGTGTCGTTCATCACGTCCACGATCAGCGCGATGACGATTCTGCTGACAGGCGTGTGGCGGTCAGGGCTGACGAGCACTGCCGCCGTCGCCGCGGGGTTCAACACCGTGATGCCGGTCGCCGGCGGCTACATCGTCGCCTTCTGCGCATTCCTGTTCGGCTACACGACGCTGATTGGCTGGGCCTACTTCGGCGAGCAGTTCTTCGAGTACATCTTCGGCCGCAAGGTCACGACCCCGTACCGATGGATTTACTGCCTGCTGATCCCGTTCGGCGCGGTCTCGAAGGTCGCGACGGTGTGGGCATGGGGGGATTTGATGAATGCCCTGCAGGTGTTCCCCAACCTGATTGGCGTCATCGGACTGAGCGGCATCGTCGCACGGGCGTCGCACGAGCGCCTCCGCGCTGGTCCGGAGCCGGGCACCGCGCCGTAGCATGGCGCGAATCGTCCTCACGACCTGGGGCTCGCTTGGCGATCTCCACCCGTTCCTCGCACTGGCGATCGAGCTCCAGCGGCGCGGCCATACGGCAACCGTCGCCACGCTCGGCACGTGGCGCGAGAATGTCGAGCGGGCCGGCGTCGGATTCCTCCCGATCCGCCCCGACGTCGATCAGGACGACCCATCGGCACGTGACGTCGTCCGGCGGATCCTCGACGCGCGCGGCGGCCCCGAGTACCTGTTCAACGAGCTGTTCGCCCCGGTGATCGACGAAGTGTACGAGGACACTCTGGCGGCCGTCGTGGGCGCCGATCTGCTCGTGTCCCACCAGCTGCCGCAGACCGCCCCCATCGTGGCGGAACGGACCGGCATCAAATGGGTGTCCGCCGTCGTGGCGCCGTTCGGGTTCCTCTCGGCCTATGACCCGTCCACGCCGCCGCAGGCGCCGTCGCTGCGCCGGCTGTTGGCGGTGCATCCGGCGGGCGGGCGGGCTTTCAACCGTCTCGTCCGCCTGGTGACGAATCGATGGATGGCGCCGCTCTATGGGCTGCGCGCACGCCTGGGTCTCCCGCGTGGCGGCCATCCGCTGTTCGAGGGGCAGCACTCGCCTGCCAGGGTCCTCGCCTTGTTCTCCGGAGTGTTCGCGGACCGGCAGCCGGACTACCCGCCCCAGACCGTGCTGACCGGCTTTCCGTTTTATGATGCCGCACCCACACGCGCCGTCGACCCAGGGCTCCTCGAGTTTCTGGACAGCGGAGAGCCTCCCGTCGTGTTCACGCTCGGTTCCTCAGCGGTGTGGATTGCCGACGATTTCTATCCGGTCAGCATCGCGGCCGTGCGGGCGCTGGGCCGGCGGGCGCTGCTGCTGACCGGGGAGAATGCGTCGGCGATCCGCGCGCAGGTGCCGGACACCATCGGGGTGTTCGACTATGCGCCGCACAGCCTGGTGATGCCGCGGGCGTCCATCGTCGTGCACCAGGGCGGCATCGGCACGACCGCGCAGGCGCTCAGGGCGGGCCGGCCGACGCTCGTCGTGCCCTTCGGCCAGGATCAGCCCGACAACGCCAGGCGTGTCGTCACTCTCGGAGTGGGACGCACGATCTCCAGAGGCGGATACGGCGTCGAGCGGCTCGTGCGCGAGCTGACGCGGCTCGGTGATTCCCGGTATGCGGCCCGCGCGCAGGCGGTCGGCGCGCGCATCTCGGCCGAGGACGGAGCCGGCACGGCGTGCGATGCCATCGAAGCAGAGCTGGAGGCCTAGTTTCGCCTCTTGATCGCCCGCCCGACGCCTGCTACCATCGGACCTCGAATCCCAATAGCCTCAACAGTTTCGATGGCGCAACAGACCCTCCCCGTCGTGACCGGAGAAAAGGACAAGTCGCTCCAGGAGGTCCTGACGCGCCTGACCGCCTCGCGCGGGCCCGTGAGTGCGGACTCGGACCCTGTCGTCACGGCCGCGCACCGCCTGCCTGCCGTCGCCGCGTCGTTCGCGCCGTATCCGGCCAGTACCGACGAGCGCCTGCGGGCGGCGCTCGCGGCGCGAGGCGTCGAGCAGCTCTACACACATCAGGCGGAAGCCTTCGAGCACGTCCTCGGCGGCCGCAACGTGGTGACCGTCACGCCGACGGCGTCCGGCAAGACGCTCTGTTACAACGCGCCCGTATTGAATGCGATCTTGAAGGACCCGTCGACGCGCGCGCTGTACCTGTTTCCCACGAAGGCGCTCGCCCAGGATCAGCTGGCGGAGCTGCATGCGTTGTCCGAGCTCGTCACGCGGGACACCGAGGTGGAGATCGGCGTCTTCACCTACGACGGCGACACGCCCTCCGACGCGCGTCGCGCCATTCGCGGCAAGGCGCACGTCGTCCTCAGCAATCCCGACATGGTGCACTCGGGGATCCTGCCGCACCATCCGCGGTGGGCGAAGCTGTTCGAGAACCTGCGGTTCGTCGTCATCGACGAGCTTCACGCCTACCGCGGGGTCTTCGGCAGCCACCTGGCGAACATCCTGCGGCGCCTGCAGCGTATCTGCCGGCACTATGGATCCGATCCGATCTTCATCTGCTCATCAGCGACCATCGCCAACCCGCGCGAGCTGGCGGAAGGGCTCACTGGCCGCCCGTTCGAGCTGGTCGAGAAGAACGGGGCGCCGCGCGGCGAAAAGTTTTTTCTCTTCGTCAATCCGCCGGTCGTCAACGCGCAGCTCGGCATCCGTCGCTCGTACCTCGCGGAGGCCCGCCGCGTCGCCCTCGAGTTCCTGCGGCACAACCTCCAGCTGATTCTTTTTGCGCAGAGCCGGCTCGCCGTCGAAATCCTGACGACATACCTGAAGGATGCGTTCCACGGCCCGCCGGGAGCGGCGGACGTCATCCGTGGCTACCGGGGAGGCTACCTGCCGAATCGCCGCCGCGAAATCGAACGCGGGTTGCGCGACGGACTCGTGCGGGCGGTCGTCTCGACCAATGCGCTCGAACTGGGCATCGACATCGGTGCGCTCGATGTGTCGATCATGGCCGGCTATCCGGGGACCATCGCCGCCACGTGGCAGCGGGCGGGACGCGCCGGTCGACGGACGACCCGCTCCGCCGCGGTCCTGGTGGCCAGCAGCGCGCCAATCGACCAGTTCATCGTCCGCAACCCGTCGTACTTCTTCGACGGCAGCCCGGAGCACGCGCTCATCAACCCGGACAACCTGCACATTCTCCTCGACCACGTGAAGTGCGCCGCATTCGAGCTGCCCTTCACGAACGACGAGCATTTCGGCGCGGAAGGACGGCGCGACGAAGTGGACCTGCAGGCGATCCTGTCCGTGCTGTCGGAAGAGGGGTTCGTCCACCAGGCGGACGGGCAGTGGAACTGGACGAACGAGTCGTACCCGGCCGACGCGGTGAGCCTGCGCTCGGTGTCGTCCGACAACTTCGTCGTCGTGGACTGCACCAGCGGCGAGCGCGTCATCGGCGAGACGGACTTCACGAGCGGGCCGTCGACGCTGCACGAAAAGGCGATTTACATCCTCGAAGGGTAGCTGTTCCAGGTGGAGCGACTCGACTTCGAGGGGCGCAAGGCGTATCTGCGCGCGGTCGACTGCGACTACTACACCGACGCAATCACGTACACCAAGGTCACGATTCTGGATTTGTTCGAGTCCACAGCTTCCCACTCCCGGCTGCCGGCTTCGAGCGATGCATCCGACAGCTCGAATCCCGAGCTCCCAATCCCCCATCCCCAATCCCCAATCCCCGACTCGATCAGGTCCCATGGTGAGGTGCACGTCGTCTCGCGCGTCGTCGGGTTCAAGAAAATCAAGTTCTACACGAACGAGAACGTCGGGTCCGGGGAGCTCGACCTGCCGGAGCAGCAGATGCACACGTCGTCGTACTGGTTGACCATCCCGGCATCCGTCATGGCGTCGCTCCCCTTTGCGGGAGATGCCCGCCGGGACGGCGTGGTCGGGCTCGCCTTCGCCATGAAGCACATCGCACAGCTGCTCCTCATGTGCGACGGCCACGACATCGGGCTGTCGGTGGACGGGGGCACGCTGGAGCGGTCGAAGCGAACCGGCGGGATTGGCGGCGTGCCGGACGCGCTCGCGACGGATCCCAACGTCTTCATTTTCGACAACTATCCCGGCGGAATCGGGTTCAGCCGTCCGCTGTTCGAGATGCACGCGCGGCTGCTCGCGCGCACCCGCGAGCTGATCGCGGGCTGCCCGTGCGAGTCGGGCTGCCCCTCGTGTGTCGGCCCTGAGGGAAATACCGGGCCGTATGCGAAGCAGGTCGCGTCGCGCATCCTCGATGCCCTCGTCGCGGGCGAGGCCGTCTGATGGATCTCTCGTCGCGGCTGCGCGCGATCGTCAAGGGGGGGCCACCGCGTCCGCCGTCAGCGCCGGGCGGTCTCCGCGAGCTGACATACGAGCCGGACGCCGGCGGGTATGAAGGGGTCATGGACCTCGCACGGGTGGCTGCGATACTGGGCGGGCGGGTTGCGGAGACGACTGCCGGGCAGTGCCTCGTCATCGACCGGCGCTATGAGGCAGACCGATTCCACGGGACCATGCGCGTCGGCGACTGCGATCTCGACGACGGCGCCGCACTGGCAATGCTGGACCCTGGGCTGGCCGCGTCCGGTGCTGCCGTCGGCGCGACGTCCCGGGGTCGGACCCCGGACGCTGGTGCACGTGCTCTGGGGCGGACAGTCTTCATCGACCTGGAGACGACGGGGCTGAGCGGGGGAGCCGGGACACTGGCGTTCCTGGTGGGGTGCGGGTACTTCGACCTCGGCGCGTTTCAGGTGCGGCAATTCCTGCTGACGAGTCACGCCGCCGAGCGCGCGCTGCTCACGGCGGTGGCGGAGTTCTTCGACGGGGCCGACCTGATCGTCACCTACAACGGCAAGACCTTCGACGTGCCCGTCATGGAGACGCGCTGGATGTTCCATCGGCTGCGGATGCCGCTCGGCGACGTTCCGCATTTCGACATGCTCCACCCCGCCCGCCGCTTGTGGAGATCGCGCCCCGGCGCCGGGGGGGACATCGAAGAGGCAGGCTGCCGACTCTCGACCCTCGAACAGGCACTGTTCGCCGTGGAGCGGGTGGGCGATGTGCCCGGATTCGAGATCCCCGGGCGCTTCTTCAACTTCATTCGCAGTGGCGATCCGCGGCCCCTCGAGCCGGTGCTCGAGCACAACCGGCTCGACTTGGTGTCGCTCGCCGCCGTCATGGCGAGGGCCGTGCAGCTGGCGGCCGGCGGCCACGCTTCCTGCCGGGACGGCGCCGAAGCGCTCGCGCTCGGGCGCGTATTCGAGCGGGCCGGCGCCTTTGAGCGGGCCGCCGCGTGTTACACCTGTGCTGTGGCATCGGCCCAGCCGGAAGTGAAGGGGGAGGCGCTCTATCGGCGCGCACTCAGGCATCGTCGGGACCGCCGCTTCGCGGAAGCCGCGGCCTCGTGGCGGGCCCTCGTCGAGCTGACCGAGCCCCGCGCGGTTCGGCGCCTCGCGCGACTGGGCGATCTGCGCCAGTTCGCCACAGAAGCGCTGGCCGTTCACCGCGAGCACCGTGAGCGCGATCTCGACGGTGCCCGTGAGCTCGCGCTGTTCGCGCTGCAGGAAGTCGCAGGTGCGCGTGCCGACGGCATGCGCCATCGGCTCGCGCGGATCGATCGCAAGATCTCCGACAAGCTGGAGCGGAGGGGGGCCGCGACGCCCCGGCGGTCATCCGCCGGTACAAAAAAAGACGCCCAGCTCTTCTCGAGCTGAGCGCCTCAATCCTGGCGCGGGAAGGTGTGGCGCGGCGCTACTTGGCCGCGACGGTCGCCTTCTCGGTCTTCTTGGTTTTCGCGGCGGCCTTGCGGCTCTCGGAAGTCTGCACGCCGAACCGCTTGGTGAACCGCTCCACGCGTCCTTCCGTGTCGACGAGCTTCTGTCGGCCGGTGAAGAACGGGTGACAGTTGTTACAGATCTCGAGGTGCAGCTCCGGTTTCGTCGACCGGGTCTTCCACGTGGCGCCGCACGCGCAACGCGCCTCGATCTCGTTGTACTTGGGGTGAATCCCTTCCTTCACGGCAGGCTCCTTGGGGCTTCGGACAAAAGGTCATTATACCAGTCCGCTGCCGTAAATGGAACCACCCAAACGGCAACCGGCTTATTTTCAGTTACTTCCAGCCATTTAACGCGCTGGTTTCACTCGAAATCGACCGTCCTGTTCCACCGGTGGCGCGCCAGTTCGGCCATGAGTGGCCCTTGCAAGGCCCGCCCGTCGCTCACGGCAATGTTCTCGTCGACGTGCGTCGCTTTCCGCATTCCCGGGATCACGGTGCTGACGTCCTGATGCTGGAGGATGTGCCGCAGCGCCAATTCCGGCATCGTCATCCCGGCCGGGACGACGGGGCGGAGCTTCTCGACGCGTGCGAGCGTGGGCGCGAGATTTTCCGGACGGAAGTAAGAGTTCCTGAAGTCTCCCGGCGGCCACGTCGATCTCGTCGTCAGCGTGCCGGTCAGGCTCCCTTCGTCGAAGGGCACGCGCGCGATCACCGCGATGTTCTTCTCGCGGCATGCCGGAAAGAGCAGGTCTTCGGGACTCTGGTCGAACAGGTTGTAGACAACCTGGACCGCGTCGATGAGTCCGGTATCGAGGGCTCTCAGGACATTTTCCGGCTGCCATCGGTTGATGCTGATCCCGATAGCCCGAACGAGCCCCTCTTCTTTGAGGCTCGCGATCGCCCGCTGCCAGCGGTCGTCGTTCGTCCACGTGTCGCTCCAGACGTGGAACTGCTGCAGGTCGACCGTCGACACGTCGAGATTCGCGAGGCTCTTCTCCGTATACTCGCGGATGTAATCCGGTGGATAGACGTCGTCCAGCGTGTACTCCGGCCTCGCGGGCCATCTGCGATTCTTCGGCGGAATCTTCGTCGCCGAATACAGCCGCGTTCCGGCGTGCCGCTTCAATGTCCGGCCGAGGAGCACTTCGCTGTGGCCGTCGCCGTATGCCCACGCCGTGTCGAAGAAGTTGCAGCCCAGGGCAATCGCGTGATCGAGCGACGCGAGCGACTCCTCGTCGTCGCTGCCAGTCCAGCCAGCCATGCCCCACATGCCGTAGCCGATTTCGGAAACGTCCCACCCGGTGCTGCCAAAGGGTCGATAACGCATCTCTGCATCATATCCTCTCGGCGAGGTGGTGGAGTCCGGCG
This sequence comes from Acidobacteriota bacterium, assembly GCA_031361295.1. Taxonomy (GTDB): domain Bacteria; phylum Acidobacteriota; class Vicinamibacteria; order Vicinamibacterales; family 2-12-FULL-66-21; genus JALZOC01. The sequence goes on along the minus strand of JANMCN010000280.1, from coordinate 2,049 downwards.
ATCTCCTCCGCCGCCGCGGCACGGATGTGCCCGATCGATCCTCCCAGCCGACATCGCTCGACCGCGACGTGACTGAACGCCGCGCTCAAAAATACAAGTCGGTTCTTCGGATCCGGTCGACCCCGTTAACGCGCGAGCCCCGCTCGGTATTTCAAGTGCCGAGATCTTGCTAATCCATCTGGCGCGCGGCGGCGCGTTCCGGATAGAGTCCGGTCTTACAGATGTGTGGCCTGTAAATCAGGGGTCTGGAGCCTGGCTGCCGAGCAGTAAGCGCCCGGGCTTTGCAGGTTACTGATAGTGAGGCGCACACGAACGATGCGACCGCGAGCAAGCGCGGCAAAGCCATATTGCCTATGAACCACGACCAGACGTTCCGGGCCGCACTGATTGTTGTGTTTCTTTTGGTCCTTCCCATCGGCCTCTACCACAGGCTCGAGTCACAAGCGACGCGCGAGAAACTCGATCGAAGGCAGGAGGGCCTGTTCATTTTGGCGACGTTACGGCCTGTGGGCATTGCTTTCTGGCTGGGGGTGATCGCCTGGATGGTCGATCCAGGCAGGATGGCCTGGTCCTCAGTGTCCCTTCCAGCCTGGCTGAGGTGGACAGGAGTCGGCGTGATCGCCAGTGCGTGCGGGCTGCTGGTGTGGACTTTCCGCTGCCTCGGAAAGAACCTGACGGATACGGTGGTCACACGGGAAAAGCACACGCTGGTCATACATGGCCCCTATCGCTGGGTCCGGCATCCGTTCTACGACTCCGCCGCGTTGCTCATGGTGGCGGTTTCTCTGATCGCGGCGAACTGGTTCCTCTTTGTGACCGGCGTTGTGGGGGTCTTTCTGTTGATCATCCGGACGCGGACCGAAGAACAGAACCTGGTGGCCCGCTTCGGGGACAGCTATCGAGCGTACATGGACCGGACCGGGCGCTTTTTGCCTAGAATCACAGCGAACCGGCATCGCGCCTCACACCGCACCGGCCGTGGCCTGCGACACCACTGAGGATCATCCGTGAAGGCACTGCTCGCGAAAGCGTTCGGGTATCAAGGGGACACCATGAATCTGCCGGTGGCGGATCTCGATGCCGCTCTCCCGTTTTATGAAGCGGTGCTGGGTTTCTCAGTGCTGTCGCGCGGCAACACCCCGCACAAGTCGGCGGCCCTGTCGCGCGATCAGGTCCAGATTGGTCTGGCGGAAAACGGCGGCGATCCGGCGCAGGATGGCTGCGCCTTTCATGTCGAGGGCCTGGAATCACTGCTCGCGGAGTTCCGCGGCAACGGCCTGCGGAAGGATCCGGCCGAGTGCAGCACCGAACACCGCGGCGGGGCCCCGTGGAGGGTCTTCTACGTCATCGCCCCCGATGGCCTTTGCTTCTGGTTCGGAGAGCGACAGCCGGAATAACGGCGGCAGACCGGACCTGCCTGTATTACGTCGGATCAGGATCCTGCCGATCAGCACCGCCCACTGGGTGCAGCACCCGACCGGCAGTACGAGCGGACGTTCCGGGTGCTGCGATCCCTGCCGTGCGACATCTTTCTTGGCGCCCACGGGAACTACTCCGACCTTGATTCCAAGTACGGGCAGCGGCAGGATAATGGCTCCGCCCCTTCGTCGATCCCGAAGGCTAGAGGGATGTCGCCGAACGGGAGCAGGCATGTCGTACGGAACTGGCGAAGCAGCCGGCGGCGCGGCCGCAGACCAGATATCGATGAACGACAGACCCACGGATCATGGAGTCCGGGTCGAGCCGATCGACCGCGCGGAATAGTTCATTCTCACTCATGCTGGAGTTCGTATGACTGACACGCCCGCCGAGCTGCTCGCACGGCTGACCGCCGCCATGAACCGGCACGATCTGGGCGCCCTCGTCGCGTGCTTCGACCCGGACTACGAGAGCGAGCAGCCGGCGCACCCGGACCGCCAATTCCGCGGCGCCGCCCAGGTGGAGCGCAACTGGTCCGCCCTGTTCGGCGCGCTGCCCGACTTCCGGGTAGAGGTCGTGCGCCGCGTCGTCGAGGGAGACGACCTGTGGGTGGAGTGGCGGTGGACGGGG
>JANMCN010000238.1:0-4100 GCA_031361295.1 Acidobacteriota bacterium | reverse complement strand
CTCTGGATTGGTGCGCTGCTGGGTGCGCCGGTGTTTCTCCTCAGCATGGCCGACATGATCTGGGGGATGGGCGTCGGCGGCCGGATGGACGTGCGGTTCACCAACTGGATCGGGGTTGGCTTCTCGTCCCCCGTCGTACTGTGGGCGGGCTGGCCTTTCTTCCAGCGGGGCTGGGCGTCGATCGTCAATCGACACGCCAACATGTTCACGCTGATCGCGCTCGGCGTCGGCGCGGCCTATCTGTTCAGCATTGCAGGCACCTTCGCGCCGCAACTGTTCCCGGAGGGGTTTCGGACTCATGGTGTGGTCGCGACGTATTTCGACACGGCCGTCGTGGTGACCATCCTCGTGCTGCTCGGCCAGGTGCTGGAGCTCCGGGCCCGCGGCCGCACGAGCGGAGCCATCCGACAGCTGCTCGGCATGACGCCGAAGACCGCCCGGCTGATTCGTGGCGCCGAGGAGCGAGACGTACCCGTGGCCTCGCTGCAGGTGGGCGACACGTTCCGGGTGCGGCCCGGAGAGCGCGTCCCGGTGGACGGCGCGGTGATCGACGGGCGGAGCGCCGTTGAGGAGTCGATGGTCACGGGCGAGCCGATCCCATCGGAGAAGAGCGAAGGGAGCCGCGTCACCGGCGGAACCCTGAATGGAACCGGGACGCTCGTGGTTCGCGCGGACCGCGTCGGCAACGACACCCTGCTCGCGCAGATTGTCCGCATGGTGAGCGAGGCGCAGCGCACCCGCGCGCCCATCCAGCGGCTCGCGGACGTCATCGCCGGCTACTTCGTGCCCGCCGTGGTCGGAGTCGCACTGCTGGCGTTCGTCGCGTGGGCGGTCTGGGGTCCTGATCCGAAGCTGGCGCACGGATTGTTGAGCGCCGTGGCGGTCCTCATCATCGCCTGCCCCTGCGCGCTGGGCCTCGCGACACCCATGGCGATCATGGTCGGCACCGGCCGCGGCGCCACCGCTGGTGTGCTCATCAGGAATGCCGAGGCGCTCGAGCGGCTGGAGCGCGTCGATACCCTCATCGTGGACAAGACCGGCACGCTGACCGAGGGAAAACCAAAGCTGACCCGCGTGGAAGCCGTCGCCCCTTTTGCGGAGGACGAGATCCTGGCCATCGCCGCGGCCCTGGAGCAAGCGAGTGAGCACCCCCTCGCGGCCGCCATCGTTGCCGGAGCCCGGGACCGGGGCCTGTCGATTCCGGCCGCCGCCGATTTCGAGTCGGTGACCGGGCGAGGCGTCGTGGGTACGATCGACGGACGGGCCGTCCTCCTCGGAACGGCGACGCTGCTCGATCAGCGGGGCGTGGCGTCGAGCTCGCTCGCGGGCCGGGCGGATGCCCTGCGTCGCGACGGGCAGACATCTGTTCTTCTCGCCATCGACGGCAAGCCGGCAGGGATTCTTGCCGTTGCCGACCCCATCAAGACATCCACTCCCGAGGCGCTGAAAGCGCTGCACGGCGAAGGCCTTCGGATGGTCATGGTGACGGGCGACAACCAGGTGACCGCGAGGGCGGTCGCCGCGAGCCTCGGCATCGACGAGGTCATGGCCGATGTGCTGCCCGACCAGAAGCGCGCCATCGTTCAGCGGTTCCAGGCAGAAGGCCGTCGCGTCGCCATGGCCGGAGACGGCATCAACGATGCGCCCGCACTCGCGCAGGCGGACGTCGGCATCGCGATGGGGACCGGCACGGATGTGGCGATCGAGAGCGCCGGCATCACGCTGGTCCACGGCGACCTGCGGGCGATCGTGAGAGCCAGACGTTTGAGCAGGGCGACCATGCGGAATATCCGGCAGAACCTGTTTCTCGCCTTCGTCTACAACGCGCTCGGCGTCCCGGTCGCCGCGGGCGTGCTCTATCCCGTTATGGGTGTGCTGATCAGCCCGATCTGGGCGGGTGCCGCGATGACGTTCAGCTCGGTGTCCGTGATTTCAAACGCCTTGCGCCTGCGGCGGCTCAGGTTGTGAGACGCATCGGTGCGGCGCCAGCGGCGGCGGGCCTGACCTCAGGCACACCGCCTGACAGGCTCACGCCTCTCGAAATTCGCGCCGTTTTTGCCGTGATACGCTCCGCGTCCTATGAGCATTTCGCTTCCCGGTGAGATCGCTGCACTGATTCACGCCAGCAGCTTCAGCGACCTTCGCGACACACTCAGTCGGTTCCGGCCTCCGGAAATCGCGGAGGCGCTGGTCACGTTGCGTCCGGAACACCAGGTCATTGCATTCCGTGTCCTGCCCCGTACAACCGGCGCGGCGGTGTTCGAATACCTGCCGCCGGCGGCGCAAACCGCGCTCGTCAAGACCATGGGGCAAGAGGACATCGCGACGCTCCTGAACGCCATGGCGCCGGATGACCGGACGTTGCTGTTCGGAGAGCTCCCGGCGAACGTGACGAGGAGCCTGCTGTCCCTCCTCACGCCGGAGGAGCGAGCCGAGGCGGTGACGCTGCTCGGCTACGCGCCGGGCACGATCGGCCGACTCATGACGCCTCACTACATTGCCGTGCGCGAGCACTGGTCCGTGCAGCAGGTCATGGATTTCGTCCGCGCGCACGGGCAGGACAGCGAGACGTTGAACGTCGTTTACGTGGTGGACGAGCACGGCAGTCTCATCGATGACATCCGAATCCGCGAGTTCCTGGTGGCGCCGCTCACCAATAGTGTCGCCGACCTCATGGATCGCCGCTATGTGGCGCTCACGGCAACCGACGACGAGGAACAGGCCGTCGCCGTGTTCAGGCGTGAGGACCGCACGGCGTTGCCAGTGACGGACACCGCGGGCAACCTGATCGGCATCGTGACGGTGGACGATGTCCTCGACGTCGCCGAGCAGGCCGCCACGCGGGAAATGCAGCAGGTCGGCGGCTCGGAGGCTCTGGACGAGCCCTACATGACGATCGCGCTGGGTCGGATGGTCCGAAAGCGCGCGGGTTGGCTGGTCGTGCTGTTTCTCGGAGAAATGCTCACGGCGACCGCCATGGGATTTTTCGAAAAGGAAATCGCGCGGGCGGTCGTGCTCGCGCTCTTCGTTCCACTCATCATCTCGAGCGGCGGCAATTCCGGGTCGCAGGCCTCGACGCTCGTCATTCGTGCAATGGCGCTCGGTGAGCTCCGCCTGACGGACTGGTGGCGTGTGGTCCGTCGGGAAGCGGTGTCCGGAGCGATGCTCGGGGCCATTCTCGGGAGCATTGGCTTCCTGCGCATCACGCTCTGGTCCGTGTTCTCGAACATCTACGGGCCCCACTGGTTTCTGGTGGCCGTGACGGTTGCCCTCTCGCTGGTCGCCATCGTGCTCTGGGGGACGTTGGTGGGGTCGGTTCTCCCACTCGTGCTGCGTCGCCTCGGCTTCGACCCGGCGACGTCGTCCGCTCCGTTCGTCGCGACCCTCGTGGATGTGACCGGCCTCGTGATTTATTTCACCGTCGGCCTCGTGGTGCTCAAGGGAACGCTCCTGTAGCGCGTCCGCGTGCACACCACGGTCGCAGAGAACCGGCACGATAGCCCGTCGTTGGCCCGCGTAAAATGGTTGAACCGTAAGCACCGATGAACTCGAAGTCGAAGCGCTCAAGCTCGCGCCACACGAGCGCGCACGAACTGCATTTACTTTGCCGTGTCGCCTGATCCGGGCGCACGCCTGCGGCTGTACGGCTCGCTCTGCAGCAACGACTCTAACGCGGCACGAACTGGAACTGAGCGCACTGGCCGGCCACGAGGGGCAATTTCGTGATGCCCTGCTGAAATGGTTGATGTCGTACTGCACGAAGCGACCGTCGATCGCGGCATCATAGCGGCCGGGTGGAACTGTCATTCGAAACTTGCCCTACTGATCGGCCTTGCCTTCGTACGTCTGCCCATTACCCCACGGCGCTCGCGGCGAACGGGTGTCCCGGTGTGATCGCAGGTGTCTGTTGTCATCAGGGCGTCCGCGAGAGTAGATTGCCCCAGTTCACAAAAGGGAACGGATGAAAGACAATCGCCTTCCAAACTACGGCCTGGACGCTCCGCTGGTGGTGCGTAATCTGCTCATCGTCGCGGCGCTGGGAATCATCTCGCTGGTCACGCGGCTGCTGGGCGTGTGGTCGAGGCAAGACCCGATCGCCA
>JANMCN010000224.1:0-12724 GCA_031361295.1 Acidobacteriota bacterium | reverse complement strand
CGCCGGATCTCCTCTTCCTTCGGCGACAGCGGCACCGGATCGTACACCTTGCCCTGCGTGCAATTGGTCAGGGCCCGCGTCGCGGGATCGAAACTGAACGCGTCGCCGTCGCGCGCATCTGCCACGGCTTCCGGGCTCTGGACGACGTGGAGGCCGAGATTGAAGCTGTTGCGTCGGAAGATGTCGCCCATGTTGCTGGCGCAGACGATGACCATCTCGAGACCGGCTTCCTCGGCGACCCCCTTGAGCCCGGCCGGACTCATCTCGCGCGACGACCCGATCGCGAACCGGTCGCCCGCGATGACGAAGTTCTCCCCTGCGTGGACACGCCGACGGAAATCCGGCATCAGGTGACGAAACGATCCGGCCTTCCACTTTTCGTCGAGCGTCTCGAGACTTTCCGAGACGCAGTCGGCAGCGGGGGTGATCTGATCGGTATCGATCGCGTCACGCTTCCGCGCGAACTTCGTCCCCGGCAAGCTCATCGGATCCCAGAAAATCAACGCGCGGCCGCTGATGAGACTGTCGGACTGCCGGGCCCCCACGTCCTCGGCGCGTTCGGGCAGTGACGCCACGGTGACCCCCGGCTTCAGCTGCGCTGGTGCGATCGCGTGCATGTGAGCCCCATGCTAGCACCGGCGCGACGCGAGGACGGCGAGCCCGGCCCGCTGCCGCGTCACCGTCCCGGATCGCCAGCCTGGCGGTAGCCCGCGCAGGCCGTAACAGGGAGGACCGGATACCGGGGGAAGCGGGCGTCCGTGAACGAGAGCTGGCAGAGGTAGAACCGGGCATCCCTGGCGCCCGCCACGATCCGGACGTGGGCGCAGGTCGCGCAGAGACCCGCCCGCTCAGCCGTCGCTTGCCCGGAGGCGCGCGGATCGTTCATCATGGCGACATGTTCAATTCGGAAGCGCTGACTCGTGGAGTCCGCGTCGTCGTCCAGTCGGAGTACGCCGCCGAGCGATCGGAGCCGTCGAAGAAACAGTGGTTCTTCCTGTACACCGTGACCATTTCGAACGAAGGTTCGGAGCCCGTGCAGCTGCTCACGCGCCACTGGCTCATCACCGACGGCACCGGGCACGTCGACGAAGTCCGCGGCCCGGGGGTCGTCGGCAAACAGCCGACGCTCAAACCGGGGGAATCGTTCGAGTACACCTCCGGGTGCCCCTTGAGCACGCCGTTCGGCGTCATGGAAGGCACCTACCAGATGATCACCCAGTCGGGCGAGCGATTCGACGCGAACATCGCACCCTTCACGCTCAGCGAGCCGTATACGGTTCATTAGGGGACGTCGCTTCGGGCTTCAGGTCACGCCCTCAGAACTCCACATCCACCGCGACCGCTTCCTCGAGCAGCTTGAGATATCTCCGCCGGGGAATCTCAATCGCGCCGAACCGTTCGAGATGCGGCGTCACCCACTGGACATCGAGCAGCCGGTGTCCCCGCGCGCGTAACCGGTCGACGAGGGCGGCGAGCGCGACCTTCGACGCGTCGGTGACGTGGTGGAACATCGACTCCCCGAAAAAAGCGCCGCCGAGCGCGACCCCGTAGACCCCGCCCGCCAGTTGCGTGCCCTGCCAGGCTTCGACCGAATGTGCGAGGCCGGCGCGATGGAGCGCGCCGTAGCTCTCCATGATCTCGGAGTCGATCCAGGTGCCGCCGTCCTCGTCGTGCCGCGCGGCGTCGGCGCACGCGCGGATGACCTGGTCGAAGTCGCGATCGATCTCCACCCGGAAGCGACCGCTGCGCAGCACCCGCGAGAGACGCGCGGGGACATGGAACCGATCGAGCGGGATGACGCCGCGGGGATCCGGTGAATACCAGCGAATCTCGCCCGGCGCGACGGCCATCGGGAACCATCCGCTGGCGTACGCCGACACCAGCAGATCGGACGGGATCATGCTGCGGCGCTATCGCACGACAAGGACGGCACAGTCGCCCCGGTCGAGCAACGCCCTGGCCACATCAGCATCCCCGCCTCCGGACGCGGGCGACTGGACGATCGCCAGGTCAATCGCATGGTCTTTCGTGTACAACACGATCTCGTCGGCGGCAGCGCCCGTGCGTAGCACGATCTCGACGCCCAGGCGCTCCTGGTCCTCGGCGGAAATCAGGCGGGCGAGCCGTTCGCGCGCCTCCTGTTCCATCGCCTGGTGCAGTTCGGGCAGCCGCTCGGCGCTCATCTCGGCGGTCCACCCTGCCGACAGCGGGTCCTCGAGGGTGAACACGACGTGCAGCCGCGCGCCGAACGCGTCGGCGAGCTGACGCGCCATCGACACCGCCCGATCGAACGTTCCGGCGCTGCCGCCGTGCAACAGAATTTCCTTCATGCGTCCGCCCGTGGCCATGCGACCCTCCCGCCGACGATTGTGTCATGAGGCCGCATCGGGTAGACGGGTTCGCATCGCGTGCGGCAATTTCTGACGACACGCTTCGGTTGGAAGTCAAGACCCGAAGGCTCCGCTCGAGCGCTGCCTCACGGACCGCGGCACCTCGAGCCGCGGGCCCGGCCGGCGAGAACGCCGGTCGTCCCGCTGACGACGGCGCGATAACACCAGGGCGACGCGGCGGTCGGCGAACGACCGCGTGCCAGCGCCAGGGCGGCGTCCGGTATGATGAGGTGCGGGACAAGGAGCCCCCAGGACCATGCCGAAGTTGACGGTCGAAGGTTTCGGAACGATTGACGTCGCGAACGGGAAGCGGCTCGTGCTGGCGATCGAGCAGGACGCGCACGTGGATATTCTGCACGCCTGCGGCGGCAATGCGCGCTGCACGACCTGCCGCGTGGAGTTCATCGAAGGGGAGCCGGCGCAGATGACCGTCGCCGAGCGCCAGGTCCTCGCAGCGAAAGGGGCCGCGAACGTTCGCCTCTCGTGCCAGATCCTCTGCGATCACGACATGACAGTCCGCGCGATCAGCCGTCTTGCGGGCAGTGGCCGGCCCGATCCGGGAGGGCCGCCTTCTCCGGAAATCACGCCGACGCCTCAATGGACCCCGATGTAGGACCGCCGGCACGACGCCTGCGCGTGCCGCGGGCGCGCTACTTTGCCGAGTAGCGCTCACGGATAGTTGGCAGCAGGTAGTCGTTGAAGGCGCGCTCGAAGTCGTAGCGGGGCGCGAAGCCCCAGTCGTCCCGGGCGGCTGAGTCGTCCACGTCCGCCGGCCACGAGTCCACGATGCCCTGCCGCTTGGTGTCGACGTCCCAGTCGATCCGCGCGGCGGGAAACGCGTCGAGAACCGCGTCGCGGACTTCGCTTGCCGACGGATTGAACGCCGCGACGTTGTACGCGGTGCGGGTCAGGCCGTTGCGGGGCGCCGATGCCAGCGTCATCAACGCGTCCACGCCGTCGGGCATCGCCATGAAGGGGATGCGCGTGTCCGGCCTGACGAAGCAGGCGTACGAGCCGCCCCTCGCGGCCGCGTGAATCATCTCCGGGGCATAATCGGAGGTTCCCCCGGACGGGACCGTCGCGCCGGAAATCAGTCCCGGAAACCGGACGCTCCTGAAATCCACCCGGCCGCTCGCCGGCTCAGCCGCGAGCTGCTTGTAGTGGCGCGCGTAGTACGTCCCGAGCTGCTCACAGTACAGTTTGTTGCAGCCGTACATCGTCATCGGGTGCGCCCACTCGTCTTCCTTCACCCTCCCGGCTCGCATTTTCGTCTCCCGGTCTGGCAGCCCGTAGGCGGCGATGGACGAGGGATACATGAAGACCACCGGCCGGCCGTGGGATTCCGCCTCGTGCTGCGCGAACTCCAGCAGGTTCAGCGTCCCTTCCACATTCACCTGGTGTGCGGTCACCGGGGTGAACTCGGAGCGTGTGGACAGCAGGGCCGCGAGGTGGAAGATGAGCTCCACGCGGAACTCGGAGAGTACGCGCTCGAGCACCCCGCGGTCCAGAATCGAGCCGGTAATCTCGCGGTCCACCTTGCCGGCAATCGATCCGTCCATCCGATTGATGTCGAGGGTCACGATCGCGCGATCGCCGCGCTCGGCGAGCCGGTCGATGAGCCCGTGGCCGATCTCGCCGCCGGCGCCGGTGATGAGTACGACAGGTTTGCGCACTTGGGAATTATACTTTTCACGACCATGCGCATTCTGCTCCTCCTCGCCGGCCTGCTCCTGCTCCCCCCTTCGGCTCCCCAGCCCGCACTCTCGTATGACGCGCTCTTCACGACCGACACGATGCGCATCGATTACTTTCACGCGAGCGGCCAAGGCTCGCCCGAGACGATTGCGCTCGATCGGGTCGTCAACGACGGCCCATGGCCCGGCAGCCGGACCGCGCTCGTCGACACGACGAACCTGGGGCAGTACCTCTTCGAAGTGCGCGGAAAGGCGACCGGCGCGCTTCTCTACTCGCGGGGCTTCTCGTCAATCTACGGCGAATGGGTGACCACCGCCGAGCAGAAGACCGTCCACCGCACCTTCCACGAGTCGCTGCGCTTCCCCTGGCCGCGCCAGCCCGTCGTCGTCACCCTCGCGAAGCGGCAGCCCGACAACAGCTTCGCGCCCACGTGGTCCACCGACGTGGATCCGGCCTCCCGATTCGTGAACCCGGCGCCGCTGAGACAACATGACGGTCGGGTGTGGCCGGTGTTCGAGAACGGCCCGCCCGCCGAAAAGGTGGACCTCCTCGTCATCGGAGAAGGCTACACGACGGCCGAGATGCCGAAGTTCCATGCCGACGTGCGCCGCCTCCTCCCGGCCCTGTTCGCCGAGGAACCGTTCAAGGGCCGACAATCCGATTTCAACGTCCGGGCGCTGGATCTGCCGTCTGCCGAAAGCGGGGTGAACCGGCCGAATGCGGGGGTGTTTCGCCGCACACCGCTGTCCGCGGAATACAACATCTTCGACTCCGAGCGCTACGTCCTGACGCTCGACAATCGTGCGCTGCGGGACGCGGCGTCCGCGGCGCCGTACGAATTCATCGAGATCCTGGTCAACGACAGGACCTACGGCGGCGGCGGCGTCTTCAACGCCCAGGCTACGGCGTCAGTCGACAGCGCGTTCTCCCCCTATGTCTTCGTGCATGAGTTCGGGCACCACTTTGCCGCGCTCGCCGACGAGTACTACACGTCCGATGTCGCCTACGAAACCGGACAGGCCCGCAGGCCCGAGCCCTGGGAACCGAACGTGACGGCACTCGAGGACCGCGAGCATCTGAAGTGGGGTGACCTGGTCGCAGCGGGCACACCGCTGCCGACCCCCTGGGACAAGGCCGCGTTCGAGCGGCACACCGAGGGCATCCAGCGGCGCCGGCGGGATATCCGGACGCGGAATGCGCCCGAGACCGAGATGGACGAGCTGTTCCAGGAACAGCGGAAATGGGACCAGACGTTCCTGAGCTCCCTGCAATACGCCGGACGGGTCGGAGCGTTCGAGGGCGCGGCGTACGAGCCCCATGGTCTTTACAGACCGGAGACGGACTGCATCATGTTCACGCGGGATGCTGTCGGATTCTGCCGGGTGTGCCGGCGGGCGATCAATCGAATCATCGACCTCTACGCCAGGTAGGCCGGCGAATCCAGGTCGGAGGCTACCCGGCTCCCAGGTGCGTCGTAACCCAGATGAAGGACGCGGCGATGGCCAGCACCGTCGCGGCGAGACACGCGACGGCTCCGGCGATGTGATTGACGCGCTCGGGCTTCAGCGGGTCGAGCCACATGCCAAGAAGGTACCCGCCTGCGAACCCGCCGGCGTGCGCGAAGTTATCGATCCCTCGCACGAGCAGTCCGAACACCGCAATCGAGACAACGTACCCCGAGAGTTGCGAGGTCATCATGCTGCTGCCTGTCCGACGGCTGTAATACAGCAGGGCCCCGACGAGCCCGCAGATCGCGGCCGACGCCCCCAACGTGACGGACACTTCGCCCAGAAACGGCAATGGCGGCAGCACATGGTTCGCGACCGAGCTCAGAACGAACCCGCATGCCGACGCAACCGTGTAGATGATGACCGTACGCGCGCCGCCGTACACCTCCGCGGCCGGCGGACCGATCTGGCGCATCGCCATCATGTTGAACAGGATGTGCAGGGCGCTTCCGTGGAGCCACCCGGCACTCAGAATGGTCCACCACATGTGCAAGCCGAACACGGGCAGGGGACCACTGATTCCGAGGCGCAGAGTGGCCAGCTCCCCGGGGGCCAGAATCGACATGATGCTGCCGCCACCGACGATGCTCTGACCGTCCTCGAGGGTCAGGAGCAGGCTCAAGACGTACAGAGCCGAGCATCCGTAGACGACCAGCGTGACGAAGCCGAAATCGTGGCCGAGGCGCCGCAGGACGGGACCAAAGCCCCACAGACCCGGGTTGCGCCGCCCGCAGGTGTAGCACTGCGCGTCGTTGACGCCGACGAGCGAGCCGCACGATGCGCAGACGACGGAGCCGGTCTTCTGCCGCTTGAACATCCCTCGAAGCATATAACAAGCCGATGAGGGCACCGGCGTCGCAGCTCGATCCTCGGACGCGGTCGCGAGGCGTTGGAACGATGGACACCGCCCGTAATGCCTTGGTACACAGCCTCGCAGCTCGTGGAGCTGTTCTTGCTTCCTGAAAGGTGACCCTGCGATGTTGAGTCCCGAAGGTATATTGAAAACAATGAGGGTGACCGCCTGCCCGTTCTGCGGAGTCCGCACGGACGTGCCCCACGAGACGCAGGAACTGTGTATCGCCGCATTGCAGGGCGAAATCGATTTGATGCGGGCGATGGTTCGCCGGGTCAAAGAACCACGGGACCGCCGCGAGGCAGCCACAGGAAAGCCTCAGTTGCCCGATCTCACCTGACCAGACCGCCTCAACTCGCTCCGACCGGCTCGACACCCAGAGCGACGACGATCTCGGATTGCCGGGCCTCAATAGTCATGCGCGGCGATTCGAACCTCGAGCTGACAGCGCCACGGGAGCGAGACCAAAAAAGAGCGCGGCGCAGCCCCGGTATGGGGCCGCGACGCGCTCTGGTCCAAACCGCGACAGCGGAACGCCTACGCCTCGACCGCCTCCACGTTGATGATGCTGTCGGCGAGCTGCGTGAGTTTCTTGTCGGTCGCGCCTTCTTCGTTCAGCGTCTGCTGCAGCAGGCGCGCGATCTTGTTATAACCGAGGAGCGCGGCATGCGTCCGGGCGGTCCCGTACGCCGCCATCTCGTAGTGTTCGACCTTCTGCGCCGCGCCGATCAGCCCTGCGTCGATGGCATTCTCGTCGAGGTCTTCCTCCAGGATCTCCCGGCCCTCTTCGATGAGGCCCTCCATCCCCTTGCACTTCTTTCCCGTCATCTTGATGTCGAGCTCCGCGCCAATCTGATCGAGCCGCTCGACCTGCCGGCGCGTTTCTTCGAGGTGCCGCTCGAATGCGCGCTTCAGCTCGGGTGAGCTCGCCCCCTTCGCCATCTTCGGCAGCGCTTTGATGATCTGGTTCTCCGCGCTGTAGATGTCCTTCAGCTCGTCAACGAGCAGTTCTTCCAACGGGTTCATTGCTTCGGCCATTCATTCCTCCTCAATCGGTTGATCGCTCCGGAGGAGGCTGCAAAACTGATTCCGAAAAGGAACGGTCGAGGCCAGGCACTCGCGATCGCACTGCGGCTCAGTGGACGCCGTGGCTCATTTGGAGCGCCGACGGATCGGCGCCAAGACGACGGATTGCGGTTTCCCACATGAGTGCCGGATCGATATCGAAGATGAGATCGAGCGCGACCTCGGACATGAGCCACGCCGACTGCTCCAGCTCTTCGTCCAGTTGCCCAGGCCCCCAGCCGGCGTAACCTGCCAGCACCAGCGCGCGTGGCGCGGGGCGGGTCTCGAGCACGCGTCTCAAGAGCAGCGGAGACGTGGAGAGATACAACCCGTCGACGATCCTCCGGAATTCCGGCTCGACCGGTTCGTCCGAGGTGAGAATCCACCCGCGATCCGGCTCGACCGGTCCTCCGGTACACAGCACGAGATCGTTTCCGAAATCGATCGGCGGAGCGAGTCGAACCATCGTCGTCGCGGGCGCCTCCGTCGGCCGGTTCAGCACGAGACCGAACGCTCCCTCCGGCAGGAAGTCGCAGAGCAGAATCACGGTCCTGGCAAAATTCGGATCCCGCAGCTGCGGCATCGACACCAGCAGGGTGGGCTGGAAGTTGTGCGTCATGTCGCTATTCTCCCGCGCGGGGTGCCGCCGCCGCTACCTTCGTCAAAGCCCGCACCTTCTGCTCGGCCACACAGCGTCTCCACCGCCCACGTCACGTGTTCCGCGACGAGCGGGTCCTCGCAGGTCGGCTCGTGCTGCCCCTGCAGCGCACCCACCGCGTCGGGGTCGCGGCTGTTGCCAATGGCCACCGCGAGGTTCCTGCGCAACCGCGTGACCCCTGCACGCTTCATCGCGCTTCCCTTCAGGAGCCGCCGCAGGTCGTCATCCGAGCGGCGCCAGAGGTCGAGGAGCCGTGGCGCATCCAGTCCTGACCGCGGCTGCCACGGCTCGTCTCGCGTAATCCCCGTCGAGGGCGTCAGATTCCACGGGCACACTTCCTGGCAGATGTCGCAGCCATACGCATGCTCTCCGATGGCGGCCCGCTGCTCGACAGGCAGCGGACCTTTCAGCTCAATCGTCATGTAGGAGAGGCACCGTGTGGAGTCGAGCACGCCGGGCGCGACAAGCGCCCCGGTGGGACACGCCTCCAGACACAGCGTGCACGTGCCGCACTGGTCGAGCGCGGGCGTATCGGCGTCGAGCGGCAGGCTGCAGATGATTTCGGCGAGGAACAGCCAGGACCCCAGGGCTTCGTTGATGAGGCAGGTGTTCTTGCCGATCCAGCCCAGGCCGGCATACTGCGCGTACACGCGCTCCTGCACCGGTCCGGTGTCCACGTACGCGCGCAGCTCCACGGCGTTCCCCGCGAGCCCGCGGATTCTACCCACCAGGCGCTCCAGCCGACGCTCGATGACGACGTGGTAGTCGTCGCCCCACGCATACCTCGCGATCGCGGCCTCGGTGAGATCGGCATTCTCGGTGGAATACGGTCGCTCGGCGTTGTAGACGACTCCCAGAGAGATCACGCTCCGGGCCGAAGGCATTACCGACCGCACGTCGAGCCGCCGCTCCGACGTGCGGTGCATGTAGTGCATCTCGCCGGCGTAGCCTCGGTCCAGCCACTCGGAGAGAAACCGCAGCTCGGGGAAGCCCGCTGCGGGAGCAATGCCGCAGAGATCGAACCCCGCAGCGGCAGCCTCGGACTTGATCCCCGCAGCCGTCAACGGGTGTCGTGCGTCGATCGGGAGCATCGTCACGATTACAGGCACGCTCCGGCAGCCGGGCAACGTGAGGGTGAAGAACGGAAACGCAGACCGGTGAGCCGCGCGACCGCCCGGGACGAGAGACGGCACAGCCGGCCCGATTCCGAAGGCATCAACCCTTCACGAGCTGACGCACGACGTACGGCAGGATGCCCCCGTTGCGGAACGCGATCAGTTCCTCGGGCGTATCGATCCTGGCCGTCGCGGTGATGTCCTGGATCGATCCGTCCGTGCAGGTCACGCGCACGGTGACGACGCCGCGTGGCTGAAGCGTGTCCCCCATGCCGATGATGTCGAAGCGCTCGCGCCCGGTGATCTTGAGCGCCGTGGCACTGGCCCCTTCGCGGAACTCCAGCGGCAGCACTCCCATGTTGACCAGGTTGCTGCGGTGGATCCGCTCGAAGCTCTCCGCAATGACGGCTTTCACGCCCAGGAGCAGCGTGCCCTTTGCCGCCCAGTCGCGCGACGATCCCGAACCATACTCCTTGCCGGCCATGATGATCAGCGGCACACCGGCCTCCCGGTAACGCACCGAGGCGTCGTAGATCGGCATCACATCGCCTTCGGGCAGCAGGGTCGTCCAGCCTCCCTCCGTGCCGGGCGCCAGCTGGTTGCGCAGGCGGATGTTCGCGAACGTGCCGCGCATCATCACTTCGTGATTGCCGCGCCGCGCGCCGTAGGAGTTGAAGTCCTTCGGCGGCACTCCCTTCGAGATGAGGTACTTCCCGGCCGGGCTGTCCGCCGGGATCGACCCCGCGGGCGAGATGTGATCCGTGGTCACGCTGTCGCCGAGCACGGCGAGGGCGCGCGCCGCGACGATGTCTGACGGCGGCACGGGCTCGAGCGTCAGGCCCTCGAAGAAGGGCGGGTTGCGGATATACGTGGACGCATCGTCCCACGCGAACCGCTCGCCGACGGGGCTCGGGAGCGAGCGCCAGCGCTCGTCGCCGTCGAAGACCTTGGCGTAGGTCTCGCGGAACATTTCGGACTTGACGGAGCGCAGCATCGTTTCCTGGATCTCGCGCTCGGTCGGCCACAGATCTTTCAGGAACACGGGCTTCCCCTCGGTGTCTTCCCCGAGTGGCTCCGTCGTCATGTCGATCTGCATGCGACCGGCGAGGGCGTAGGCGACCACCAGCGGCGGCGACGCGAGGTAGTTGGCACGCACCTGCGACTGGATCCGCCCCTCGAAGTTGCGGTTGCCGCTGAGCACCGACGCCACGATCAGGTTCCGGTCCTTGACCATCGCCGAAACCGGCTCCGGCAGCGGACCGCTGTTGCCGATGCACGTCGTGCAGCCGTAGCCGACGATGTTGAACCCGAGCTCCGCGAGGTACTCGAGCAGCCCCGCCGCCTTGAAATACTCGGTGACGACGAGCGTGCCGGGCGCCAGGATCGTCTTGACCCTCGGCTTGACCTTCAACCCGCGCTTCACTGCATTGCGGTCGAGCAAGCCGGCGCCAATCATCACGCTCGGATTCGACGTGTTGGTGCAGCTCGTAATCGCGGCGACCACCACGGATCCGTGGTCGAGCCCTTCGAGGCCTGGCGCGACGGCGTGGGTCGCGACCGCCACGCCGACCGGTCCCGCGGGGGCACTGGTCTCAACCCACTTCGCCGCAGCGGCCTTCGCGGGCTTTGATTCACTCAGCATGGCGTCGAGCGCCTGCTGGAATTTGTACTTCGCCTGCCGGAGCGACACACGGTCCTGCGGCCGCTTCGGGCCGGCGAGGCTGGGCTCCACCGTGGACAGGTCGAGCTCCAGCGTGGACGTGTACGCCGGGTCCGGCGCGTCCTCGCGGCGGAAGAGCCCCTGCTCCTTCGCGTAGGCCTCGACCAACTGCACGTGGGCCTCGTCCCGTCCGGTCAGGCGGAGGTAATCGAGCGTCATGTCGTCAACCGGGCAGATGGCGATGGTCGCGCCGTACTCCGGCGACATGTTGCCCAGCGTCGCCCGGTCGGCGATCGTGAGGAACTGAAGACCGGGACCGTAGAACTCGACGAACTTGCCGACGACACCCGCCTTGCGGAGCCGCTCCGTGATCGTGAGCACCAGGTCGGTCGCCGTCGCGCCTTCCGGTAGCCGCTCGACCAGCCTGAACCCGATCACTTCGGGAATCAGCATCGAGATGGGCTGGCCCAGCATGGCGGCCTCGGCTTCGATGCCGCCGACGCCCCATCCGACCACGCCAAGCCCGTTCACCATCGTGGTGTGGGAGTCCGTCCCCACGAGGGTGTCCGGATACGCCAGCACGGTGCGGCCGGCATCCTCGCGGAAAATCACGCGCGCCAGATACTCCAGGTTGACCTGGTGGACGATCCCGGTGTCGGGCGGCACGACGCGAAAGTTCTGGAACGCTTCCTGGCCTCAGCGCAGGAACGTGTAGCGCTCCTTGTTGCGGCCGAATTCGAGCACGGCATTCAGTTCGGCGGCGTTCAGCTCCGAGTAGTGATCCACCTGCACCGAATGGTCGATGACGAGTTCGACCGGCTGCAGCGGGTTGACTTTGCGGGGATCGCCGCCGAGCCGGACGATGCCGTCGCGCATCGCGGCCAGATCGACGACCGCCGGCACGCCGGTGAAATCCTGCAGCAGCACGCGGGCGGGGGTGAACGCTATCTCTTTTTGCACCGTGGACTTGACGTCCCAGTCGGCCATGGCCGTGACGTCGTCCGCGTCCACGAACCGACCATCCTCCCGGCGAAGCAGATTCTCCAGGAGGATCTTGAGGGAATACGGCAGCCGCGAGATGCCGGGATGGCCGGCCCGCTCGAGCGCCGCCAGGCTGAAGATGTCGAATGTGGACCCACCGGCATTGAGCCGTGTGCGTGCGCCGAACGAATTCAATGCAGCCATCATTTGATCATATCAAGAAATTCGCGCGCGACGTCCGCGGCATCCCGATGATCCGCATCAACGGCATGGTTCATCCGGCGCATCTCGTCCACGCTGATCCGGCCTGACAGGTGTGCCATCGCGCTGCGCACCTCGGGATGCGCGAGAAGAATGGCGGAGCGGACCACGGGGGCTGCGTCGTACGGGGGAAAGTAGTGCCGGTCGTCATCCAGCATCGTCAACCCATAGGCCTGGATGAGGCCACTCGTCGCGTCGCCGGCGATGAGATCCACCTGGTGCTCCGACAGCGCGCGGTAAATCAGGGACACGTCCATCGCGGTCGGTGGCGCGGACAACTGCAATCCGTAGGCGCGAGCGAGACCCGGATAGCCGTCCTGCCGCTGGAGGAACTCGTAGCCGAAACCCGCCCGCCACTGGCCGCTGCGGCCGGCCAGATCCGACAGCGTGCGCAGTCCGAACCGCTTCGCGTCGTCGCCGCGGATCAGCATGGCGAACGTGTTCTCGAACCCGAGCGGGTCGAGCACCGTCAGGCCGGCTTCCGCGTACCGCCGCCGGATGCCGTCGAACACGCGCCGACGGTCGGTGTCGGGCGGCT
>JANMCN010000204.1:0-2976 GCA_031361295.1 Acidobacteriota bacterium | reverse complement strand
GATCGGTCTTCTCCGATTCTTCGACGAGCGGATAGACGATATACGCCTGCCGGCCGGTGTCGATCTGCCGCCGGACGAAGTCATAAATTTCGTCGCGGCGCGACTCCGGCTTTGCCACGGTCTTGATCGGAAAGCGCCCCGGCGGCATCTCCCGCATGATCGACACGTCGAGATCCCCGTACGTGGTGAGGGCGAGCGTTCGAGGGATCGGGGTCGCGGTCATCACCAGCACGTCCGGATGCATCCCCTTCGATCGCAGCGTGGCGCGCTGAAGCACGCCGAACCGATGCTGCTCGTCGATGACGACCAGCCCCAGCTCCCGGAATCCCACAGGGTCCTGCACCAGCGCGTGGGTGCCGACGGCCAGGTGGATCGACCCGGCAGCCAGCTCCGCCTGGAGTTCGCGCCGCTTCCGCGCCGGGGTGGCGCCCGTCAGCAGCGCCACACGGAACCGCGACGATTCCAGCAGCTTTCGGATCGTGAAAAAGTGCTGTTCCGCCAGGATTTCCGTCGGCGCCATGAAGGCGACCTGGAAGCCGTTCTCCAGCGCGACGAGCGCCGCCAGCAGCGCCACGATCGTCTTCCCCGATCCCACGTCCCCCTGGAGCAGGCGGTTCATCGGCTGGGGCCGCTTCATGTCCTGGATGATCTCGCCCACCACTTTCTTCTGATCGCCCGTGAGCCTGAACGGCAGGACGCGCCGCGCCGATTCGCGGATGTCGTCCGTCACGACCACCGATCGCGGCTTGCGCTCGGCGTCCGCCCGGCGGCGTCGAAGGACGAGCCCGAGCTGGAACAGGAAGAACTCCTCGAAAATCAGGCGCTGCTGCGCCGGCGTCCGAAACGCGTTGAGCGACTCGACTGGCGTACCCGCGGGAGGGAAATGGACGTCGAAGAGGGCGCTCCGTCGATCCACGAGCGCCTGCCGCTGGCGCACCTCACCGGGCAGCGGGTCCGGCACCTCGTCGGGGAGCTGCGACAACGCACGATGGACAATGGCGCGCTGCATCTTCGTCGTGAGGCTGCCGGTCTTTTCGTAGATCGGGACGATGCGCCCGGTGTGCAGCGTGTCGTCGTCCGACTCGTTCTGCGGAGTATCCGCATGGGCGGCATCCGGATCGACTTCCGCCTTCAGAATCTCGTACTGCGGGTTCTGCAGCTGGAGGCCGTGCGACGTGAGCTCGAGGCGTCCGAAGAGAATCACGCGCTGATGGGGGCGGAAGACGTCGGCCAGAAATCCCTGGTTGAAGAAGACTGCCCGGAGGGAACCGGTCGCGTCCCGCACCAGCATCTCGAAGATCTTGAAACGCGGACGACGGGTCGGGCGCAGTCCGCAGCTGAGGACTTCGCCCACGACGGATGCGGCGATCCCCGGCCGCAGTGACGCGATTGTCTGGAACGTGCCCCGGTCCTCGTAGCGGATCGGGAAGCGATACAGCAGGTCTTCGATCGTGGAGAGGCCGACGCGCTGGAGGTCGGCGGCGCGCCGCGGTCCCACGCCCTTGAGGAACTGGAGCGCGGTGTCCAGGGGAAGCATCAGGCCGGCAGGCTGGACGGTGTTACTGAATCACGGTGGACGTGCCGACGCCGACGCGGATCTCGCGGATGCCCGCGGGCAGCTCGAACGGCGCGTCCATGTCGATGCCCGCCGGATTCTCGGGCGTCCTCGAATAGACGCTCAGCAGCTCCTGGAGCACCGCCTTCGGCACGGTGACCCCGGAGATCTCGGCAGACTCCAGTTCGAACTGTCCGCGGCCGTTTTTGGTGGACAGCCTGCCCGCCGCGGTGACGGGAAGCCGGCCCGACAGGTAGTTCACGGGATCGAGCCAGCCACGCTGTTTCTGCTTCCGGACGACATCGAGGTCGACCACGGCCCTGCCGCCCACACGGCCATCGCCCAGTGCGTTCAGCGTCGGCTCCAGGACGCCGGCCGGCACCTGATTCTTCGCGTTGTAGCGGAAGTACGCGTTCAGCTCCGCGTCGGTAATCGGCGTCGAGCGAGGCTGGGCGGCTCTCAGTGACGCCGTCTTTCCCTGCAGCACAATCTTGCCGAGCTTCGCCTGGAAGCGGTCCGCGTCCTGCTTGGTGAGGGTCTGCTGGGCCCCGAGGGAGACAACCGCGAGAACGGCACCGAGCGCCAGCGCCGCGGCGGGTATGCGCATGCCTGATTGTAGCAAGCCTTCAGGGCTGGATGTTGCGCTTGCGCGCCGCGCCCTCCCTGGCGCGCATCAGGAGGTCCAGCTTCCGGCGCTCGATCGCTTCCTCGAAAATCCGGAAGCGCGCCTGTTGCCGCACGTCGAGCACCTCATCCACGGCATCGTACGCGCGGCGCAGCTCGATGGCCGCCCGGTCGTCGTGGTCCCGCAGCGCCTTCAGGCGTTCGCGAATCGACGGTTCGTCATACGGAGGCTCCGCCTGGGCGCCGGCCAGCCTGCGCAGCTCCTGCAGCACCTCGTTGTGCCCCTGCCGGCTCCGGCGACGAATCTCCTGGAGCCTGCGGAGCCGCACCACGAACTCCGGGTAATGCGCCTCGTCCAGCGAGAGCGCATCCTGCGCCCTGACGGCGGCGTACGAATCCAGCATCGCGGCCACGTCGCCCGGCGACAGCTGGCCCGGCGGGCGGCCCCGGTTATCGGCTGGCGGGACTCCCTCGGGTGCTTGTGCCGCGGCCATGCCCGCCGTGCCGATGGCCAGCGCAAGCGCCAGGACCGTGCGACGCACGACATGCCGGAAGTGTGAGGCCGCCATGCCTAGGCTCCGTTCCGTCTCATATCGGTTTCAATCAGCCGCGCCAGCTCCGCGCGCTCGTCGGGCGTCAACTCCATCACCACCCCTTCGGCCGCCCCGGGATGGGCGCCCATCCCGGCGGACTGGACAACGTCCCATTTCCATCCATCAGCGGCCGTGCGGATAATCCGGGCCAGGTCGTTCTCGAGATCGTCCTGGCGGGGAGAATCCACAACCCCCGCGAGATGG
>JANMCN010000167.1:0-28628 GCA_031361295.1 Acidobacteriota bacterium | reverse complement strand
GCCGGGCCGGCGGGTCCGGGCGCCGCACCACCATCGGCGGCAGCACGGCGCTGCGCAGCGCGTCGGTCCCCTTCAATGCCGCGCGTGGGGGTGGGAGGGGCTGCCGAAGCCCGCCGCCGCCCCCCCCTCCACCGGGCCCGGGCGTCGCGAGGAATACGAGCCGCGCTGGTTCGACCTGTTGCATCGGCCCGGTGGCAACGGTCAAGGTGGTCAGGAGGACCATCGCCACGAGCATCGCCAGGTGCAGCCCGGCCGACGCCATGAGCGCACCGCCCGGTGAGGGATGAATCTGTGTCGTCGCGCGAAACAGTCCGCCGTTCCGCTTGCCAGCTTCACCCTGCACGAGCCTGACGGCTCGGACCGCGTCTGCCAGCCCGATGTGACGCCCGTCGATCGTGCCGACACGTCCCGCCGCGACGAGGTCCTGGACCGCGCGCGCCGGGACGGCTGCGGCCCGGGCAATTTCGTGCACGGTGAAGACATCGGGAACCGATGGGGTGGGCAGCGACATGTACCCCTACGCCAGGCGCAATTTTCCTGCCGCCTGCGCCAGCCGGCCGCAGCCTGCAACTGCGCGTTTTGGCGGCACTTATTGCCGCTACCCCCGGCGCGTCCGGACTCGAGCTGTGCTCAATCAGAGACAATCGGCCGAAACGGGGACAGTCTGGGCCGGGTTACGCGCGACGTTCGAAGGGATGGCCTGACATGACGCGGGCGTCAGACGCCGCGCGGCTGCGGACCGCGTCAGGCGTTCGCTTTGGCGGCCTCCGAAAACACGATCCCGCCGCGCTCGGCGAGAAGCCGTGCCCCCCGGAACCCGGCGGCTTCGAGGACGGCCACCGCGCCACCGTGCGCCGCATACTGCGGGTCGGCGGGGAGCCGGGTGATCAGCCCTCCCAGCCTGGAGCCCCGGCCCGGGTCCATCGTGAGGCAGCGCCCTCCGGGCCGCAGGACGCGGTGGACTTCGGTCGCGCACGCGATGCGGTGCGGCCCGGCGAGCCCTGAAAAGACGTGTCGAAGCACCGCGACGTCGAAGGTCGAGGCGTCGAGCGGGAGCGCCGTCCAGGGGGCGGTCGCCGTTTCGATGAGCGCCCCTTCACGCGGCGCAAGGTGTTCGGCCGCTCCGGTGAGGTCCGCGCGGGCGTCCGCCGCAAACGCCCGCCCGGTGAGCCCGGTCTTGACAGCCAGCTGTGCGACGAGCCGTGGATCTCCGCATCCGAGCATCAGCAGCCGGTCTCCGAGCTTGATTCCGGCCATCGAAACCGCCAGCGGCTCACCCTCGAACCTGAAGATGCGAAACAGCTTCATAAATGTGCCAGTCCACCGCCGGCAGGGCGCAAAGTCCTGATGATATAGTTCGCCATCGTGAAAAAGCCGCCACAAATTCGCGCCGCGACTGGAAAGCTCGGAGTTCTGCTCGTGGGCATGGGGGCCGTCAGCACCACCACCATGGCCGGGGTCCTCGCCGTCCGCCGCGGGCTCGCGCGTCCCATCGGCTCGTTGACCCAGATGGGCACCATTCGACTGGGCAAGCGCCCGGAAGCCCGGACGCCGCTCATCAGGGATTTCGTGCCGCTCGCGTCGCTCGACGACCTCGTGTTCGGCGCCTGGGATCTCTTCAACGACAATGCGTACGAGGGCGCGAAGACCGCGGGCGTCCTCGAGGGACCGCTGCTCGAACAGATCCGCCCGGAGCTCGAGGCGATCACGCCGATGACGGCCGTGTTCGATCGCCGTTACGTGAAACGCCTCGACGGCCCGAACGTCAAGAAAGGGCGGAACAAGCGCGACCTCGCCGACCAGCTCGTCGAGGACATGCGCGCGTTCCAGCGGGAGCATGGCTGCGATCGCCTCGTCATGGTGTGGTGCGGGAGTACCGAGGTGTACCTGACCGAGTCTCCTGTCCACGAGACGCTCGCCGCCTTCGAAGCCGGACTCGAGGCGAACGACGACAACATTCCGTCGAGCATGATCTACGCGTACGCGGCGATCAAGGAGGGCATCCCGTACGCGAACGCCGCCCCCAACCTGAGCGCCGACGTACCCGCACTGCTGGAGCTCGCGGCGAAGACGCGCTCGCCGCTCATGGGCAAGGACCTGAAGACCGGGCAGACGCTCATCAAGACCATCATCGCCCCCGGGCTCAAGGCGCGGCTCCTCGGGGTGGAGGGATGGTATTCGACCAACATTCTGGGTAATCGCGACGGCGAAGTGCTCGACGATCCGGAGTCGTTCAAGACGAAGGAAGAAAGCAAGAAATCGGTTCTCGATTACATCCTGCAGCCGAATGTCTACCCGGAGCTCTACAGCGATCTCTGTCACGTCGTCCGCATCAATTACTATCCGCCTCGCGGCGACAACAAGGAGGGCTGGGACAATATCGACATCTTCGGCTGGTTGAATTACAAGATGCAGCTGAAGGTGAACTTTCTCTGCCGGGACAGCATCCTCGCGGCGCCCATCGTCCTCGACGTCGCGCTGTTCCTGGACCTGGCGAAGCGGGCCGGCATGGCGGGCATCCAGGAGTGTCTGTCCATCAACTTCAAGAGCCCGCAGCATGCGCCGGGCCTGTATCCCGAACACGACCTGTTCATCCAGTTGATGAAGCTGAAGAACACGCTGCGGTTCCTGCGCGGCGAGGATCTCATCACGCATCTGGGGCTGGAGTACTACGACTGATGGATTCGGGCAGGCTGCAGCCGGCACTCGTCGGAGGGCTCTTCATCGGGGTCCTGTCTGCGCTGCCGCTCGTCAACGCCGGAAACTGCTGCTGCTGCATGTGGGTGATCGCCGGCGGAGTGCTGGCCGCGTATCTGCGCCAGCAGAACTCCCCGTATGCCGTGACGTCCGCGGAGGGCGCATTCGTCGGGTTTCTCGCCGGACTCGTGGGCGGGGTCGCGGGGACCCTGCTCTCCATCCCCGTCGACATCATGATGGGACCCTTCCAGCACAGGTTCCTGGACTGGGTCGCCACGATGAACCCGGACATCCCCTCGGAGCTCCGGGAAATGTCCGAGCGCGGCATCGGCCCGGGGGCCGTCGCGTTCAAGCTGGTGGTCGGCGTGGTCACCGGCGCCGTGTTCGGCATGATCGGCGGACTGCTCGGTGTCGCGCTGTTCACGAAGAACAAGCCCGCCCGGCCCGACGTGCCAGGCCGAATCGACGTATTGCCGCCGGAGTAGGACGGTCCAGCTTTCGGCCCCAACGCCCCGGCCGTCGGACCGCCGGGTTCAGGAGTCCTGAGCGTTCTTCCCCGCAACCCGGTCACTGCTCCCGAGGCCCGAGGCGCGAGCCCGAGGCCCGAATCGCGAAGCTGTGCCTACAGTCGTTCAGCTGAACTGCCGAAACACTGGTTGAAAAACCGTGCAGCCTCGCGCGATTGTGCGCGTTTGGGCGGCGGTCCCGGTCAGGCCGCTTCGACACAAGGACCTAATTTTGACAAAGGGGCATCGCGGGTTGTGGCGTTCGATTGTGCCGGCGCTTGCGGCGTGGGGCGCCCTGGCGTCTCCGGCCTCCGGTCAGCCCGCGGCGTCCCGCAGTGCCGATCTTCCCCTCACGCGGCTGCAGGGTGGAAGCATGGCCCCCGACGGAGGTCCGGCCCCGCACCAGCCCCCACCCGCTCGACCGGGTGAACTCTCCTCGCTGCCCGTCACGGTGCTCGACGACCGTGCTTCGACGCCCGATCTCGACGGACCGCGGCGGATCGCGCTCTCGCTTGCCCGGCCGCTCCCGCTCCGCGACATGCTCCTGCTGCTCGTGAACGGCACGCCGTTCAGCCTCGTGACGGACGGCTCAGTGGAGGGGAGCTTCGCAGGCGACCTCAAGGACCTCACGATGCGCCAGGCGCTGGAGGCGGTGCTGTTTCCCCGCGGCCTCGACTACGACGTGCAGGGCAGCCTCATCCGGGTTGCGGCGCACAAACCCGCGACGCGCCTGTTCGAAGTGAACGTCCTCAACCAGCGTCGCACATCCCAGCGTGGCAGCCGGAGCGCGGTGGCGCCAGGCGCGCCGCCGGCGGCGGACGTCACCACCTCTGGTGCGTCCGACGACGTCGAGGAGATTGGCCGGGGGGTCAAGGCGCTGCTGTCGGAAACGGGACGCATGCACGTCGACGGCGCGGCCAGCCTCGTGCAGGTCACCGACTTCGCGGACAGGCTGGACCAGGTGGGCAACTATCTCGAGGCGCTGCAGCTCCGGGCTGGTCGCCAGGTGCGGATTGACGCGCGGATATTCGAAGTGACCCTCACCGATCCGGCGGCGACCTCGATCGACTGGAGAGTGGCGGGTGCTCGAGGCGGCGCGTCGGGAGGCCTCGCCGGAGCACATACGGCGGGGATGACGGTTCGCGACCCCGCGGCATTTCTCAGTGCGTTAGGGGAGCAGGGCCGCGTCGCGATGATCGCGGCGCCGCAGGTCGTCGCGATGAACAACGAACCGGCCATCATCCGCGCCGGAACCGAGCGGGTGTACGTCGAGGTCACGTCCCGCCAGGATCAGAACGGCCGGATGCAGCAGACGACGTCGCCGGCCTCCGTGCTCGAGGGATTCAGCCTGACCGTCACACCACAGATTTCCGGCAGCGGCACCGTGCAGCTGAGCGTCGCTCCGACGTACACCGAGAACGCCGGCCAGGTGAAGTCCCGCGGCGGCGAGCTGTATCCGTTGCTGCGCGTCAGCCAGGCCGACACCGTCATGCGCGTGCAGGACGGCGACACGGTCGTCATCTCGGGGTTCCTGCGGGACCGCGTGCGAACGAAAGCCGGAACCGGACTCGGCAGCTATTTCGGATCGCAGTCCCATGAGAGGGTCACGTCAGAGCTCGTGGTTCTGCTGACCCCCACCATCGTGACGCCGGGCGCCGTGAGGGCCGCCGCACTCCGATGAGAGCGTTGTCAGCGCAGCAGGGAGGTAGTCTGATGCACGAGGAATACTACGGATTCGCGGAGAAGCCTTTCAGCCTCACGCCGGATCCCAAATACCTCTACAAGAGCGAATCGCACGCGAACGCGTTCGACCTGCTGCAGTATGCCATCCGCCGCCGCGAAGGCTTCGTCGTCATCACCGGCGACATCGGCACCGGCAAGACGACGCTCTGTCGCGCCGTTCTCGAGCAACTGGACCGCAAGACCTTCACGGCGCTGGTGCTCAACCCGTTTCTGTCAGAGGAAGACCTGCTGCGCCTCATATTGCAGGACTTCGGCGTCGTGTCGCGCGACGAGATCAAGCGCGGGCGCCTGGCGGGCGTCAGCAAGCAGGAACTGATCGACACCCTGAACGAGTTTCTCCTGTCGCTGCTGCCGCTCGGCGCCGGCGCCCTGCTCATCATCGACGAAGCGCAGAACCTTCCACCCCAGGTACTCGAGCAGATACGGATCCTGTCGAACCTCGAGACGGACAAGGAGAAGCTGCTGCAGATCGTGCTGGTCGGGCAGCTGAATCTGAGGGACCTGCTTCGCTCGCCGGATCTCCGGCAGCTGGATCAGCGGGTGTCCATCCGGTACGAACTGAAGCCACTGACGCGCGAGGAGACCGCGGCGTACGTCGCGCACCGGCTGACCATCGCCGGCGGCGGCGCCGTCGTGAGCTTCGCGCCCAAGGGCCTTGATTGCGTGCACAAGTACTCCGGGGGCATCCCGCGTCTCATCAACCTCTTGTGCGATCGGGCACTGCTCGGCGGTTATTCCGCGCGTACGAACCGGATTACCCCGGAAATGGTGGTCGCGGCGGCGACGCGCCTCGACCTGGCCGTGTCCCGAGGGTCGATGTTCGACTGGCTGAGACGCCGCGCGGGAGCTTTCGCCGCCGGTGCGGCGCTGATGGGCGCCATGGCCGGCGCGACCTGGTACGGCGTGGTCACGGTCCAGGCGCGCAATGCGTCTCGGGCCGCGGCACATGCCGATCGGCGGTCCGAGACGATCCCGCACGACGCCGGCGTCCCCTCGATGCCCCCGTCGCCGGCGTTGCCGGCCCCGAGACCCGCCACGGCATCGCGGGCCGAGCCTGAGGTCGCATCGGCGCAGCCGATCGCAACGACAGGCAGCCGGCCCACGGGCGCGGAACCCCGTTCAACGTCGGGCCTGCCGCCGGTCCCGCAGCCGAATCCGGCGCCTGAGGTCAGAGGCCGGACGTACTCAGTACTCGTCGGCTCGTTCCGACAGGAATCGGAGGCTGCCGTGCTCGTCGCGGAGCTTCAGGGTCTGGGGTACCGGCCCAGAACAGGGGCCGTGGAAACGGAGGGGCGTGGGATCTGGCACCAGGTGTTCGTCGGACCCTACGCGGACCTCACCGAGGCGCGCCAGGATGAGGCGCGGGTGCGCCAGCTTCCTGGATACGCCGACGCCCGGCTGACAAGCCGTTGAGCCAGCTCTTCGATTCGCTCCGTCGCGGCGGGCAGCCCAGATTTGCAGAGAGGCCGCAGCACACCGCGAGGGGAGATGCAGTGCTCGCGACGCTCGGGTACGCGCCGCGCCGCGCGTCGCGCGCGTGGTCGCTGACCGCCCGGATTCTGGTGCTCTCCGCGGTGGTGGCTTCCGGACGGCTCGGCTGGAACATGTATCAGCACCCCGGGACACTTCTGCCGATGCGGGAGCCTCGAGGTCAGGTCGCAGCCGCGCCCGGTCCGGGCCCGAGGGCGACATCCGTCACCGGTTCCAGCGCCGGTTCAGAAGACCGCGCAATCGCAAACCAGACTGACGTTCCGGAACGAGTGGGGCTTCGAGCCGATGGTGGTCCGGGGGCATCGGACCTGGCGAACGCAGGACGCCCAGGGGGACTTCCCTCGCCGAGTCCGGCGGCGGTCGCGGGCCTGGTCAGGCTGCCCGACGCCGCGACGACCGGCGCGAGCATCCGGGCCGCCGTCCCGGCCCGGCGGCCGCCGCCGGCCATCGTGCCTCCGGAAGCGGCTGCGAGCGCATCCCGCCAGCCAGGCGATCTCGATCTGGCACTCTACTACCACCGCGCAGGAGACTTCGAAAACGCGCTCCAGTCCTACCGTGCCCTCCTGCGCAGCAATGAGCTCGATGCTCAGGCGCACAACAATCTCGGCCTCCTCTATCAGGAACGAAACCTGCTGGACGAATCTGCGCGCGAGTTGCAGCGGGCGCTCGTGATCGAGCCCCGCAACGCCGGGACGCACAATAATTACGGGGTGACACTCCTGAAGCAGGGGCGCCTCGACGAAGCGCTTGGAGAATTCCAGACGGCGTCCGGGCTCGCGCCTCGCAGCGTCGAGGCGCTCGTGAACATGGCGCTTGCGCGGCGCGACGCCGGCCAGCCGGCGGTTGCGATGGAGACGCTCGTACGGGCGCTCACGCTCGATCCTCGGAACCCCGCCGCGCATTACAATCTCGCTCAGTTGTACGATCAGGCGGACGAGGCGCCAGCCGCCGTCGAACACTATCGGAAGTTCCTCGAGACCGCGGGCGCCGAGTACGCGTCGCGGGTTGGGGCCGTGCGCAACCGAATCGACGCACTCACCAGGCATTCGAACTGACATGGCCGAAATATCCGCGCTCCTTCACGAAGACCGCCGCTTCCCTCCGTCCGACGACTGGCGGAAGAACGCACGCGTCACCGACCCGGCCATCTATGACTCGGCTGCGCGAGACCCGGAAGCCTTCTGGGCCGGCTTCGCCGCCGAGCTCGAGTGGATCCGCCCGTGGGACACCGTTCTGCAATGGAGCCCGCCGCACGCGCGCTGGTTCGACGGCGGCAAAATCAACGTCAGCGTGAACTGTGTCGATCGCCATGCGCGCGGGGCGAGACGGAACAAGGCCGCCATCATCTGGGAAGGGGAGCCGGGCGACCGCCGCACCCTGACGTACTGGGACCTCTTCCGCCAGGTCAGCGCATTCGCGAACGTGCTCAAGTCGCTCGGCGTCGTACGCGGCGATCGAGTCGCCCTCTATTTGCCCCTCGTCCCGGAGCTCGCCATCGCGATGCTGGCGTGCGCGCGAATCGGCGCCGTCCACAGCGTCGTGTTCGGGGGATTCAGCGCCGAGTCGCTGCGCGACCGCATCAACGACGCGCAGGCCGTGCTCCTGGTCACGGCCGACGCGGGATATCGCCGCGGCAACCTGGTCCCGCTCAAACAGATGGCGGACGAGGCACTCGCCGGAACGCCGTCCATCAGGAATGTCGTCGTCGTGCAGCGGAAGCCAGGCCCGGAGGATCCCGGCGTGCTCACGGCCGGCCGGGACCAGTGGTATCACCGCCTGATGCAGGCCGCCGCCGCCCGCTGCGAGCCGGAGCCGATGGATGCCGAGGACATGCTGTACATCCTTTACACCTCGGGCACGACCGGCAAACCGAAAGGGATCGTTCACACAACGGCCGGGTACCTGGTCGGGACGTATGCGACGACGAAGTGGGTCTTCGACCTCACGGACACCGATGTGTACTGGTGCACGGCGGATATCGGTTGGGTCACCGGACACAGCTACGTCGTCTACGGTCCGCTCTCCAATGGCGCGACGGTGCTGATGTACGAAGGCGCGCCGGACTGGCCGAAGAAGGATCGTTTCTGGGAGATCATCGAGCGCTACGGCGTCACGATCTTCTACACGGCGCCGACCGCCATCCGCGCGTTCATGCGCTGGGGCACTGAATGGCCCGCGGGACGCGACCTGACGACCCTGCGCCTTCTCGGATCGGTTGGGGAGCCGATCAACCCCGAAGCGTGGATCTGGTATCACAAACACATCGGCCACGAGCAGTGTCCTGTCGTCGACACGTGGTGGCAGACCGAAACCGGGATGATCATGATTACCCCCCTCCCAGGGATCACGAGCACGACGCCTGGGTCGGCCACCCGTCCGTTCCCCGGCGTCAGCGCCGAGATTCGCGATGCGCAGGGCGAGCCCGTAGCCACGGGCGCGGGCCTGCTCGCATTGACGAAGCCGTGGCCGGCGATGCTGCGGGGCATCTATGGAGACCCCGAGCGATTCGTCTCCCAGTACTGGACCCGCTGGCCGGACGGTGCGTACTTCGCCGGCGACGGCGCGCGCGTTGACGAGGACGGCTACTACTGGTTGCTGGGCCGGGTTGACGATGTGCTGAACGTGGCGGGCCACCGGCTCGGCACGATGGAGGTCGAGAGCGCGCTCGTCGATCATCCGAGCGTCGCAGAAGCCGCCGTGGTCGGGAAGCCCCACGAGATCAAGGGCCAGTCGGTCGCGGCGTTCGTCACGCTCAAGGAGGGGATCGCTGGCACCCCGGCGCTCGTGAACGAACTCAAGGAGCACGTCGTTCTCAAGATTGGCGCGATTGCCCGCCCCGATCAGATCCTGTTCACCGCGGATCTGCCCAAGACACGCTCGGGGAAGATCATGCGGCGCCTGCTGCGGGATATCGCCGAGGGCAAGAAGCTCGGCGACACGACGACGCTGGCGGATCCGGCGGTCGTCGCCAGACTCAAGATCGAGTACGAAGAGGACGAGGCATAGGCAGCGGCCGCCAGCCACATGGGCAGCATCACCGGTATCGAGCTCGGCCCGGACTCCTGCGTGCTGGTCCGCGCGCGGCGCGGCCGTGCACGCGCCGTCGAAGTGCTCGCGCTGCACACGATTGAGCGGGCCGGGTGGCCGTCCCAGGACGTCCTGCTGATCGCGGCGCTGCGCGACGTCCGCAGAACCCTGAAGCTCCCGCGGCGCGCGCGAGTCGTCGTGTGGGAGCTGCGGGAGGGGAGCACACTCGGCGACCGCGAGGCGGTCGCCCTGTTGCGTCCGTTGACCGCCGCGGGCTTCCGGGTGGACGCGCTGCTCTCTCCGCCCGAGGCGCTGGCACGCGTGGCAGCCAGCCGTCCCAGGCCCTCCGCCACGCAGCCGGCCGTGTGGGCTGCCGTCAACGTGCACGGCGTCGCCATAGCGGTCGTGCGCGGGGAGGACCTGCTGTTCTCCCGCACGCTGGAGTGGTCGTACACGCCTGCCCTGAGCGGGTCGAGAGCCCAGCTGCTGCAGCGATACTCGCTCGTGGCGCAGCTCGCTTCGGAGATCCGCCACGCCATCGTCTCGGCGAGCCTGCCGTCCGGGGAGTCCGTCGCGACCGTCATCATGTGCGGCGATATCCCGGAGCTCAGGTCGCTGACGATGCCGCTCATCGAGGAGCTCGATCTGGAGGTCGAAACGCTGGATTCGAGCGATGGAATGCAGGCCGTCGGACGGGCGACGCGGGAGCGGTTCGCCGAATCGGCGCCTGCGATCCGGCTTGCCTGTGCCGCCGCGCTCTCCACCCCCGCGTCGAGTGGAGCCCGCTTCCGGCACTGGGCGAGCGTCGCTGCGGGGATTGCCGTTGTCGCCGCGCTGGGGTGGGGTATCCGCGTCTATCGGGACTATCGGGACAGCGACAGTTCCGCAGCCGCGCCGACGCTTCCGCCCTCCGGTTTCCCGAGTCCCGGCTCGCGACCAGGGTCAGGTGCCGCGGCGTCGCCTGGCACGCCCCACGCAGCGCCGCCGCCGCGCGTGGTCGAGAACGCTTCGGCTCTCCCCATTTCAACGATGGGGCAATCGCCTGCGCGACCATCAACCCAGTCGAGCCCAGGCGCCCGCGGGCCTGGCGTCACGGCCCCAGAGCCCTTAGGCGGGAACCGAGCAGGCCCTCCCTCCGGAGGGCTGCGATCGGTGCCGCCGCCTGCTCCGATTGGACCCGCAGCGCAGGGATCGGCCGCGTCCGTCTCCAAACCCGTCCGATCAGCCCCCGCCCCCGTCAAAGGTACGGGCACGCCAGTCGCGGCACACCCGACGCCATCATCGCCGGGGGCACCGTCCGGACAGGCCGCGCCGCGGCGGGATCTCCCGGCTGCCGGCGCGCATGTCCAGGCCGGTCGCCATTCAAGGGCGCAGGAGCGGCTCGCGGAGCCGTTGCCGCGGCTGGACTCCATATTGGTTGACCAGGATCGACGCCTGGCCATCGTCGACGGCGCGGTCGTGAAAATCGGCGACACTGTCGGATCCCGGGTCGTCGTGCAGATCGAGCGCGACGCCGTGGTCTTGCGCGAACCCTCGGGCGTTACGGTGCGGGTCCCGCTTCGCGCCAAATCCAGCTGATTCCGCGTGATGATCGCCCCGCAAATGGGAGCCAGCGGACGCGGGGTCCGCGGCGCATGTGAGAGACTGGAGCCCGTCGGTTCGGGAATGCGCGGGGCAGCCACGGGGCTTGCGGCCGGCAGCCTGAGGCGCATGATTCGCTGCCCGCCGGAACAAAGCGGCCGGGACCGCCGTCTTCGTCTTGGACACCCGTTTCAGCCTGGATGACCTTATGCCCCTCATTGAGACTCGCGACCTGTGGAAGAGCTACACCATGGGTGACGAGGAAATTCACGCCCTCAGGGGTGTATCGATCGAGATTGAACGCGGGGAATACGTCGCGATCATGGGACCGTCCGGATCGGGCAAATCGACGCTCATGAACCTCATCGGCTGTCTCGACACGCCGACCAAGGGCAGCTACCTCCTGAACGGCAAGGAAGTCGCATCGATGAACGACGACGAGCTGGCGCGGATCCGGAACGAAGAAATCGGGTTCGTGTTCCAGACCTTCAACCTGCTCCCCAGGGCGACGGCGCTGCACAACGTGGAGCTGCCCCTGGTGTACGCGGGGGTGTCGGGAAAGGCCCGACAGGATCGCGCGAAGCTCGCGCTGGAAAAGGTCGAGCTCACCTCGCGCGCCTCGCACCGGCCGAACGAGCTCTCCGGCGGCCAGCGGCAGCGGGTCGCCATCGCACGCGCGCTCGTGAACAATCCTTCGATCCTGCTCGCCGACGAACCGACCGGGAACCTCGACTCCAAGACGGGGACCGAGATCATGGCGCTGTTCGCACGGCTGCACGAGGGGGGCAACACCATCATCGTCGTGACGCACGAACCCGACATCGCCGCCCACGCACACCGCGTCATCTACATCCGGGATGGCCAGGTCGAGAAGGACGCGAAGCGCGCAGCGTAGGGCAGGGGCTGAAGGCTTCAGATCTTTTCAGACGGCGGCCAGGTGACCTGCTTCCACTTCGCGGAGCGGCGCCTCCCGGCTGAACGACGTCGGCTCGAGCACGATGCGCTGGCGCGGCGCGCCGGGATGCGGCACCGGAATCGCGGACAGCAGGGCGCGCGTGTAGGGGTGCGCCGGGTTCGCAAAGAGCGCATCGGTCGCGCCCATCTCGACAATCCTCCCCAGATACATCACTGCGACGCGGCTGCAGATGTGGCGCACGAGCCTGAGATCGTGCGCGATGAAGAGGTACGTCAGCTTCAATCGTGCCTGCAGGTCCATCAGCAGATTGATCACCTGCGCCTGGACGGAGACGTCGAGCGCCGACACGGGCTCGTCCGCGATGATGAGCGACGGGTTGAGCGCGAGCGCCCTGGCGAGTCCGATGCGCTGCCGCTGCCCGCCGCTGAACTGGTGCGGATACCGGGCGAGCTGGGACGGGTCCAGCCCGACCAGGTCGAAGAGCTCGGCGACGCGCGCCCGTCGCTCGGGCTTGCGCCCGATTCCATGGATGATCAGCGGCTCTTCGACGATATTCCCGACACGCATGCGCGGGTTCAGCGACGAGTACGGATCCTGAAAGACGATCTGCATGTCGCGGCGCGCATGCCGCATGCGCGACTTCGAAAATCCGAGAACGTCTTCACCCTTGAAGCGAACCTCTCCGGACGTTGGCTCGATCAGACGAAGGATGCAGCGGCCCGTCGTCGTTTTCCCGCTCCCCGACTCGCCGACCAGTCCGAACGTTTCCCCCTCCTCGATCGTGAAGCTCACGCGGTCCACGGCCCGCATGACCGAAGGCGGCGCGAACCAGCCACGCGCCCGGCTGAACTCCTTGACCAGGTTCCGGACTTCGAGAAGAGGCATCACATCTCTCCGGCCGGGAGCACCTGGGGTTCGACGGCCGGGCCGTGCAGGTAGCACTTGACCGCCTGTCGCGCCCCGAAGGTAGTGGTCCCCGGATGCGCCCTCGGGCAGGGATCGAAGCGGTCCGGGCACCTCGGCGTGAACGAACAGCCCGGCGGAACCTCGCCGAGGGGGGGCACACTGCCCTGAATCGCCTGGAGCCTCGACCCGGGGGCCCCGCCGGGAATCGATGCCATCAACCCGCGGGTGTAGGGATGCTTGGGGTCCGCGAACAGCTCGTGCACCGGCGCTTCTTCCACGATTCGTCCGGCGTACATCACGCCCACCCGATCCGCCATCTCCGCGACCACGCCCAGATCGTGCGTGATGAGCAGGAGCGCCAGCCCCATGCGGGTCTGAAGCGATCGGAGGAGATCGAGGATCTGCGCCTGGATCGTGACGTCGAGGGCGGTCGTCGGTTCATCCGCGATCACCACCCTCGGTTCGCAGGCGAGTGACATGGCAATCAGCGCTCGTTGCCGAAGGCCGCCGGAGAGCTGATGGGGATAGTCCCGCACGCGCTTCTGCGGCTCGGGGATGCTGACGGCGTCCAGGAGCTCGACCGCCCTGGCGCGGGCGGTCCGCCGCGTCGCGCACCCGTGCACCCGCAGCGTTTCCTCGATCTGGTTGCCGATGGTAAAGACGGGATTGAGCGCCGTCATCGGCTCCTGGAAAATGAGCGAGATCTCCGCCCCGCGGATCCTCTGCATCTCGCGTTCGCCGAGCGACCGGAGGTCGGTTCCGGCGAACATGATTCGCCCCGCGGCAATCCGGCCGGGGCGCTGAATGAGCCGCAAAATCGACAGCGCGGTGACGGACTTGCCGCTCCCAGATTCCCCGACCAGGCACAGCGTCTCCCCCGGAGACACGCTGAAGCTGACGTCGAGCACCGCGGGCACGAACCGCCCTGCGATGTCGAAGCCGGTTGTCAGGTGTTCGACCGACAAGAGCGGGGCCTCAGCCATCAATCTCCCTGTGCTCGCCAAATACCGACCGGAGCGCATCGGAGATCTCTCCGACGGTCGCCCGGGCTTCGACGGCGTGAATGATCGGAGGCACCAGATTGGCTTGCGCGCGAGCGGCCCCGACGACCGCTTCGATCGCGCGGGTCCAGTCTGCATCCGAACGAGACGCACGGAGCGCCGCCACCCGCTGCACCTGGCGGGCTTCGAATGCAGGGTCGATGCGCAGCACCTCGATATCGGTCCGGTCGTCCGTGGCGAAGCGATTCACCCCGACGACCACGCGCTCGCCGCCGTCGACCTGCTGCTGCGCGCGGTACGCCGACTCCTGGATCTCCCGCTGGATCAGGCCCTGTTCAATCGCCGCGAGGGTTCCGCCCGCCGCGTCAATCCTGGCGAGCAGCGCACGCGCGCCGTGTTCGATCTCGTTCGTCAGCATCTCGACCGCGTAGGCCCCGGCGAACGGATCGACGGTGTTGGCAACACCGGTCTCCGCCGCGATCACCTGCTGCGTCCGCAGGGCGATGCGCGCGGACGCTTCCGTCGGAAGGGCGAGCGCCTCGTCGCGCCCGTTGCAGTGGAGCGACTGTGTGCCGCCCATGACGGCCGCCATCGCCTGCAGCGCCACGCGGACGATGTTGTTGTCCGGCTGCTGGCCGGTGAGCGTGCTCCCAGCCGTCTGGGTATGAAAGCGCAACTGCTGCGCGCGCGGATTCGTCGCGCCGAACCGTTCGCGCATCAGCCGCGCCCAGAGCCGCCGCGCGGCGCGGAACTTGGCGACCTCCTCGAGGAAGTCATTGTGGGCGTTGAAGAAGAACGACAGCCGCTGTCCGAACGTATCGACGTCGAGCCCCGCGTCGATCGCGGCCTCGACATACGCGATCGCGTTGGCAAAAGTGAAGGCGACCTCCTGGACGGCTGTCGAACCGGCTTCCCGGATGTGGTATCCGCTGATCGAGATCGTGTTCCAGTTCGGGAGCTCACGCTCGCAGAACGCAAAAATGTCGGTGACGATGCGCAGCGACGGGCGAGGCGGGTAGATATACGTCCCGCGCGCGACGTATTCCTTGAGGATGTCGTTCTGGATGGTGCCTGCGAGTGCCGAAGGCGCCACCCCCTGGCGCCGCGCGACCG
The DNA here is from genome assembly GCA_031361295.1 of Acidobacteriota bacterium. Lineage (GTDB taxonomy): Bacteria > Acidobacteriota > Vicinamibacteria > Vicinamibacterales > 2-12-FULL-66-21 > JALZOC01. Next base: position 13,647 of record JANMCN010000167.1, on the reverse strand, counting down.
CGACATACAGCGACAGCAGGATGATGGCGGTGGCGTTGATGGTCATCGACGTCGAGACCCCGCCGAGGGGGATGCCGTCGAACAGCTCCGCCATGTCGTCGATCGAATCGATCGCGACACCCACGCGTCCGACCTCTCCCTGCGCGAGCTCGTGATCGGAGTCGTAGCCCATCTGGGTGGGGAGATCGAAAGCCACGCTCAGGCCGCTGACCCCTTGCGCGAGCAGGTAGCGGTAGCGCCCGTTTGACTCGGCGGCCGACCCGAACCCGGCATATTGCCGCATCGTCCAGAGCCGTCCGCGGTACATGGTCGGCTGGATGCCCCGCGTGAACGGAAACGCGCCGGGGAAGCCGATGTCGGCGAGGTCGTCGTGTCCCGCGAGTGACACGGGATCCGCGTAGGGCTGCTCTGCCAATCTTTCGTCCTGCGTCGTGCGTCCTAATTGGAGGAATGGAGCGGGTGTCGGATCGCGCGGTTATTGTAACAACCCCTGCCAATAGTGCAGAAATGACGCATCGGCAGGCGGCTGGACCATTGACACTCAGCCGGCCCGAGCTTACAATGACCATGCGTTCCCGCGCTGCAAATCCTTCAGATGAATAAATTTGGCGCCCGATCCCTGCCGCCGGTCCCTGGCTGCAGCCGGATCTCCGAACAGGCCCAGCGGCTGCTGAACGCCTGTGAGGGATCGGATCGGCAGACGCTTCCGGTTCCCCAGCTCCGGCGGCGGTGAGGAGGTCCCGAATGGATGACGTGGTGAACCGGTTGGCCCGCGAGCTATCCGACGCCATTGCTGCCGCCGTCGCGGAAGATCCGCGGATCGAAGCGTGCCGCGAACGGGCACGGGCGGCTGGTTTCGAGATGAAGGTGACGCTCGAGGCCGTAATCGGATTTATGAACCGGGCGAAGCCGGGCGCGCTGGCGAAGATTGGTCCGGCGCCCCAGAAAGCGGCGCGTGCGGCCGATCGCCGCAACTTCGAGATCAGCGCCAACGACAAGCGGTTCCTCCGATCGCTGCGGATTGCCGCGGACGAAACGCAGGAAAAAGAAGTCGAATAATTTCCGGCCCCGCCTCCGTGCGGGGCGCACCTCACATGAACGGGCCGCCGGCACTCAGTGCCGTGCGGCCCGTCGTCGTTTTGGGGCTCCCTCGTTCGTCAGTCGAGCAGGCTGCTGCCGGTCATCTCCGGCGACAGCGGCACTCCGAGCAGGCCCAGCAGCGTCGGCGCGACGGCGCGGAGCGACCCGTCGCGCAGCCGGCGTCCCACGAGATCCTCCGCGCACAGAATCACCGGAACCGGGTTGGACGTGTGCGCGGTGTGCGGCGCCTTCAGTTCGTCGTCCCAGAGCTGCTCCGCGTTGCCGTGGTCCGCGGTGACGATCGCGCGCGCATCCGCCCTCTTGAGCGCCGCGAGCAGGCGGCCGAGGCACCCGTCGAGGGTCTCGACGGCGGAGATTGTCGCGGCCACGTCGCCCGTGTGGCCGACCATGTCGGCGTTCGCGAAGTTGCAGATGATCACGTCGTGCCGGCGGGCCGTGACATCGGCGACCAGGGCGTCGGCGATCCCCGGCGCGCTCATCTCGGGCTTCAAGTCGTAGGTCGCGACCTTCTGGGACGGCACCAGGATGCGATCTTCACCGGGATAGGGCTCCTCGCGGCCGCAGTTGAAGAAATACGTCACGTGCGCGTACTTCTCGGTCTCCGCCAGCCGGAGATTCGTCCGGGCATGCTCGGCCAGCACGTCCGCGAGGTTGCCGCTGAAGGTCTGGGGCGTGAACACGACCGGCAGGTTGAACGTGCGGTCGTACACGGTCATCGTCGTGTAGTGGAGGCGCGGGCGCCCCGGGCGGTCGAATCCGTCGAAGTCGTCGAGCGCGAGGGCGCGGGTCAGCTGCCGCGCACGATCCGCCCGGAAGTTGAAGAACATGACGGAATCACCGTCCCGAATGGGCCCGATCGGCTGGCCGTCCCGCGCCACGATCACGATGGGTCTGACGAACTCGTCGGTGACCCCCGAGGTGTGCGACGCCTGGACTGGAGCCAGCGCCGTGGTCGATGTGGTCTCCGCCCGACCGCCGATCATCGCGTCGCAGGCGAGCTTGATCCGCTCCCAGCGCTTGTCGCGATCCATGGCGTAGTAGCGGCCGACGATCGTGGCGACACGACCGACGCCCGCGGACTGCATGACGGCCTCGAGCTCCGGGATGTACTTCGCCGCGCCGGCCGGCGAGGCGTCGCGTCCGTCCGTGATCACGTGGACGAACACACGCGCGACACCGCGGCGTGCGGCCATCTGCAACAGGGCGTGCAGGTGCCGCTGGTGGCTGTGGACCCCGCCGTCGGAGACCAGGCCGACGAAATGCAGCGCGTGCCGGTCCGCCGTGCATCGATCCATCGAAGCGGCCAGCGTGGCACTCTCGAACAGTTCCCCGTCCCTGATGCTCTTGTCGATCCGGGTGAGGTCCTGGTACACCACCCTGCCGGCGCCCATGTTCATGTGCCCGACTTCGGAGTTCCCCATCTGGCCCGCGGGCAGACCAACGGCCTCGCCCGACGCCACGAGCTGGGCGTGCGGGTAGCGGGCGACCATGGCGTCGTACACGGGCGTCCGGGCCATGGCGATGGCGTTGTTCTTCGGGTCGGCGCGGATGCCCCACCCGTCGAGGACGACGAGGACGAGAGGTCGCGTCGGAGTCGGCATCGCCTACGTCAGCTGCCTGACCGCGCTCTTGCCCGCGTAGCGGCCCGCGGTGCCGAGCTCTTCCTCGATCCGCAGCAGCTGGTTGTACTTCGCGATGCGGTCCGTCCGGCTGGCGGATCCCGTCTTGATCTGGCCGGCGTTCGTCGCCACCGCCAGGTCGGCAATCGTGGTGTCTTCCGTCTCTCCGGATCGGTGGGAAATGACGCTGTTGTAGCCGGCATCGCGGGCCATCGCGACGGCGTCGAGCGTCTCGCTGACGGTGCCGATCTGATTGAGCTTCACCAGCAGCGCGTTGCCGACCCCCTCCCGGATTCCGCGCGCGATGATCTCGGGGTTCGTGACGAAGATGTCGTCCCCCACGAGCTGCACGCGATCGCCCAGCGCCTTCGTGAGCGTCTTCCAGCCCTCCCAGTCGCCTTCCGCCAGTCCGTCTTCGATCGAGATGATCGGATATTGCCGCACCCAGTCTTCGTACATGGCGACCATCTCGTCGGCCGTGCGCGCCTTGTCGCGGGACTTCTTGAATTCGTAATGTTTCGCCGCATCGTCCCACAGCTCGCTCGACGCCACGTCGAGCGCGATGAACATGTTCGCGCCAGGCGCGTAGCCGGCCTGCACGACCGCCTCGAGGACGACGTCGACGGCCTCCCGGTTCGACGAGAGGCTCGGCGCGAATCCGCCTTCGTCGCCGACGCCGGTCGAGTGTCCCTTCTTCTTCAGGATGCCGCGCAGCGTGTGGAACACCTCCGCCCCCGCGCGGACGGCCTCGCCGAACGAAGAGGCGCCGACCGGCATGACCATGAACTCCTGGAAGTCCACGCTGCTGTCGGCGTGGGCGCCGCCGTTCAGGATGTTCATCATCGGCACGGGGAGGAGCGTCCCCCCGGAGCCTCCGTAGAGCGCCGCGAGATGTTTGTAGAGCGGAAGACCGGCCGCCGCCGCATTCGCGCGCGCGAGCGCCATCGAGACGCCCAGCAGCGCGTTCGCCCCGAGCCTCGATTTGGTGGGCGTGGCATCGAGGCCGATGAGGAACGTGTCGACCGTGCGCTGGTCGGAGTCGCGGCCGGCGAGGGCCGTGGCGATCTCGCCGTTCACGTGCGAGACCGCCTTGCCGACCCCCTTGCCGAGATATCGTCTCTTGTCGCCGTCGCGCAACTCCAGCGCCTCGCGCTGGCCCGTCGACGCCCCCGAAGGCACCGCGCCGCGACCGAACGCGCCGCCCTCGAGCGTCACGTCCACTTCCACCGTCGGATTTCCGCGCGAATCGAGAATCTCGCGCCCCTTGACTGCCTGAATCTTCACTCGTACCTCACGCAATAACGTTGACCGTCACGATTCGTCTGCCGTGCACGTCGGCCGTCGCTGGCGCGCGTCCGTGAGCACCGTGGGCGCTCCCTGCACCCGTTTCTACCTGGCCTCTCGATTGTCGAACTCCGCCTCGTTGCGGAGGGCCTCCTCGCTGATGGCGCCGATGAACGGCTCGTCCTCGTGGGTGACGACCACGATGCCGCTGTCGCTCACCATGTGGCGGCGGCGGTCCTCTTCTTCGTTGTAGCCGATGAGCGCGCCCCGGGGCACGAAGACATCGCGGTCCACGATCGCGCGGCGGATCCGCGCATGGCGTCCGACACGCACGCCGGGCATGAGAATGCTCTGTTCGATCTCGCAGAAGCTGTGGACACGTACGTTCGGGCAGAGCACGCTGCCGGCGACCCTGCTGCCGGAGATGATGCAGCCTGCCGAGATCACGGAGTCCAGGGCCTGGCCGCACCGGCGCCCTTCGTCGGCGAAGACGAACTTCGCGGGGGGTGCCTGGACCTGATACGTGCGGAGCGGCCATTCGGGGTCGTAGAGGTTGAAGTCCGGATTGACGTGGCAGAGATCCATGTTCGCGTCGTAGTACGCGTCAATCGTCCCGATATCGCGCCAGTACTTCGCCTCCTTCTTGTTCTCGTCGTAGAAGCGATACGCGAAGACGGGGACCTTGCGGATGAGTTCAGGAATGATGTCCTTCCCGAAATCGTGAGCCGTGGCCTGTTTCGCGTCCTCTTCGAGCGCCGGCACCAGGACATCCATGTCGAAGATGTAGATGCCGAGCGAGGCGAGCACCTGCGTACCGGCGGGCAGGTCTTTCGGCTTCTCGAGAAACCCGGTCAGGCGATCCTCTCCATCGACCTGGAGCACCCCGAACCGGTCCGCTTCCTCCGACGGCACCTCGATCGCCGCGAGCGTCGCGCCCGCCCCGTGGTCGCGGTGGAACCGCAGCATCTTTGCGTAATCCATCTTGTAGACGTGATCGCCGGAGAGCACGATCAGGTGGCGGGGGTTCTCCCGCAGGATGGAGTAGAGGTTCTGGTGCACGGCATCGGCCGTGCCCAGGTACCAGTGTTCGCCGACGCGCTTCTGCGGACTCAGAATCTCGACGAACTCGCCCAGCTCGTCGGCCACGACACTCCACCCCATGCGGAGATGACGGCTGAGCGACAGGGATTTGTATTGCAGCGCGATGAAGATCTTGCGCAGCCCCGAGTTGATGCAGTTGCTGAGCGTGAAATCGATGATGCGGTACGGCCCGCCGAAATACACGGCCGGCTTCGCGCGTTCCTTCGTGAGGGGGTAGAGACGTTCCCCAGCGCCCCCCGCCAATACGATGACGAGAACATCGTCCAGCACGTCGGCAACCCTCAGCGCTTGAGTACGACGCGGGCGGGAGCGCCATCGCCGCCGGCGACCCGGAGGGGCAGGCAGTACATCTCGTACATGCCGGGCTCGGCCTCCGAGAGGTTCAGGCCCTCGATGATGATGACCCCGTGAGACAGCAGCGCCCGGTGGGCCGGGGCCCCCGCCTTCTTGAACTGCTCGACCGACAGGTAGTCGACGCCGATGACCCTCACCCCCTGACCCACGAGGTAGTGCGCACCTTCCTCGGTCACGTAGGTGTACTCCGTGTGGAAGCCCGGGTCGTTCCAGAGCGCGGAGTTCGGGGTCTTCAGCAGCACCCGCAGGTCTTCCCGCAGCCCCGCCGCCGCGAGCTCGTCAGCGCCAATGCCGCCGCGCTTCGGGATCTCGACGACGCGGGCGCGGCCGATGAGCAGGTCGAGCGCGAGGCCGTCCACGCCCGCGGCACCGTCGAGAAAATGTTTCGGGGCGTCGACGTGCGTGCCGGTGTGCGTGCCCATGACGAGCCGCGACACGTTCGAGCTGGCGCCCTCCGCGATGCGCTTGACCGGCTGCAACTCGAATTCCGGGTTGCCGGGGTAGGCGGGCATTCCAGCGATGAGCGGCACGCTCACGTCCAGGAGCTTTGGCACGCGTGCCATAAGTCGGAGATGATTTCACCGCCGCCGTCCACCCCCATTCAGGCGGGCCGATGGGGAGGAGGAATTCGGGCCGCGCGGGGGTGTTTTCGGGATCCCGCCGGCTTTGACTTGCCACGGGAGGTCGCCTATTATCAAAGAGATTATCCAGCCACTACATGAGTGGACCCCCTGAGCGGTTGGCACCCCCTGAGCGGCATGCCCGCTGGTGGTCAGCTGCGCTCGCGGTGCTGATGGTCTGCACGGTGGTGACGGCCGCGACTGCCCGGCCAGGGCAGCAGGATCGCGACGACCAGCGCAGGCGCGAGCGCCTGGACGACGCCAACCGGCGCGACGCCGCGGTGCTCGTCGGCCTCGTGGACGCGGCGGTGATCGGCCGGCCGGCATCGGATTTCGCGATCGCCTGGCGCAACGACTTCTTCAAGGCGCAGACCGGCACGTTCGTGCCGTTCACCGTCACGGTCGATCGGGCCACGCTCTCGGCGGCGAGCGCCCTGATGTATGTGCGGGCGATGCACAGGGAACCGACGGCCCCGGCCATGGGCCGGTCGGCTCAGGTGCGCTACCCGTTCGAGCTCATCTTTCCGGTGGAGATCCAGGGCGACGGCGGGCCCATCCGCATTACGAGAGGCTTTGCCGTCCCTCCGGGCGACTACGACGTCTATGTCGCGCTGCGGGAGCGACGCGGGGATCCGGTCGGCACCGAACCGCGTCTTAAGGCTGCCGTCCTGAAGCAGCCCCTCAGTGTCCCGGATTTCTGGGCCGGGGAGCTGGCAACCAGCAGTGTCATGCTGGCCGATCGGATTGACCCGCTGCGCGATGTCCCGGCCGTGGACGATGTGCTCGAACGCCCCTATGTCATTGGCGAGAGCGAAATCCATCCCGCGGCCGCGTCGTCGTTCCGCAAGGACCGTGAACTGATCGTCGTGTTCCTCATCTACAACGCGACGGTGTCGGCGGACAGGAATTTCGATATCCAGGTCGATTACGACCTGTTTCGAACCCTGCCCGCCGCCGCGGTGTCCGACGGCGCGTCGGCCGTGAGCGGGGAGCCGACGGGCGACCATCCCGTCGCCCGTCCGGGCGAACGGTATGTGACGCATACGACGCCGCAGCGGTTCAAGCCCGCCCTGATGGGGGCGGATTTCGATCCCGAGGCCGGCCATCCGATGATGGCGGGTCAGGGAATCCTGCTCTCCTCTTTCGAGGAAGGCGAGTATCGGCTGGGAATCACCGTGACGGACCTGCTGTCGCGCAGGACCCTGTCGCGCGACGTGACGTTCACGGTGGTGGGTTCGTAGCGGAACGGAGGAGCCATGGGACGCAGATTGCGCGTGCTGTCGGCGGCGGTAGGTGCGCTCTGCGCGTCGGCCGTGGGGCCCCGTGCCGCCGTCGCGCAGCCAGCCGTCGCGAGTATGGTCCGCCCCGTTCGCTCCGTGTCGCATGCCATGGCGGCCGTCGCGGGGGCCGGGGTCAGCGGCATCGTCATCGACGAGCACGAGAGCCCGCTGGCGGGCGCGATGGTGTCGATTCTGGGCACCGCCACGGCGATGACACTGACGGACGCGAGCGGCCGTTTCTCCCTCGATGCGTTGCCGCCGGGGGAATATTCCGTGCGCGCGCACCTCACCGGCTTTGCGGCCTCGCCGCGCGAGAGCGTCCACCTTGTCGCCGCGGCCCCGGTGACGTTCCGGCTGCAGCTGCGGCGCCTCGAAAACCCGGTCGCGACGACCGGGCTCTCCGCCAGACCCATCGTCGCGGCAGGATTCGGGTTGCCTCCGGTCGAGGCCGCGCCTGACGAGCCAGCCACGGGCGACGATCATTCGCACACCGACACCGCGTGGAGGTTGCGCCATCTCACGCGAAGCATTCTCAAGGACTCGGCCAGCACCGTCGCGGTCGAGCCGGACGGGCCGGACCCGCGGGTCCAATCGATCTTCGGCCGGACGACCTCGTTCGCCAGCGGGTTGTTTGCGGATCTTCCGTTCTCGGGGGAAGTCAACCTCCTCACGAGCAGCGCCTTCGGCCCGGGCGAGTTGTTTTCCGGCAACGCGCTGCCCCGGGGCATCGCGTACTTTTCGATCGGCGCGCCCACCGGGTTGGGCGAATGGGCCGTCAAGGCCGGGATGACGCAGGGCGACCTGTCCTCCTGGATCGTCGCGGGCTCGTTCCTCTCCCGGCGCGAAGGCGTGCACTCCTACGATTTGGGGCTCTCGTACAGCACCCAGAGCTACCAGGGCGGCAACCCGCTTGCGCTTGCGGCGGTGACCGATGGCAGCCGCAACGTGGGGGAAGTGTACGCCGTCGATCGCTGGTCTCCGGGTCCCGGGGTGTCATTCGAATACGGCGGCCGGTACGCGCGCTACGACTACCTCGCGAATCCGGGGCAGTTCAGCCCGCATGCAGGGCTCACCCTCGAGCCCCGGAAGGGGACGCGGGTGACCGCCACGCTCGCGCAGCGCATGGTGGCTCCGGGCGCCGAAGAGTTCCTGCCGCCCAGCCTGGCCGGACCGTGGCTGCCGCCCGAACGGACGTTTTCGCCGCTCCTTGGAAGCCACCTGCGGGTCGAACGCGCGCGATCCCTCGATGTGCTCCTCGAGCACGAATTCGCGGGGACCTACGTGCTGGGCGTTCGCCGCTTTTTCCAGGGCATCGGCGACCAGACCGTCACGATTTTCGGGATCAACATGCCGACCGGCTCGAAGTCGATCGGGCACTATTACGTGGCGAACGCAGGCGGTGTGGACGCGCAAGGGTGGGGAGTGCGCCTCGGCACCGCCGCCAACAAGCGCGTGCGGGGTTCGCTGGAGTACAGCATGGTCCAGAGTGACTGGCACCCGGGCGGCGATCTCGTCGGCGCGCGTCCGTGGGTCGCGAGCCTGGCGCGTCGCGACGTGGAGGCCATTCACGACCTGACCGCATCGGTGGGAACGGATATTCCGCAGACGGCCACCCGGATATTCGTGCTTTACAAGCTGAACACCGCCTTTTCGCGCGCGCGGGGGCAGCTGACCGATGCCGGCACGGACGGCCGATTCGACATCCAGCTCAACCAGGCGCTCCCGTTCGCGCTCGGCGGCACCAAGTGGGAGGTGCTGGTCGGCGTCAGGAATCTGTTCCGCGATCCCAACGATCCCGCGTCCATTTACGACGAACTGCTGGTCGTCCGCCCCCCCAAACGCGTCGTCGGCGGGTTCCTCGTGCGGTTTTGATTCCAGGAGCTGGTTTGCGTGGCGGGCCAGCGGGCAGGCTGCAACACTCCGCGGTGGTATTCCGCCACCGACGATCCGAGTTTTTGAAGCGGTTGTCCGGCCGGTTGAAGCGCAGCGTCAACGTCGCCCCCTGTTGCGATAAAAGTCCTTCTGTAACAGTTATTTGCGGTCTCCGCGGCGGTGGAACGCAGGGAACGCGGTTTGCTAGCTCACCCGCGGTATCTGAAACACTCGGACGGAGAGGTTGTTGAACACTGGGTCCCCGGGGCGCGGCCTGTTTCGACTGACGGCACAACTTGCCGTAGTGGCCGCGCTGTTGCTGCTGGCGATCGCGAACATTCGCGTCCGGGCCACCTGGACCGAGATGGAGGACGGCGTCCTCTGGGGCTCCGGGCCCGATGGGGTCGTGGCGCGGGAGGTGGCCAGCCCGTCGCCTGGGGGGCTGGCCGGCGTACGGCGCGGCGACATCCTCGAGGCCGTGGATGGGCACGCGATCGAGACGCCCGCGGATGTGATCGCCCGACTGCATGCCGGGTCCAGGGGTCAGGCGCTGACCTACACCATCGCCCGGACCCGCACGCCGGAGCTCGTCTCCATCCGCCTCGCCCCCATCCCGTCCGGCGCCCGTGGGCTGTACTACGTGCTCGCGTCGGTCGGCATCTTCTCGCTCTTCGTCGGGGCGGCGGTGCGCACGCGGCGGCCCGACAACCAGGCGACGCTCCATTTCTTCTGGCTGACGATCGCCTTTTTCGGCGTGCTGGCGTTCTCGTTCAGCGGACGCTTCGACACGCTCGACTGGTTCTTCTACTGGGCTGACGTGTGGGCGCTGCTGATGCTGCCGCCACTGTTCGTGCACTTCACGCTCGTCTTCCCGGAACGACCTGACAGCTGGGTTCGGAGCGACGCGGGGCGATCCGCGGTGCCGCTGCTGTACCTGCCTGGACTGCTGCTCGGCGGCGCGCGGGTGGCGGCGCTGCTCCGCGCCGGCGACCAGGGCGCGGTGCTCTCGAGTGTGGTGACGCTGCTCGAGCGCGGCGAGTTGATCTGCCTGGCGGCGGGGCTCATTGCGGGGCTCGCCATCATGCTCCGCGCGCTCGGCCGCGTGCGTTCGGTCACGGCCCGACGGCAGCTGCGCTGGATCGTGTGGGGGACCGCCCTCGGCGGGGTCCCCTTCGCGATCGGTTACGCGCTGCCGTACGTGCTCGGGTTCGCGCCGATGCGCGGGGCCGACCTCACCGCCGTGCTGCTCGGGCTCGTCCCGCTGGCCTTCGCGTCCGCGCTGGTCCGATACCGCCTGATGGACGTCGAGGTGATCATCAAGCGGGGGCTCGTCTACGCCGCGGCGGTCGCGGCGATTGCCGCGATGTACTCGGTCCTCCTCAAGCTCGCGCGCGAGGCGTTCTTCGGGGGCAACGACACCAACAACTCGGTCATCGCGCTGCTCGCCACGCTCGTGGTCGTCCTGCTCTCGCGGCCTGTCAAGAATGCGATCCAGACCGGGCTCGATCGCGTGTACTACCGTGATCGTTACGACTACCGCCGTGCGCTCGTCGGGTTCGCCAGGGATTTGAACAGCGACCTCGACCTGCTGCGTCTGAGCGAGCGGCTCGTGCATCGCGTGAGGGAAACCCTCGTCGTCGATCGCATGGCGCTGTTGCTCGCGCCCATTTCGCCGGGACGCGACGGGGCCTTCGCGGCCATCGCGCATATCGGATTCGCCGGCGCTCCGCCGCTCCTGCCGCGCGCCTCCGAAGTCGGCGCCAGACTGACCGCGGGGCATACGTTGACGCTCGACGATCCGCTCGCACAGGTCCGGCTGGACGGGGCGGAACTGGATTTCTGGCGCGAGTCAGGGATTCACTACTTCGTGCCGTGCGTGTCCAAGGAAGGCACGATCGCGGTGATGGCGCTCGGCCGCAAGGCGAGCGCGGAGCCGCTCAGTAGCGAGGACATGGCGCTGCTGGCAGCTGTCGCCGCACAGGCGGCCACCGCCCTGGAGAACGGCCGCTTGTACCGGGAGCTCCGCGTCAAGGCCGACGAGCTCGAGCGGCTGCGCGAGTTCAGCGAGAACATCCTCGAATCGCTGAACGACGGTCTCGCCGTCGTCAATCGAGACGATCGCATCATCCGCTGGAACCGCCGGCTCGAGGAGCTGTACGGCGTTCGGCACGAAGAGGCGGTGGCGCGGCGGCTCGACGAAATCTTCGAGCCCGCGTTCCTGGAGGTCCTGAGGTCCGCGCGCCGCGAGTCGCCCGAGGGGGCGGCCTTCTACCGCGTCCCCGTCCTGACGCGCCACGGGGCCCCGCGCCGGCTGCTCGTCAACGTCGCCACGACGCCGCTGCGGGACTCCGAAGGGGCAATCGCGGGGTCGATCGTGATCATCGAAGACATCTCCGCACGGGTGCAGCTCGAAGAGCAGCTCCAGATTTCCGAGAAGATGGCCTCGATCGGATTGCTCGCGGCAGGCGTCGCGCACGAGGTGAACACGCCGCTCACCGGGATCTCGAGCTTCACCCAGATGCTGCTGCAGGGCGCCGACGAGAACGACCCGAGAACGAAGGTGCTCGAGAAAATCGAGCGTCAGACGTTCCGCGCCGCCAAGATCGTCAACGGCCTCCTGAACCTGGCGCGGCCCGCGCAGTTCGACAGCGGCCCCGTGGACGTCAATGCGGTCATCAACGACGTGCTCTCGCTTCTGGAGCACCAGCTGCGGACCGGCAGCATCCGCGTGCGGAAAGAGCTCAGCGCCGATCCGCTCATCGTGCAGGGCATCGAGCACAAACTGCAGCAGGTGTTCCTGAACCTCTTCCTCAACGCGCGTGACGCGATGCCGAAGGGAGGCTGGTTGAGCATCGTGAGCCGCCCCGACGCCACGGGCGCGATCGTCGAGATCGGCGACACGGGGTCCGGCATCCCCCCCGAGCAGCTCTCGCGCATTTACGATCCGTTCTTCACGACCAAGGAAATCGGCAAGGGCACCGGGCTCGGCCTCTCGATCACCTACGGCATCCTGCAGGAGCACGAGGGCACGATCGCCTGCGACAGCTCGATCGGGCACGGCACGCGGTTCACCCTGTCGCTCCCGCTGGCCGCGTCGCGGGCCGCCGCAGGCGCCCGACCGGCGAGCAGGCAGGCGTGATCATGGCGCGTCCCGCCGCCTCCGACGCCGCGATGCCCGTCTCCCGGCCAGGCTCGATACTCGTCATCGACGACGAAGAGATCATGCGCGAGATTCTCGAGGCGCTGCTCTCGCGTGAGGGATACGAGGTCCGCCTGGCGTCCCACGCCGCCGAGGGCCTCGACCAGATCCGCAGCATGCCGTTCGACGCCGTGATCGTCGACATGATGATGCCGGGCCTGGACGGCATCGCGACGCTCGACGAGATCAAGAAGCTCGACGACGACCTGCCCGTCCTGATGATCACGGCGTTCGCGTCCGTCGAGAACGCCATTGCCGCGATGAAGCGCGGCGCGTACGACTACATCACCAAGCCATTCAAGAACGACGAAGTGCTGGTGGTCCTCCGCAACGCGCTCTCGCAGCGGCGCCTCGTCGCGGAGAACCGCGCGCTCAGGCAGAACCTGCAGGCCCGCTCGAACCGGTTCGGCGAGATCGTGGGCCGCAGCTCGCGCATGCGCCAGGTCTTCGATCTCATCATCCAGGCCGCGCCGAGCCGCGCAACCATCCTGATCAACGGCGAGAGCGGGACCGGGAAGGAACTGGTCGCACGATCGCTGCACCAGAACTCCTCCCGGTCCGACCGCGCGTTCATCACGGTCAATTCCGGCAACCTCCCCCCGGACCTGCTCGAATCGAACCTGTTCGGCCACGTCAAGGGCGCCTTCACCGGCGCGGTGTATCCCAAGAAGGGCCTGTTCGAGCTCGCCGACAAGGGCACCATCTTCTTCGACGAGATCGGCAACATCCCGGTGGAGACCCAGGCGAAGCTGCTGCGCGTCATCCAGGAGCGGGAGTTCATGCGCCTCGGCGGCGTCGACACCATCAAGGTGGACGTGCGCATCATCGCCGCCACCAACGTCGATCTCCGCCACATGGTGGACGAAGGGAAGTTCCGGGAGGACCTGTACTACCGTCTGCACGTCATCACGGTGCAGCTGCCCCCCCTGCGCGAGCGCAAGGACGACATTCCGCTCCTCGTTCAGACCTTCCTCGAGAAGTACGGCAAGGAGAACCAGAAGACCCACCTCGAGCTGACCGGCGAGGCACTGGACCTGCTGCAGGAATACGACTGGCCGGGCAACGTGCGCGAGCTCGAGAACGTGATCGAGCGCGCCGTGGTGCTCTCGACCGGAGCGAAGATCGACGCCGACCTGGTGCCCGAGCACGTGCGCAGCGGGAAGCGCTTCCAGATGCCGCAGTTCGTCGTGCCGCCGGAGGGCATCTCGTTCAAGGAC
>JANMCN010000158.1:0-19235 GCA_031361295.1 Acidobacteriota bacterium | reverse complement strand
GCTTGTCCGCGGCGCCGACGGCGTCGTTCGTTCGCGGCGTGACCTCCGGCAGCAGCTGCCCTGCTGCGTCGAACGGGGAGACCGCGACGCGGAACTGGTGCAGCGGCGTGCGCTCTCTCACGCCAGCGAGGGACTCGTCGTACTCGTTCACGCCTTCGCGACCCCAGGTGTACGACACGCCGGCCTGGGCCATGAGGTCTCCTTCATACGTCGCATCGGCAAACACCTTTCCGCGGAAGGCGGTGCCGTTGTCGAGCACGATCTCCGAGATGTTCGCCCCCGACTTCCGCACGCCGCTTCTCTGGCGAAGCCGATGTTCGAGGAACACGCGGACGCCGGCGCTGGTGACGAGCTCGCCCAGCACGGCTTCCGCCACGTGCGGCTCGAAGTGCCATTCGACGGGCCGTCCGTACTTCGCGCCGACCCGTTCGAAGAACTCGAGCGAGTAGCCGCCGATGACCTCCTTCTTCCCGTAGTCCGTCCAGCCGAGCCCTCCCGACACCATGCCGCCCAGGTGTTTGCCGGGTTCGAGGAGCGCCACGGTCAGGCCCTCCCGGGCGCCGGCGACGGCGGTGATCACCCCGCCCGCCGTCCCGCCATACACGACGAGGTCGAACGCCTGCGCCGGCGGAGGCGGTGCGGAGGCCGCCGCCGCGCTCTGCGGCTTCGGGGCGGGAAACGGCAGGGTGTCGGGAAGAATCCGAATCCCGGTGGTCTCCTTGAGCGGGTACTTCCCGCCGCTCGGGAAGCTCATCTCCACGAAGAACGCCGTCCACCCCTTCGCCGGCCGCGCCGCCCGCGCCACCCAGGTGTTGGGGCCTGACGGCGTGAGCGGCCGACTCTGGTAGGCGTCGCCGATCACGTCCTGCCGGAAATTGCGCGCGTCCGGGTTCGACGCCTGCCACATCACAACCTGGTCGGGCCGTTCCCTGGCGATCACCTTAATCGTGCCGTCCCGCTCGAACGTCCATTTGACGGCGGGCCGCGGGGTCCCCTTCACGATAGACGCATAGAACGCCTGCACGCTCTCGAGGGCATCGGTCTTGTCGAGGGAGTGCGACGCATTCGGCACGTACCGCAGGTGCTTCTCGCCGCGCAGCTCCTCGAAGTAGAACCGGGAGGAATCCGGAAGAAAGAATTGATCCCCGGACGCATTCACGATGTACTTCGGCATCGTCAACCTGTCCCGGTACTCATACGGCTCCTCGATCCGCATGAGCGCCCTGAACTGGGGCGTGCCGAGCCACTTCATGATCCCCTGGTCCACGTAATCCTGCACGGCGTCCGACCAGGCGCCGTAGGCCTGGAAGTGATGCTTGAAGGACGCCTCGAGGTTCAACAGGTCGATGACGGCGGGCACGATCGCAATCACCCGAGCATCGACGGCAGCGGTCGCCCAGGTGGTCCACCCGCGCTTCGAGGCGCCGGAGACGACGAAGCGCGTCGTGGCATGCCCGCCGCCCGCCGCCGAGGTCGTGAATGCCGTGACGGCGTCCATGGCGCGAACGGCGCTCTTCGTCATGGGGAGGCGCGCAGGCCATCGTTCGTCCCCCGTGCGCAGGAACTTGTTCCACGTATAGGCGATGAAGTCATCCTCCGACCGTCCGGTCCTCGCCGGATCGTCCGTGAACACGACGGGCTGGTTGGGCACGAGCCGCAGTTCCGCCGTCACGGTCCCGGTATCCCGCGCGGCGTCCACGAGCCATGCCGGAGGCTTTGCCGGCGGGTCGCGGTCGAGGCTTCCGCCGGTGATGTAAAGGAATCCGATGTCGCTGGTCACTGTGGCAGGCCGGACGACCGTGATCCAGTGCGTCCACACTGGACGCTCCACCTCCTTTTCCGTCAGCCACCGCTGCGAGGTCATTTCGATCAGCGTCGCGGTCACCCCTTCCGCGGGGAGCTCGCGGACGGCCTTCCAGGCAAAGCTGGCGTCGGGGGCTGCGACGTAGCGATCGAGTGCGGTTGTGGAAGGCAGCGCGCGCGCGGGCGCCTGCGGAGCCGCGGCGAGCAGCGCCATGGGCAGGACGGCGAGCCAGGACGCCACGACTACCTTTGAAACGGAACACGGCATGGAAGTCTCCTCAGCCGGGGGCTGAGACGCCAGGATGACAGCGTCAAGTGAGGGGCGATTATAGTCGCGGGCGCCGGGCCGGCGATATGATTCGCCTATGACACCGCCTTCGCGCGCGCTGACGCTCCTTGTGCTCCTCGTGCTGACGACGCTGGCCGCCACCGGCGTGGCGGCCCGCCAGGCGCCTCATGCGGCCAACGTGCTCGTCGTCACACTCGACGGCATGCGCTGGCAGGAAGTGTTCGGTGGGCTGGCATCCGAGCTCCTGACGAAGGAGGCCGGCGGGGTCACCGATGCGGCGGCGGTCGAGCAACAGTTCGGCGGTGCGACCCCCGCCGAGCGACGCGAAAGGCTGATGCCCTTTCTCTGGGGCACCGTCGCGCGGCAGGGACAGGTTTTCGGCGATCCGTCGAGTGACAGTCCTGCGCGCGTGACGAACGGCCTTCGGTTCTCCTACCCGGGTTACAACGAGCTCCTTACGGGTTCGCCCGATCCGCGCATCAGCAGCAATGACCGTGTGCTCAACCCGAACGTGACGGTGCTCGAATGGCTCAATCGCCGTCCGGCCTTCACCGGGAAGATTGCGGCGTTCGCCTCGTGGGCGCTCCTGCCGTGGATCCTCAACCAGGAGCGGAGCGGTATCCCCTCCAATGCCGCTGGCCCTCCGATCACGAACCCGGCGTCCGACCGCGATCGGGCGATCAACGACGTCGCCGCCGATCTGCCGCCCTACTGGGCGGAAGAGCGGTTCGACGCGCCGACGGGGCTTGGCGCCCTGGCCTACCTGCGGCAGAACCGGCCGCGTGTGCTCTACGTGATGCTGGGAGAAACGGACGAGTGGGCCCACGGCCGTCGGTATGATCTGTATCTGGATGCCGCGCGTCGGAACGACCGCTTCATTCGCGACCTCTGGGAGTCGGCACAGGCGCTGCCTGAGTACTCGGGGAGGACGGCGCTGGTCATTGCCACCGACCACGGGCGCGGCGAGCGCCCCGACACGTGGACGAACCATGGGGAGAAAGTCCCCGAGTCGGATCGCATCTGGATGGCGGTCATGGGGCCGGGAGTCCGGGCGCTGGGCGTGCGCCGCGGCGTCGCCTCGACGCAGGCGCAGGTGGCGGCGACGGTCGCGGCGCTGCTCGGTGAGGACTACGTGGCCGCGCAGCCGGGCGCGGCTCCGCCGCTGGACGTCGGCAAGTGAGGGTGCCCGCGCGTGTCGTCGTCGATCCGGGGGCCACGACGGTCGGAGACGACGGCCAGGTGCCCGTGACATTCGCGGAGGCACTTCTGGAACAGGGCATCACACGGGAACAAATCCGGGAAGCGCGCGCGTCCTCGAGGTTCGAAGCGCGCATCCGGTCCCCACGACGCAGCGCACCTGGCTGAGCACACCTCCCCGTTCGAGGCGATCGTCATCGTGCTCGATGGTGCACTCCTGGTCGCCATCGGGGGCGGATCCGTCCGTGCCACGCCGGGCACCATCGTGCGGTTGCCTGCCGGAGTGCCCCACGCCCTCGTTGCGCCTGAAGGGGCGCGAATGCTGCTGGTGATGTTTCGCGATCGGTCAAATCCATGACGTCGTGTGGAGCTGCGCACCGCAGGGTGTGCAAACTTGAACAGCCTTCCTCCATCGAACCCGCTATCGTCACCGCGATTGGTCCCGAGCTGAGCCAGGAGTTGCCATGACGCGTGAAGCACCAGTTCTCGGCGCTGGTCTCGTTCGATCTCTCTGTGCCGTCGTTTTCCTCGTGATGTTGGCGGCCCTGTTGTATGCGGGCTGGATCGGCGTCAGCAATCTTTCGCGTATTCACGTCTAACAACAACGTCGCGTGCAGCCCCGGCGTTCGCACATCGAGGTGTGGGCCAGACGTGAGGACCGCGCGCTTTGCGAAGGGTCGTATGACCAAGCGGCAGACCCGCCTGTTCTTTGTCTCTGGCACCACGCTGTTCGCCGTGGTCTTCGTGGTGCTCACGGTTGACAGCCACCGGCAATTCGGCCGGCTCACGCATGAAGACGCGCTGACCTCCCAGGTCGTCGCGGGTAAGCATGTGTGGCACCGGAAGGACTGCATCAACTGCCACACGCTGCTCGGGGAGGGAGCGTATTATGCCCCAGACCTCACAAAAATCACGCAGCTGCGGGGCGAGCCGTACCTCCGGCAGTTCCTGAAGGATCCGTCCCGGTTTTATTCCGAAGAACAGCACGGCAGGTTGATGCCGAATCCGAACCTGTCCGATCAGGACATCGGCGACGTGATTGCGTTCCTCGCGTGGGTGTCGAACATCGACAACAACAACTGGCCGCCCCGTCCAATTCTGGTAAGTGCGGCGATGCCACAGGGGATCACGCTCGGCACGCCGGCGCCGGCGGCGGCGTCCGCCGATCCCATTGCGCTCGGCGAAGCGCTCTTCAAACAGTCGCCGCCCGCCTGTTTCAGCTGCCACTCGACGCAGCCGGGCCTGCAGACGGTGGGGCCGTCTCTCTCTGGGGTGGCGGCGCGGGCCGCCGATGTTCTGAGGTCGCCTGGATACACCGGCACTGCTCGAACACCCGGAGACTACATTCGTGAGTCGATTCTGCATCCGAGCGCCTATGTCGTTCCGGGCCCGACTTTCTCCGCGGGCGGGCAATCGATCATGCCGGCCATCTACCAGGACATGCTGAAGCCCGCAGACATCGACGATCTGGTCGCGTACCTCGAGACGCTCAAGTGAGGGGAGTCGCCTGATGCGGTACCGCACACAAGCTGTTGCCTATCCCTACTTCGTCGTCGCGATGCTCTTCTACGGGCTCCAGATGGCGTTCGGACTGCTATCGGCCGTCAAGTACCTCGGGCCGGATCCGATCAAAGCCTGGCTGCCCTTCGACGTCACGAAAGAAATCCATACGAACCTGCTGATCGTCTGGGTGCTGACCGGATTCATGGGCGCCGCGTACTGGGTGGTGCCGGAGGAATCGCGCATCGAGCTGCACAGCCCCCGGCTCGCGTATGCGGCGCTTGCCATCTGGACGGTCGCTGGGCTGACCGCCGTCGTGGGTTACCTGTTTCACTGGACCGCCGGCAACAAGTTGCTGGAGCAGCCGCTCCCGGTCAAGCTGGCCATCGTCGTCGTCATGCTGATGTTCCTGTACAACCTCGGCCAGACCATCTGGAAGGCCAGCCGCCTGACGACCACCGAAAGCGTGCTGATGGCAGGTCTGGTGATGACGGCCTTGTTGTACCTGCCGGCGCTCTTCGAGTTCAGGAACTACACCGTCGCCATCTTCTACCGCTGGTGGACGGTTCATCTTTGGGTCGAAGGCGTGTGGGAGATGGTGCAGGGTGCGCTCCTCGCATACCTTCTCATCCGGCTGTCGGGCATCGATCGCGAGGTCATGGAGAAGTGGCTCTACGTGATCGTCGGGCTGACGTTCATCTCCGGGCTGCTCGGGACGGCGCATCACTATTACTTTGTGGGCGTTCCCCACTACTGGCTGCCCATCGGCGGATTTTTCTCGGCTCTCGAACCACTCGTGTTCTTAGCCATGTCCGCCTACGCGTATTCGGCGATCCGCCGGTCTGGCGTGTCGCACCCCAACACGCTGGCGCTCCACTGGACGCTCGGCAGCGCAATTTTCTCGTCGCTCGGGGCCGGACTGCTCGGGCTCGCTCACACCTGGCCATCCGTCAACAAGTGGACGCACGGCACGCTCATCACGTCGATGCACGGGCACGCGGCTTTTTTTGGCGCCTACGTCATGATCGTTCTGGCGGTGATTACCTATGCTTTGCCGGCGATGACCGGCCATGAGGACTCGGAGCGGGAATCGAAGGTTGGCCTGTGGGCGTTCTGGCTCCAGGTCGGCGGGATGTTCGGCATGACGATGGCTCTGGCGGCCGCCGGAATTTCGCAGACCTACCTGGAGCGCATCCTGGGCTTCGGCTACCTGGAGACCCAGTCGAAGATCCAGGTCCACTTCCTGATGCTGCTCGTGACCGGGAGCATCTTTACCGTCGGCGTGGCGCTCTTTCTCTGGGACTTCTTTTTCCAGGCGACCAGCACCACCCGGCGGCCCCCGCTTTCCGTACCTCTCGCAGTGCCGGCGCGATGACGTGGTCTGGAAGCGCGCGGTCAGGCAAGACGCCTCCGTTTACCCCTGACCAGCATGCGGGCCTGAAGTATCCGCCGCCGGATGCGCCGTACTACCTGCCGGTCGGCAACGAAATCGCGCTGTTCGAGACGTGCCACGCGCAGCGCCTGGCGATGATGCTGAAAGGCCCTACGGGATGCGGCAAGACGCGGTTCGTCGAGCACATGGCGTGGCGTCTCGGCCGGCCGCTGGTGACGGTCGCATGCCACGACGACCTCTCCGCCAGCGATCTGACCGGTCGATATCTGATCCGCGGTGGCGAGACCGTGTGGCTCGACGGCCCTCTCACGCTGGCCGCCCGGCTCGGAGCGATTTGTTACCTCGATGAAATTATCGAGGCCCGCACCGACACCGTCGTCGTGATTCATCCGTTGAGCGACGACCGGCGGATCCTGCCCCTCGACAAGGCGGGGGAGCTGCTGGAGGCGGACGCCAATTTCCAGCTGGTCGTGTCGTATAACCCGGGTTACCAGCACGGGCTGAAGGACCTGAAGCCGAGCACGCGGCAGCGATTCGTCGCGCTCGAATTCGGATTCCCCTCGTTGGAACTGGAATCGGCAATCGTGTCGCATGAAGGGCACGTGGATCAGATGACCGCGACGGCTCTCGTCGCGCTGACAAGGCGCCTGCGGCAACTGGGCGACCGCGGGCTGGCGGAGGTGCCGAGTACCCGTCTCATCATCGCCACCGCCCGGCTCGTTGCCAGCGGTATCCCGGTGCGGGCGGCATGTGCCGCGGCGTTACTGGGCCCGCTGACCGACGATCCGGATCTCCTCATGGCGATGCATGACCTCGTCAGCACGACCATGTAGCGGTGTCGGCCGGGACAAGCAAGTTGTCCGCTCTCCGCGCTCGCGAAACTGAACAGCATGGCTGAACCCGAGGACCTCATCCTCGATGGCGCGCAGATCGCCTCCCGGCTGGCGCGTCAGATCTGGGACCGCCATGCCGCCCGCTCGGATCCGAAAGTGCTGCGTCTCGCCGACGTGCGGGTCCGGCTCGAGCTCGTTCTCAGCGCGCTCTTCGAGGCGCCGCTTGCCGTCACGGCCGCGGAGCCGCCTGCGCCTGCCAGCTGGCTGGGGCGGTTTGCCGGACGGGCGGTGAACCCGGCTGCGGATCTCAGCGCGGGAACCGACGGCATCCGCATCTATCTGCCCCCCATCTTCGACGCGACGATGGGTGTCGCGGCAGCATTCGAGGGGTGCCTTTTGCTCGCCGTGCAGCAGGCAGCCCGGCTGGCCCGCGGAAGCCTCACCGCCCTGTCGCAGGTCGAGAATGAGGATCGGCGGGCGCACTTCCTGTTGGCGGACGCCATCGGCGTGGACGGCTGGATCGTGCGCGAAACGCCAGGTCTTGTGCCGGCGCTGCGCGCGGCACGTCGCGAATCGCTCGCGCGTCGGGCCCGATTCTCACGCCCGCCCGGCGGCCCGCCTGCAAACGAGGCCAGGCTGCGGAATTTTCTGGCTCACGATCCCTTGGTGCCATTTCCCGGGGTGCCGGTGACCCGAAACGCGTCGGAGGCGCTGGCCTGCATGGACGCGAGCGCACTGGGTGATCCCGTCGCCGCGTCCCACCAACGTATCCTTCCGGCGTGGTACTGGGGCCGTCCATACAGCGCGCCCCCCGCCATGCGGGCGGGAGACGGTGGCCGGCCGGACGAGCCCCGTCGTCCGGTCCTCACCGCCCGTGTCTCAGAGATGCGGCGGCGGCCTCGGGTCCGCGAGGCAAGCGAGGATGAAGACGACAAGGAATCGGGCTGGTCGATCGTCCGCGCCGACGAGCCGCAGGAGAGTGTGGAGGACCCTTTCGGTCTGGAGCGCCCTGCGGATCGTTCCGATGACGCTGATCCTGAGGCGCTGGGAGACTCGCTCGCGGACTTGCCAGAGGCCCGTGTCGTCCGGACGCCCGGCCAGGCCCGGGAGATTTTGCGTGCCGGTGACGAACAGCCCCGCGTCGGAGGCGACACGGTCCCGTTCGTCCTAGGGAATGGCGCCGCGTACCCCGAGTGGGACTTCCGCTCGGGTACGTACCGCCGGCCCGGGGCGATCGTGCGAGGGACTTCACCCCCTGGGAGTGACCTGGCGTGGGCCACCTCTGCGCTCGCGCGCCACCACACGCTCGTGCGGCGGGTCCGCACCCGCTTCGAGCGGCTTCGACCGCGGCCTTCCAGGGTCGGACGACAGCGGGACGGGGCCGAACTGGACATTGCGGAATACGTCAGCTCGGCGGCCGACTCACGCGCGGGGGTCGTCGCGGAAGACCGTCTGTACGTGGACGTGCGGCCGCGGCGGCGGGAGTTGACCGTCTGCCTGCTTGTCGATGTCAGCGCCTCGACGGACGCATGGGTGTCCGGGCAGCAGCGGATCGTCGACGTGCAGAAGGACGCGGTGCTGGTTGTATGCGAAGCGCTGGCCGCCCTCGGCGATCCCCATGCGGTCCTGGCATTTTCGGGTGAGAGTGCCGAGCACGTCTCGATTCAGTCAATCAAGGCCTTCACCGACCACTCAGGTGAGGTCGTCCGGCGCCGCATCGGAGGGTTGGAACCCGACGGGTACACGCGGATGGGCGCGGCCGTTCGACACGCCACGGCCGGACTCTGCCGGCACCCCACCGAACGTCGTCTCCTGCTGATTCTGTCGGACGGCAAGCCGAATGACGTCGACGCATATGATGGTCGCTACGGGATTGAAGACACGCGGCAGGCCGTCGCAGAGGCGCGCGCGCAGAACGTAGATGTGTTCTGCGTGACCGTCGATCGAGAGGCGCCTGGATACGCGCCGCGGATATTCGGGCGGGCCGGGTTCACGCTCTTGCGCCGACCCGATCAGTTGCCCGAAGTGCTGATCAGCGTCGTCCGTCGCCTGGTGCGCTCGTAGTCCGGCGGCCACGCCTTCCACGCTCGAGACAACAAAAATCACCGCTCGCTCGTCTAAGGATGCCTATGCTGCCTTTTGAGACCTTCACCCAGGACCTCAAGCACTCGCTGCGGATGTTCGCGCAGAGCCGGGCATTCACCGCTGCCGCCGTTGCCGCGCTGACGCTGGGGATCGGCGTCAATACCGCCATCTTTTCCGTCGTGAATGCCGTGCTGCTGAAGCCCGTGTCGTTTCCCGAGCCTGACAGCCTGGTGGTCTTCACGTCGCCCGGGGGGTCGGGAGCCGGAGCGTCGCCGGCGAAGTTCCAGCATTACCGCCAGCAGAGCAGCGTAGCGCAGGACGTCTCGGCGTACCGCACCGGCGTTGTCAACTACACGGGCGGCAGCTTTCCGGAGCAGCTCCGGTCGGGGCAGGTCTCTGCTGACTTCTTCCGCCTGTTCGGCGCCCACACCGCTTTCGGGCGCACGTTCTCTCAGGACGAGGATCTCCCCGCCGGCGAACGGGTCGTCGTCATCAGCCATCAGCTGTGGGTGTCGCGGTTCAGCAGCGATCCGAACGTGGTCGGGACGACGGTATCGCTGAGCGGCGAGAGCTACAGCATCATCGGCGTGCTCGCCGACTTTTACTTCGACGAGTTCGGACCGGCACCGCAGGTCTGGATGCCGTTCAAGCTCGATCCGAACGCCAGGGATCAGGGGCATTATTTCCAGGTCGCGGGGCGGTTGAAGCCGGGCGTGTCGCTCGAGCAGGCGAAAGCGCGGCTGAAGCTGTCCGCGGACGACTACAAGCGGACCTTTCCCGACTCGCTCGGCAAGACGGGCAGCTTCAGCGTCGAGCCCATTCGCGACGTGCTGGTGAGCGATGTGCGTGCGTTCCTGCTCGTGCTGGCCGGGGCGGTCAGCTTCGTCCTGCTCATTGCGTGTGCCAACGTGGCCAACCTCCTGCTGGTGCGGGCCACGGGTCGGCGGCGGGAGATCGCGATTCGCGCCGCCATCGGCGGCTCGCGCGGGCGCATCATCCGCCAGCTCCTGACCGAGAGCGTGGTGCTCTCCATGGCAGGAGGCGTGCTCGGGCTCCTGCTCGGCGTGCTCGGCATTCGCACGCTGCTCGCCGTGAGCACCGCAGGTCTGCCGCGCATCGGTCTCGACGGTTCACTCGTCGGCGTGGACTGGCGCGTCGTGTCATTCACCGTGGGCGTTTCGCTCGGCACGGGCATCCTCTTCGGATTGATTCCGGCGCTGCAAAGCTCCAAGACGGACCTGACGACGACCCTCAAGGAGAGCAGCGGCCGCGCCGGCACCGGCTTCCGGCAGAACAAGGCGCGATCGCTGCTCGTCGTGGTCGAGGTCGCGCTGGCCCTGGTGCTCCTGATCGGATCCGCACTCCTCATCCGCACCGCGGTGGCGCTGGGTCATGTGGATCCTGGCTTCGACGCCAGCCACGTGTTGACGATGCGGATGTCGTTGACCGGCCCTCGTTATCTGAAGTCCGAGGGCGTGGAGCAGGCCATTCGCGACGGCGTCGAGAGGCTGAAAGGGGTTCCCGGTGTGATCAACGCGAGCGCCACGTGCTGCGTGCCGCTCCAGGGTGGATACGGGCTGCCGTTCACCGTGATCGGGCGCCCGCTGAGCGACGGACCGTTCCACGGCGGGGGCAGCTGGGTCACGGTTTCCCCCGGGTACTTCGACGTGTTCAGGATCCCGCTGAAGAGCGGGCGGCAGTTCACGGAGCGCGACAACAGCGCGGCACCGGGCGTCGTGATCATCAATGAAGCCATGTCGCGACAGTTCTGGCCGAAAGGCGATCCGTTGAAGGATCGCCTCGTCATCGGCCGCAGCGTGATGCGCGAATTCAAGGACGAACCCGATCGCCAGATCATCGGCATCGTCGGCGACACCCGTGCGGGCGGCCTCAACAACGATCCAAACCCCACGATGTACATTCCCCAGGCGCAGGTTCCGGATGCAGCGAATGCGCTCAACGTGAGCCTCACTCCGGTCGCCTGGGTCATTCGCACGCAGGGAGAGCCGCACGCCGTCAGCTCGGCCGCCGAGGAGCAGCTGCGGCAGGCGACGGGGCTGCCCGTGACCGACGTGCGCACGATGGGTGAAGTCGTGTCGCTCTCGACGTCGCGGGAACGTTTCAACATGTGGCTGATGAGCGTTTTCGGAGGCTCGGCGCTGCTGCTGGCCGCGATCGGAATCTACGGGCTGATGGCGTACTCGGTCGAGCAGCGGACCCAGGAAATCGGGATTCGACTCGCGCTCGGAGCGCAGGTCTCGCACGTGAAGAACATGGTCGTAATGCAGGGGATGAAACTGGCGGGCGTCGGCGTGGTGATCGGGCTCGCCGTGTCGTTCTATCTCGCGCGCGCGATTTCAGCGTTCCTCTTCGGGGTGACCGCGCGCGACCCGCTCGTCTTTGCGGGAGTGCCGCTGGTGCTCACGCTTGTCGCGCTGTTTGCTGTCTGGTTTCCGGCGCGCCGGGCCAGCCGCGTCGATCCGATCGTCGCCCTGCGCTACGAATGATCGCCGCCGGGGCTTCGGAGCCGTGCAGCGTCCCCCGGTTTCGGTCCGAACGGCGAAACGGTCCTTGTGTTGCGGCTTGATGCGGGCCTGCCGGAGAAGCCGATTCCGGGTTCGGCTACGTGGCGAGCAGGGCGGTGGCGATGCTCGTCCACTCCGCCTCCAGGCTCCCGGCGCATTCGGGCTTGCCGGCACGTCTGTACCAGTAGCCCGCGTTTGCGATGTCACCTTCCTTCCGGTGGAGGTAGGCGTGGATCCATGCCCCCTCCTTCGTTTCGAGATCCTGTGCCGCCTGATGCGCCCGCTCCCAGTCTCCGCGGGCGTCGTGCCACAGCGCGACGAGGGCAGGAGTCGAGGCAGGCGGCTGGCCCTCCCGGGCGCTGTTCCTGAATTCCTCGAGTGTCACGGCTGTGAGTCTACCAAGGGACTGCGACGGTGGCCGAGGAACAACCGATGCGGTTGCGGCGCCCGCCGCATGCGCGGGACAGGCGGACCGTACCCGAGGCTGCCCCGGTGTCCGGCCTGTCCAGGCATAGTTAGCGCGAACCGAACCGCAGGCGAAACCCGCCGCTGACGAACCGTGGCGCGCCGACGGTCGTCGGCAGCGTCCCGACCGCGTATTCGGCGTCGAACAGGTTCTGGACGGCGAGAAAGATTTCCGCGTTGCGTCCGACGGCGCGCGATGCGGTCAGGTCCGCGACCGTGTATTTCGGCAGCCTGCGCGTCGCAAGATTCAGATCCTCGTCGAACTGGGATCCCAGGAACTGCACGCTGGCGGCCACCGTCGCGACCCTCGCATTGGCGTAGCTGACGCGGACCGACCCCCGGTGGACGGGCACCTGCGGAAGGAAGCGGCCGACCAGGACGGTGTTGGCCGGGTTCTCTGTCACGTGCGCCTGGTCGTACACATACGCGGCGCCCAGCCTCCATGAACGACGGAAGCGGTATTCCACGTCGTTCTGAATGCCCCAGATCCGGGTCTTGCCGAGATTCTGCCGCTGCTGGGTGATCGCGGTCGGCGTGCTTCGCGCACGGTCCGTGACGTTCGACACGGGATCGGTCACGCGATTGTCGAACCAGGTCGATCGGATCGTCAGTGCCTCCGCGGGCGCGATGGTCACGCCCGCCTCGCCGCCGACGAGGCGCTCGGGGCCGAGCGAGGGATTGGCGAGCGTCAGCGTGGACCCGACGCGGAACTGGCGGTAGAGTTCGTTCAGGGTCGGCGCACGAAAGCCCCATCCCATGTCGCCCCAGACGTCGATCTTGCCGGTCAGGTGATACAGAGCGGCTGCGCGCGGGCTCGCCACGATGTCGTCCCGATCGGGCAGCACGGCGACGTTGCCAGCCGTCGGGAGCCCCGTGATCGCACTCGTTTCGAGATTGTGCCCGCCGTAGTTCCGCCACCGATCGACGCGCGCGCTGAGCGTGACGGTGAACCGCGACGACAGAACCAGGAGATCCTGCACGTAGAGGCCGAGGCTCCTCTGCGTGCCGCCGGAGACGCGCGAGAGCGTGACCTGCGTGCCCGTCGCCGCGTCCAGGCCGTGCTCACGGCTGTCGCCGTCAACCCACCGCCAGTCCGCGCCGCCCGTGATGAACTGCGTGTTCCGGAAGCCGCGCGACCACTGCACCATGCCCCCGACGCCTGTCGTGGGCACGGTCTGCGTCAACGTCATGCGCCCGAGGCTGCGTGCGGGTGTCGCGGCGGGCACCGCGAGGAAGTTGCTGTGAAAGCGCTCCCGGTCGGCGAACACCGTCGCCTGGAGATCGCTCTCGTCCGGCAGGCGCATCCTGACGCCCGCGCTTGCAGATGTCGACCTGGTGGTGTTCCCTTCTTCCGTGCCGTCAATCGTGCTGGCCTTGCCGTTGGCGCGATGCTCGTCGAAGTAGCCGGCCCGGGCGAACGCATGGATGCGCTCGGACAATGCGTACTCCGCCTTCAGATTGGCGTTCCAGAACCTGACGGCGGCCTTGTTGTCGACCCGGCCCCTCTCGCTCGCCCGCACGATGGGATAGCCGTCCGTGTCGAAGACGTTCGCGTCGAGCGCGAGCCCGAGCTTGCCGATGCGATCGCTGCCGTAGACGTCCACCTTCGGCGAGTTGCGGCTGCCGTACTGCGACTTCATCTCGAACGTCCGGCGCGTCGGCGCGGTGGTGATGACGTTGATCACGCCGCCCATCGCGTAGTTGCCATAGAGACTCGAGCTCGATCCGTCGACGACCTCAATCCGCTCTGCGGTTTCCAGCGGAATCCGCGACCAGTACACCCAGCCGCCAAACGGGTCGTTGATGGGGACGCCGTCGAGCATCACGAGCGTGCGGCTGACACCGCTCGGCCCGACACCCCTGAGCGACACGCCCTGGGACGTCGGATGCGACGCGAGGCTGCTCGTGCGCCTGAAGAGGCTGAAGGTCGGGATCTGGCGCAGTACGTCATCCGCGACGACGGCCGGGGACCGCCTGATGTCCTCGCGGGCGAGCACGGTGATACTGGCAGGCACGTCCCCCGTGCGGCGTTCGCCTCGCGTCGCGGTGACGGTGACGGCCTCGTTGACCCGCTCGGGCGACAGGACGAATTCGATGCGGCTCGCGTCGGCGCCGGTCGCCACGACTTTCGTGACCGCAGCAAAGCCCGGCGCCCGGACTGTCAGCTCGACGGTCGTTCCCGGCTGGACGGCGAACGAGAACCGGCCGTCTGCGCCGGTCAGTGTCTGCTGTTCACGCCCGGCTGACCGCACGATCACTGTTGCGCCCCGGACGGTGCCGCCGACGGCGTCGCGGACGATACCGGCCACGGGGATCAGGTCGAGCGTGTCCGATGAATTCTGGGAATACGTCACGGGAGCACCGGCCGGAGGCAGACCCCCTGGGCTCCATGTGTGGACGATCAGCGCGGCAGCGGCAACGAACATGAAATCTCCATCTCCAGGGGCGCGGACGGGGAGCCAGCACGGGTTCGACGTGTTCGCTCGTGTACCATAATGATCGCATGCCTCACTGGGCGTTGGTGATCCTCTTTGCTCTGGGTCAGTTCAGCCAGAACAATACGGGGGAGCTGCACCTGACGGTGACGGATCCGGCGGGCCTCCCCCTGCCCGGCTCGATCAGGCTGTCGAGCGAGTCGAGCCAGATCGACCAGACGATCGAGACGGATAGCCGGGGCCGCGCGTCCGCTCGACGGCTCCCGTTCGGGCGCTACCGCGTGAGCGTGATTCGCGCGGGGTTCACGCCGTTCAGCGCGCTCCTCGAAGTCCGTTCCGCGCTGCCGATGGACTATCCGGTCGTCCTCACGATCGTGCCGGTGCAGACCCTGGTGACAGTGAATGCCGCCGACACGCTGCTCGATGTTGGGCGAGCCGCGTCGTCCCACCGGATCGGGTCGGACGCACTCGCGCGCCGGACCACCGTCTTGCCCGGACGCTCCCTCCCCGATCTCGTGAACACGCAGCCGGGCTGGTTGCTCGAGGCGAACGGGATCCTGCATCCCCGGGGCTCCGAATATCAGACGCAGTACGTCGTGGACGGCCTGCCCATGACCGACAACCGTTCGCCCGCGTTCGCGCCGGAGCTCGGATCGGAGGACGTGCAGGCGATGCACATTCTGACCGGCGGTTATCCGGCGGAGTACGGGCGCAAACTTGGCGGGATCATCGAGGTCGTGACGGCCGCGCAATCCAGGCGCGGAGCCGGCGGGGCCGTGTCGGTGTCCGCGGGCAGCTTCGGCACCGGGAGTGTCGAGGCGCTGGCGGAGTACGGCTGGGAGCGATGGTCGGCCAGTCTTGCCGGGTCCGCCGCCGTCACGGACAGGTACCTCGATCCGCCTGTGGAAGACAACTACACCAATCGTGGCTCGACCTCGAGCGGGTCGCTGCACATTGCGCATGACCTCTCCAGCTCGGATCGGGTCGCCCTCATCCTGCGTCGAGGCCGCGCGCAGTTCCTCGTCCCGAACGAACGCGTGCAGCAGGGCGCCGGGCAGCGGCAGGATCGCGACAGCACGGAGACCGCCGCCCGGTTCTCGTATCAGAAGATCGTGTCTCCGAGGCTCCTCGGCGACATCCGTGCGATGGGTCGAGATCTGTCCGCGGGGCTCTGGTCGAATCCGTCGTCCACGCCGATCGTCGCGGAACAGGACCGCGGCTTCCGGGAGCTGTATGTGAGGGGGACGGTCTCGGCCAGTCTCGGCGCACACGAGTTGAAGGCGGGCGCCGACCTGAGTGCCGGCTCCGTGCGCGAGACGTTCAGGTACCGGATCAGCGATCCGGGGCTGTTCGATCCCGGTACTCCGATGGCCTTCGCCTTCGCCGATCGCCGGCCCGATCGGGAACACGCGGTTTTCATCCAGGACCAGGCGCGGTATGGGCCCTGGACGTTGTACGGCGGCCTGCGATGGGATCGCTACCGGCTCGCGGTCAGCGACAGCGCGCTCAGCCCGCGGCTCGCGGCCGCGTGGGCGTGGCCTGCGGCGGGCCTGGTGATCAGGGGTTCGTTCGATCGTGCCTTCCAGACGCCCGCATTCGAGAACCTCCTGCTGGCAAGCTCTCGCGCCGTCGAGACGCTGAGCCACGCGGCCGTGCGATTGCCCGTCCCACCGTCCCGCGGCAACTTTTATGAAACCGGCGTGTCGAAGCTGATGTTCGGCCATGTGCGGGTCGACGCGAGCTACTTCAGCCGACAGATGCGCGACGTGGCCGACGACGACCTGCTGCTCAATACGGGGGTCAGCTTTCCAATTGCCTTTTCGCGCGCCGACATCCACGGGACCGAGGTGAAGGTGGATGTCCCGTCGTGCAGGAACATCTCGGGATCCGTCAGCTACGCGCATCTCCGCGGCGTGGGAGAGTTGCCGATGACGGGCGGACTGTTTCTGGGAGACGAGGGCGCGGCCCGGCTCGCGTCGCACGAGCGATTTCCCGTCACACAGGATCAGCGGCACACGGCTCGAGGGCGAGTGAGCTACGCGCGGGGGCCGGGATGGGCGGCGTTCGCCGTATCGTATGGCAGCGGCCTGCCGTTCGAAGACGCGTCGGTCAACGAGGCGGAGGCCATCCACGAGTTTGGCGAACGGACCGTCGAGCGGGTGAACTTCGCGACTGGCCGCGTGCTCCCGAACATGGCCCTCGACGTGTCGGCGGGCGCCGTCCTGGCCCGCAAAGGGCGACGGGCGCTGCGAGTGCAGGCCGAAGTGCGCAACCTCACCGGCCGGCTGGACGTCATCAATTTCGCGGGTCTGTTCTCAGGGACCGCCATCGCGGCGCCCCGGAGCCTGGCCGTCCGGGTGCGTGCCGAGTTTTGAACGTGCCGGCGTGGGACGTTGAGCGTCAGTTCCCCGCGACGACCACTCCCCAGGGGCTCCCGCCCGTTTTGATTTGACGGTCCACCTTGCCGGTCGCGACATTGACGACCGACACGTCACCCGACGGCCCGTTGGCCGTATACAGCGTCCGCCCGTCGGCGCTGATGCTGATGCCCCAGGGACGCGCGCCGACGTGGTCGATTGTGCGCGCGACCTTACGGCCGGCCACGTCGATCACCGCGACGGATCCCGCACGGCCGAGCGTGACGAAGAGCTGCCGTCCGTCTGGGGACAGCACGCCGCCCATCGGTCTGGGGACGGTCGGCGTGCCTTCCGTTTTCGGGATCGGGATCGTGGACGCGACCTTGTGGGTCGCGACGTCAACCACAGTGACCACACCCGCGTTCTCGTTCGTCACGAATGCCGTCGCGCCGTCGGCCGTGAAGATGACCGCGCGCGGCCTGGCTCCGGTCGGGATCGTCGCGGCCACCGCGTGCGTCGCCGCGTCCACCGCGACGACCTCGTTGTCGCCTTCACACGTGACCCAGATTTCGCGCCCGTCCGGCCGGACCGTCACGCCCTCCGGCTCCGCACCGACGTCCGCGCGGTTCCTGATCGTGCCCGACGTGAGATCGACGACGGACATCTGGGCGGCATCTTCGTTGGAGACATACAGAGTCTTGCCGTCCGGAGAGAGATCGAACACTTCCGGATCCTGGCCGCTCGGGTAGCTTCGAACCACCTTGTGCGTGGCGAGATCGACGACGCCGATGCCGTCCGCGGCGCGATCCGCCGGCGGCAGCTTCGATTCGTCCACGCCAGGGCCCGCGATGGGCGAGCCCGAGAGGGCGACCAGCAGTTCCTTCCCATCTCTCGACACCCGGATGCCGCGCGGCCGCTTGCCGACGGCAATCGTCTCGACGACCTGGCCCGTGTCAGGGTCGATGACGAAAACGTGGCCTCCCGTCTCGTCGGATACGTACAGGCGTGGGCCCGACGCTGCGCCGGCGGTGGCGGGCGGCCCGCTGGAGGGCGTCGCGGGAGTGGCGCTTGGTGTCGAGGCGGGAGGCGCGGGCTCCGACCGGCCGCAGCCCGCCCCCGCGAGCACCGAGACCATGGCAGCGGCAGAACCCAACAATATGGCGTGTCGCATCGGAACCTCTCGTACCGGACGTTTCGAGAAGTATGGATCGGATCGCCGGGTGTCGACGCCGGAGGAACTAGAAGGAGATCGCGTCCCGGTCCTGCTTCACGACGTCCAGGTCGAGCCCTGGAACTTTTGCCAGCGCGTCGAAGTCCGCGAAAGGACCGTTCGCGGACCGGAACGCGACGATCGCCTCGGCGTCCTTTGCCGAGATTTTGAGGACGGTCGCAAGATCGCCGGCGGAGCCGCGGTTGACGTTGATGCGGCCGTAACGGCTGAGGAGGTAGTCTTGAACCGCGGCAAAGTCCTCGTCGGTTCCCTGGGCGCCTCGTTCGACCATCTTGTCGATGACCTCGCCCCACTGGTCTTTCGTTCGTCGGTTGGACAGGATGCGCTGCGCGTCGTGACAGGTGCTGCAGACCCGTGCATACGTGGCGGCGTTCTTGTCGTCCGGCTGCGGCGCGGCGCCAGCCGGGTGCAGGGCGGAAGAGACACCCGGGGCCGCTCAGGGAGTGCAGGGGCGGCGGAAGGGCCGGGCGCCTGGCTGCCGCTCACCACGATGGTGGCGGCCAGCACGCCCATGCACAGCGCCGCGACGGGAATGGATGACCGGTGCGTGGCCTTCATATTACTATCGGCTCCGCGAATGTCGGCGCGGCTCGTTCCATGATATCGGCTTTGCACGGTCTGTTCCACTGCAGGCAACAGCCGGGGTGCGGCGCCGGTCCGGATCAGTCGAGTGCGGGTGGCCGCGCCTTTAAGGAGCCCTCAGTTATGACCGGACCATGCCGCCTGTTGAGCGGGATCGTTGTCGTGGCGCTTGCGGGCGCTGGCTTGGCGGACGCCCAGGGGCGGGGCGGCGGGGCATGGCCGACGGCCGGGGCCGACGCCCAGCGCACGTCGTCGATCAGGACCGATCCGAAGATTTCGCCCGCGAGCGGCCCCGATTGGCCGTTGCCGGTCATGACAAGCAAAGCAAAGGGCATGATGGCGAGGCCGGCGAATTGCAGCAGCGTGCCGAACCAGATGTAGGGGACGCGTTTCCAGCCGAGGATGGAGCGGTGATTATCGGATGTGTGGCCGATGAGGGCACGCAGCGGAGCAAAGAGCAGGGGCAGCGCGACGAGGATAGAGACGATGGTGGCCGAGATGCCGAGTTCGACGATCATGACGCGATTGAGCGTGGCGTTG
>JANMCN010000092.1:0-1955 GCA_031361295.1 Acidobacteriota bacterium | reverse complement strand
GCGAACGCGAGCAGTTTCGGCTCCTCGAGGAACCCCGCATACATCCACATGCCGGCCGGACGTCCATCGGCCGCAAAGCCGCAGGGAATCGCGATGTTCGGGTAGCCCGCGACCGCCGCGGGCTGGGACGCCAGCGTGTAGCTTGGCGCGACGATGGCGTCGACGCCGGATTTGAGCACCAGGTCGATGCCCTGAGTACGCGAGAGCTGGAGGCAGTTGGCGCGGGCCGCAAGGTAGGCGGGGTCCGTCAGCCCGCCGGTGGTGGCGTTGGACCACTCCCACACCTCCTGGCCGTAGTACGGCATCTCGATGGCGCAGTTGGCGGTGTTGAACGCCATCAGGTCCGAGAGCGTCCGCATCGAGGTGTGGGTGAGGCCGCTCAGGTAATCCTCGATCTGAACCTTGAATTCCTGCAGCAGCACCGTGAATTCGTCGCCGCCATAGAGGAAGATGTCGCCGGTGTCGCACGGTACGAGCGTTGCGCCAAGAGACTCGAGCGCGTCAAGGCCCGCGTCGAACGCCTCGAGCGTCAGCGGATTCACGGGAAATGCGTACGGCGCGGTGAGGTAGCGCTGGTCGATCCCGATCGTTTTCCCCTCGAGGCTGTGCGCGTTGAGGAAGTGCGTGTAGTCGGCCGGCAGCGGATGGCCCTGCACCTCCCCGAACGGGGTCTGCATCACGCCGAGGAGAATCGCGAGGTCCCGAACGGTGCGCGCCATCGGGCCGGCGGTGTCCTGGCTGTGCGCAATCGGGATGATGCCATCCTGCGAGATCAGGCCGACGGTCGGCTTGAGTCCGAACACCAGGTTATTGGTCGCCGGACAGGTGATCGAACCGTCCGTCTCGGTGCCGATGGCCGCGGCGCACAGGTTGGCCGCGGCAGCGACGGCGGAACCGGAGCTCGAGCCACACGGGTCGAAGCTGAGAAGATACGGGTCGCGCGTCTTGCCGCCGCGGGCGGTCCAGCCGTTGAAGTCCCAGGGGGGCAAGCCGCGCCAGTTGGCCCATTCCGACAGATTGGCCTTGCCGAGAATGACGGCGCCGGCAGCTCGCAGGCGGGCGACGAGCGGCGCATCACCGGCAACGCGGCTCCCGACGAGCGCCAGCGAGCCCGCGGTCGTCTGCAGATGATCGCCGGTGGCGATGTTGTCCTTCACCAGAATCGGGACGCCGTGCAGGGGCCCGCGCAGGCGCCCGGCGCGCCGCTCGTTGTCGAGCCGCGCGGCAATGCCGATAGCCTCGGGGTTGACTTCGATGACCGCGTGCAACAGTGGGTTCAGATTGGCGATGCGCTGCAGGTAGCCCTGCGTCAGCGCCCGGCTGGTCAGGTCGCCGGACGCCATCAGCGCCTGCAGCTCGCTGATGCTCTTCTCGACCCAGAGGGGCTCCGAGCCGGCCGCCGCGGAGACGCGCGGATGCAGGAGGGACGCGGCCCCTCCGAGGAGGGCCGTCCCACCGCCGAGGCCGGCACCCAGAAAAGCGCGGCGGGTAAGACCGTGCGTGACCCGAGCGCGGTCAGCGGGGCGGTCGGCACTCATGAATCCTCCTCTGCGTCACCGGTTCTCTCTCGAGAGAGGGCGTAACGCCACTCCAATGGGGAACCCGGGCCGTGACGGCGGGGATTCTCTCTGCGGGCACCGTAGGCTGCTGGCTGGACGGTACACAACCCCCAAATGGGGATGACGACGGGTGTTGGCCGCTTCAACGTCCGAGCCTGCC
Organism: Acidobacteriota bacterium; assembly: GCA_031361295.1. GTDB lineage: Bacteria > Acidobacteriota > Vicinamibacteria > Vicinamibacterales > 2-12-FULL-66-21 > JALZOC01. Next base: position 236 of record JANMCN010000092.1, on the reverse strand, counting down.
GATTTGCGGGACATATGTACCTACGGCGGGAACTTTACGCGGTCAGGGGCCGCCGACCGCTGCTACACTCCCGCGTCATCGCCGCCGCCTGATCGTCACAGCTGCCGGATCGGGTGGGCCGCGATGTCGCCTCGCTCCGTGACGAGTCCGCGATCAGCAGCTCCATTGCGGGCAAGCCATGACGCACCGCGATATCGCGTTTTCGCTCGTGCAGGATCTCCTCGCCGCGCCCGGCT
>JANMCN010000070.1:0-7701 GCA_031361295.1 Acidobacteriota bacterium | reverse complement strand
CGGCGACAACCCCGTGACGTTCGATCGATACCTCAAACACACGATCGAGCACGGTCACGCCAACGACCGCTCCGACAGCTTTTTTTCAGCCGCCTACTGGTACCAATCGACGCCGTTCACCGACTTTCCTGCGCTGCCGCCCGCGGCGGAGCGCCTTCCACAGGTCAGGACCGCGTGAGGGGCGCGTTCATGGCAGAACCCCTGTAGAATGCGCGCATGCTGAGACAACACGCCCTGCTCCTGCTGCTCTCGCTCGCGGTGCCCTCGGCGGCCCAGGCGCAGGCGCAGCGTACCATCACGCCGGCGAACCAGGCGGCGTTCGCCCCCGACCGGCTCGCGCGCATCGATACGGTCTTTCAGCGGTACGTGGACGAAGGTCGCATCGGCGGCGCCGTCGTCCTCGTCCTGCGCGATGGACGGCCGGTGTACGAACGCGCCTTCGGCTGGAGCGACAAGGAGGCCGGCCGGCGCATGGCGACCGACAGCATCTTCAGGATCGCGTCGCAGTCCAAGGCCCTGACGAGCGTCGGCATCCTTTCTCTCATGGAAGAAGGGAAGCTCGCCCTGACCGACCCGGTCAGTCTGTTCATTCCCGCGTTTGCCAAGACGACGGTCATCGTCGAGAAGGACGGCGCCGTGTCGACCGTCCCCGCCAAGCGGCCGATTACGATCCGTGACCTGCTCACCCATACCGCCGGGATCTCGTACGGGACGGGTCGCGCCGAGGCGCCCTTGTACGAGCCGACGGGGCTCGGACCTGCAGCCGGCTTCGGCTGGTACACCGCGGACAAGGACGAGCCGATCTGCGACACGATGGAACGGCTCGGGTCCCTGCCCTTCACGGCGCAGCCGGGCGAGTCGTACGTCTATGGCTACAACACCGACATCCTCGGATGCGTCATCGAACGGGCGTCGGGCATGCCGCTCGACCGGTTCCTGGCGCAGCGGATAACGGGCCCTCTGCGCATGCAGGACACGCAGTTCTATCTGCCTCCCGCCGATCGCCAACGTCTCGCCGCCGTTTACGCGAGCGGGCCGGACGGCCTCATCACCCGCGCGCCCGACGGCGCCAGGGGCCAGGGCCATTACGTCGACGGACCGCGCAAGAGCTTCGCCGGCGGGGCGGGCCTCCTCTCGACGGCGAAAGACTACGGGCGCTTTCTCGAAATGATCCGCAACGGCGGCGCGCTCGACGGCGCCCGGATCCTCTCACCGCGATCCGTCGCTCTGATGACGACCAACCAGGTCGGGACGCTCCACTCGGCCACGGGACTCGGCTTCGGGCTCGGTTTCGAGACGACGGATCGCTACGGTGCCGCGGGCCTGGCCTCTGTGGGTTCGTACGGGTGGGGCGGGGCGTACGGCTCCTCCTACCGCGTCGATCCGGACGCCAGGATGGTCATGGTGTTGATGATCCAGCTGCTGCCGAGCGCCTCCGACATCACGGCGAAATTTCCGACGCTGGTCTACCAGGCGCTGATGGACGAGCCGAAGCACGGCACGCAGTAGCCGGAGTCGCACCGGCAGCAGAAGGAGCGGGCGATGGTGAGTCGCAGAGATGTGTGCGTGGCAATCATCGCATCCGTCGTCACCCTGTCAGTCGGTGTCGGTGTCCGCGGCGCGGCGCCGGTCCTGGGGTCCACGATTTTCGACTGGAACAGTCTGACGGAGCAGCCCAACAAGACCGGCACCGTGCGCAAGGTGGTGCAGGCGCCCACGGCAACGCTCGACGAGCTCGAAATCCACATCACGACGCTCAACAAGGGGGAGACGCCGCACCCGCCGCACCAGCATCCGGACGAAGAACTGGTGATCATCAAGGAAGGCACGGTGGAGTCGCTCGTGAACGGTGAGCTCAGGCGCGTCGGGCCCGGATCGATCATCTTCCAGGCGGCAAACCAGCTGCACAGCATTCGCAATGTTGGCGACGGACCCGCGGTCTACCACGTCGTCAAATGGAATTCCCCCGGCATGCTGAAGGGGAAGACCTAAGGGTGTTCAGCCAGAGTGCCGGGCGCGCTGAGGGCCAGACGGAGAGCCGATGACGTATGAGGCAGCAATCCGGCAGCACGTCGGGCGCCTTCTCGCATGGGAGGATGCGCACGTCGGGTTCGACGCGGCGGTTGACGGCGTGCCCGGCGCGTTGCGCGGCGTGAAGCCGCCGGGACTGCCGTACACCCCCTGGCAGCTGCTCGAGCATCTGCGTCGGACGCAGCACGACATCCTCGAGTTCTGCCGGAATCCTGCATACCGGGAGCTGAACTGGCCGGATGACTACTGGCCCGGGGCGCCTGCACCGCCGTCGCCGGCCGCGTGGGACGACTCCGTCGCAGCATTCCGGCAGGACCGGACGGCACTGCAGCAGCTGGCCACCGATCCCGACGTGGATCTCACGGCGACGATTCCTCACGGCTCCGGACAGACCTACCTGCGTGAGCTCCTCCTCGTGGCCGACCACTCGGCGTATCACGTGGGTGAGCTCATCGTCGTACGGCGGCTGCTGGGGATTTGGAAGTAGCCGCGGGTTCGAGTCGCCGACGAGACGCCGGTTGGTTCTGGGGCGGGTTCGACGCGCGCCGCACCGCGCCGTGGGGCGCCTCGAACGCCGCCTCCGGCGGCGCTCCGCCATACGGCACATCGAGGGACAGGACGTGAGCACAGGATCGAAGGTGGCGCTCATCACCGGCGCCGGGAGCGGCATCGGCAAGGCTGTGGCTCTTGCGCTGTTGCGCGAGGGCTACGCGGTCGTGCTCGCGGGCCGCCGCCCGGGACCGTTGAAACAGACGGTGGACGATGCGGGTGAGCAGGGCGTGCGCGCGGTGGCGGCGACCGCAGACGTCAGCGACCCCGACTCGGTTCGTGGGTTGTTTGCGCACACGAGAGACAGGTTCGGAAGGCTCGACGTGCTGTTCAACAACGCCGGGATCAACGTGCCGGGCGTGCCGCTCGAGGAGCTCACGGCGGCCCAGTGGCGATCGGTCGTGGACACGAACCTTACGGGCGCGTTCCTCTGCACGCAACAGGCCTTTGCGATGATGAAGGCGCAGAGCCCCCGCGGGGGACGCATCATCAACAACGGCTCGATTTCCGCCTACACGCCGCGCCCGAACTCGATCGCGTACACGGCCACGAAGCACGCGGTCACCGGGCTGACGAAGTCGACGTCGCTCGACGGCAGGAGATATGACATTGCGTGCAGCCAGATCGACATCGGCAATGCGGCCACCGAAATGACGACCCGAATGGCGAGCGGGGTGCTGCAGGCGAATGGCGAGGTGCTGGTGGAACCGCTGCTCGACCTGGACCACGTGGCCAGGGCGGTCGTCTACATCGCGGGGCTGCCGCTCGACGCCAACGTGCAGTTCATGACCCTGATGGCGACCAGGATGCCGTTCATCGGCCGGGGGTGAGCACGTGCAACGTCCAACGTCCAACGCGTGCAACGTGCAACACGTGCGACGTGCTACCAGCGAAGCGGCGCGGGGAAGAACTCCTTCACCAGATCTTCGTAGAACGGCATGAGCTCCGGCACGTTCGGCCTGGCGCTTCCCTTTGAGTAGAGATCGTAGCGGTTGAACGCGCGCACCCACTTCAGCATGGCGCGGTCCCGATCGTCGAGGAGGTGGGAGTACTCCTCTTCCTTGTGCCACGGGTAAAAGGAGTGGTACCGCAGCATGTAGAGCGCTTCGTCCGGCAGGTGATGCTTGACGGCGTGGTAGACGTATTCGTCGTGGCCCCACGACATGTGGACGTTGTCGAGTCCGCACCCCGGCTCGTAGATCCCGTTCTCGGTCTGATACTCCGGCACGAGCCGGTCGGGATTCTCGCTGAAGAAGTGGCTGTAAACGATTTTCGGTGACCACCGGCAGCCGACCGGGAACGTATCGCCCACCACCGCCCACTGGGGCTCGCCGAACAGGCAGAGGATCTTCCCGAGATCGTGCACGAGGCCCGTCACGATGAACCAGCGGGGCTGACCGGCCGCCCGGATCGATTCCGCCGTCTGGAGCGCGTGTTCGATCTGGGTGAAATCGACGTCCGGATCGCTGTCGTCGACGAGCGTGTTGAGGAACTCGAGGGCCTCCCACACCGTGAAGGTCTTCCGGTTCAACGACAGATACTCCCGCTTCTTGTCGAGGACGAACGCCAGCGTCTGGTGCTGGTGGTTGGCGGCGTAGAACGCCTCGACGCGCGGCAGCGCGTGGTCGTAGTCCCGGAACTGGGTGACGGGCTTCCCGGATGCCGTGATGATTTGTTTTCCCACGCGATTCCTCTCCCAGCCGGTGCTGCCGGCACTCCAGTATATTACGCCTGCGGGCAGCTCAGGTAGCGCCGCCTGTCCACCCCGCCGGCGTCTGCCGCACGGCCGTGGACGAACGACCGTTGCCGCGAAGGCGCGGCTGTGGCATGCTGCGGCCGCGCGCTCCACACCCAGACGGCAGACCAGCCATGCAGCAGATCATCAAGTCGGCACACGTGCACCCGGTCGTGATCATCGGCAGCGGCGCATCGGGGGGGATGGCGGCCTGGAACCTCACGAAAAAGGGCATCAAGGTGCTGATGCTCGACGCGGGGGAGCGGTTCGACCGGATGACGTTCTGGACGCACGTGCAGCCGTGGGAGGCGCGGGAGCGCGCCGCCCGCGGGGAACATCCGCCGCGCTTCTTCCTCGACGTGAAAGAACAGCCGTACCTGACGCCGGACGACCGGCCGTTCGAGCTCACCCGGGTCTGGGGTCACGGTGGCAAGACGAACGTCTGGGGCCGCGTCAGCCTCCGGTACTCGGCCCTGGACTTCAAGGGAGCCGACCGGGACGGCTGGGAGATCCCCTGGCCGATCACCTACAGCGACGTGGCGCCGTACTACGATCGGGTCGAGCAACTGATTGGCGTGTGCGGGGGGACGGACGATTCGGACGCCCTGCCCGGGAGCAGGTTCCTGCAGCCCCCGCCGCCGCCTCGCTGCGGCGAACGCCTCCTCCAGAAAGCCGCGGCGGGGCTCGGCATCCCGGTGGTCGCCGGCCGTCGCGCCAACATGACGAGACCCACCGGTGGATTCCCGGCCTGCCACTATTGCGGCGCGTGCGGATCCGGATGCGACACGGGATCGTTTTTCAACTCCGCGGATCACCTCCTGCCGATTGCGCTCAGGTCGGGACGCCTCGAAATCCGCTCCAACGCGGTCGCCGCGCGGATTCTCGTCGACGACAAGGGGCTCGCGAAAGGGGTGCAGTACTTCGATCGGAAGACCGGCGCCGAGCAGCAGGTGCTCGCGAAAGTGGTGGTCGTGGGCGCGAGTTGTGTCGACTCGACTCGCATCCTGCTCAATTCGACGTCCCCCCGACATCCGAACGGCATCGGGAACGGCTCCGATGTGATCGGACGCTACCTGTCAGAGCAGATCCGATTGCATGCCCGCGGGTACCTGCCGGCGCTGGCCGGAACGTCGACCCTCAACGATCGCGGGATTGGCGGCGAGCACATCTACATGCCGCGGTTCAATCATCGACCGGGTCAAGGGCGCGACTATCTGCGGGGCTTCGGTGCGCAGTTCTGGAACACGGGGGCCAGCGCGGGCGGGGCGCACGAGGGCAGCGACTTGATTCCGGGCTTCGGGGCGTCGCTCAAGGCGGAAATCAAGCGCAGGCATCCCGCGTGGTTCGAAATCCATCCCTACGGCGAAGTCCTGCCGTACGCGCACAACCGGATTACGGTCGATCAGGATCGCCGCGATCGGTACGGGGTGCCCCTGCTGAAGATTGACTACTCGATCGGAGAGAACGAGCGGAAGATGAGCGACCACATGGCCGACACGATGGAAGAAATCGTGCACGCCGCCGGCGGCGTCCTGGTGGGCTACACGCGCGGCGATCTCGACAAGAACGGCTCGGCGATTCACGAGCACGGCACGTGCCGCATGGGTGCGGATCCGAAACGGTCGGCGCTGAACGCGTTCAACCAGATGCACGAGGTGAAGAACCTGTTCGTCGTGGACGGCTCGGCGTTCACCACGGCGACGGAGAAGAACCCGACATTGACCATCCTGGCCCTGTCGTGGCGGGCGACCGACTACCTGGCGGGCGAAATCGGGCGCGGCAACCTGTGACCCGGAGCACATGATGGAGCAGCGAACAGTGAACAGGCGCGACGCCCTGCGGCGTATCGCCGTTGCCGGCGCCGGCGTCGTGTCGGCGCCCCTGTGGGTCGAGGCGCTGGGCGCGCTCGCGCGCGCGCAGGCCCCGCACGTCCATGCATCCACGGGACCGTCCGCGGCTGCAGGCCCCTGGTCGCCGAAGGTCCTGACGGCGCACCAGGACGAGACAGTGACCGCGCTCTGCGAGCTGATCATTCCGCAGACGGACACGCCCGGCGCACGGGGCGCACTGGTGAACAGGTTCGTGGACGGGGTCCTCCAGGAGGCCACGACGGCGGACCGCGATGCGTTCCTGAAGGGGCTCGCGTGGATCGACGCGCGCAGCACGGCGCTGTTCGGGAAGGATGTGCGATCCGCCACGCCGGAGCAGCAGACCGACCTGCTCACGCGCGTGTCGTCAGCCGGCAGCCGCGGCGCAGACGACGCGGCCGGCGCGGATTTCTTCCGGGCGCTGAAGTCGATGACGATCAGCGGCTACTACACCGCGCAGATCGGCTTGCAGCAGGAGCTGGGCGACGACGGGCGGCTGGTGCTCGCCGAGTTCAAGGGATGCACGCATCGGGAACACCAGTTATAGGTTCCGGGTGCGCCGTGTTATTTTGCCGGGGGCGCCGCCGGTTGGTCCTCGAGCACCGCGCGCTGGGAGCGGAGCCTGGCGGTGAGCGCTGCGGTGTCCACGTCCTGCACCGCCGCGCCGCCGGCGATCGCCATCTTCGCCGCGACCCCCGCCGCATGGCCGAGGATCATGTACTGCGGCTCCATCCGCAGTGTGGCATAGGCCACGTGCGTGGCGGAAAAGCAGACGGGCACGAGCAGGTTCGACGCCTCCGCGCGCCTGGGCAGGATGACGCGGTAAGGAATCTGATACGGCGAGACCTTGACCTGCATGTCTCCCTCGTTCTCGGTCGCCGTCCCGGCCGCATCGGGCCGCCGCTGCACATTGTGCGAGTCGCTGTTGTACGACCCCATGCCGACGACATCCGACTTCGTGAGCTCCGTCTGGATGTCCTTCTGCGACATCACATACTGCCCGACCATCCGCCGCGCTTCGCGGACGTAGAGCTGATAGGGCCAGTGGCCGGCATCGCCGAACTCGTCGCGGCAGAGCCCCCAGGTCTTCATCTCGGCGCGGAGTGAGGCCGGTACGCGTCCGTCGGTGGCGAGGAAATACAGGAACCCCTGGATGTACTCCACATGGGCCTGGCGGATCCGGGCGCGTGTGCCGTAACTGCCTTCAGGGTAGTCGTAGCTGCCGCCGATGTAGTCGGTCGAGAACGCGCCGTTGTTGTTCGTGTCAGTCTTGCCGTTCTGGAGGAGGTCGGCCTTCATCACGTCGTTGATCCCGAGTGGCCGGCCAAGCTCCTTTTCGAAGGCCGGGAGGTAACGGGCCAACAGCTCGTACCTCGCGGGTTCGTAGCGGGCGGGCACAGGCCAGGGGACCCGGTTCTCCGCGGTCTGGGTCATGCACAGGCGAAAGTTGTACGCCTGGACCCGCTTGTCCGCGGCGCCGACGACGTCGTTCGTTCGCGGCGTGACCTCCGGCAGCAG
>JANMCN010000025.1:0-10673 GCA_031361295.1 Acidobacteriota bacterium | reverse complement strand
TCGATCGCATCCGAGACGATTTTCACAAACAGGTGCGGTGCGAATGTAGTCATAAAACCGGCGGCCAGCCGGTTGCCGCGATGCAAGCTGCGATTCTCTCATGCGAATCGGCAGCCGGCGTCCTGAGCCGCCTCCCCGTGTGTGGCTCGGCTCGCCACAGGTGATGCGGCTTGACCTTTCTGGGCCATGTCGAACGGAAACGGCCGTGGTGACGAGGTGTGCCAGACTGTTGGTTCGCCGCCTATCGTCAACAACCTCTTCCGTAGCGTAGCCGGGTCCGCCCGGCAGGCGTCAGAATAGAGGGATAGTCGGCCCGCACGCCGTTCTGTGCGCGAAAAATCGTATAACTGGTTAGTTTTCAGACACTTTCCGCGACGGCGGCGGCAACGCCGCGCCGTTCCGGGGGTGGATTGTGTTTGAGCCGGCCGCGCATTGGACTAAGTCTGTAGGATCGGAATGCCGGTCGTCGGGAATGACGGAGTAATGGTTTCTATGGCGAAGACCTTGGTGATTGCGGAAAAGCCTTCGGTGGCGCAGGACATCGTCCGCGCGCTGACGCCGGTGGCCGGGAAGTTCGAAAAGCACGAGGATCACTTCGAAAACGACACGTATGTGGTGACGAGCGCGGTCGGGCACCTGCTTGAGATCCGCGCACCTGATGAGTTCGACGTGAAGCGCGGCAAGTGGAGCTTTGCCCATCTGCCCGTCATCCCCCCGTATTTCGATCTGAAGCCGGTCGAGCGATCCAAGGCGCGGCTGAGTGCCGTCGTCCGCCAGGCCCGGCGCAAGGATGTGACCCAGCTCGTGAACGCGTGTGACGCGGGACGCGAAGGCGAACTCATCTTCCGTTTGATCGAGCAGTTCGCCGGAGCGAAGAAGCCGCTGGGAAAACCAATCCGCCGCCTCTGGCTTCAGTCGATGACCCCGCAGGCGATCCGCGAAGGGTTCGCGGCCCTGCGCGGCGACGAGCAGATGCACGGGTTGGCGGATGCGGCGCGCTCCCGTTCTGAGGCCGACTGGCTGGTGGGCATCAACGGCACACGGGCGATGACGGCGTTCAACTCGCGCGACGGCGGGTTCTTTCTCACGACCGTGGGCCGGGTGCAGACGCCCACGCTCGCCGTCGTGGTCGAGCGCGAGGAGCGGATCCGCAAGTTCGTGAGCCGTGACTACTGGGAGATCCACGCGAGCTTCCGCGCAGGTGCCGGCGAATATCCCGGCAAATGGTTCGATCCGGCATGGAAGAAGAGCGACGACGATGGCGAACTGAAGGCGGATCGCGTGTGGTCCGAGCGGGAGGCTCAGGCCATCGCGGATGCCGTGCGTGGCCAGCCCGCCACGGTCACGGAAGAATCGAAGCCGACGACGCAGGCGAGCCCGCTGCTGTTCGACCTGACGTCGCTGCAGCGTGAAGCGAATGGCCGGTTCGGGTTCTCGGCGAAAACGACCCTCTCCATCGCGCAGAGCCTGTACGAGCGTCACAAGGCGCTGACGTATCCGCGGACGGATTCTCGCGCGCTGCCCGAAGACTACCTTCCGGTCGTACGGGAGACGTTCCAGATGCTCGCGGACAGCGGCATGAAGCACCTGGCGCCGCACGCCCGGGCCGCCCTGGCCAACGATTACATCAAGCCGAGCCGCCGCATCTTCGACAACGCCAAGGTCAGCGACCACTTCGCCATCATTCCGACGCTGCAGGCGCCCGAGGGTCTGTCCGAAGCCGAACAGAAGCTGTACGACCTCGTGGTGCGCCGGTTCATGGCGGTGTTCTTCCCCTCGGCGGAGTACCTGGTCACCACCCGGATTTCGCGCGCGCTCGATCACCGCTTCAAGACCGAAGGGAAGGTCCTGGTCCGACCCGGCTGGCTCGCCATTTTCGGCAAGGAAGCGCAGGACGAAGGCGCGGAGGGGCCGCAAAGCCTGGTGCCGGTCAAAGAGGGCGAGACCGTCCGCACCGAGACGGCAGAACCGAAAAGCCTCAAGACCCGTCCTCCGGCCCGCTACTCGGAAGCGACCCTGCTCGGAGCCATGGAAGGCGCCGGCAAGCTCGTCGAAGACGACGAGCTACGCGAGGCGATGCAGGAAAAGGGCCTGGGCACGCCGGCGACGCGCGCCGCCATCATCGAAGGGCTCCTCAACGAGAAGTACATGATTCGCGAAGGCCGCGAGCTCATCCCGACAGCGAAGGCCTTCCAGCTCATGACGCTGCTCAGGGGGCTCGGCGTGGAGGAGCTTTCGAAGCCGGAGCTCACGGGCGAGTGGGAATTCAAGCTCGCCCAGATGGAGCACGGGAAGCTCGGTCGCGAAGAGTTCATGCACGAAATCGCCGAGATGACGCGCCACATCGTCAAGAAGGCGAAGGAGTACGACCACGAGACCGTGCCGGGCGATTATGCGACGCTCGAGACACCGTGCCCGAATTGCGGGGGGATCGTGAAGGAGAACTACCGGCGCTACACATGTACCGGGCCGGCCGGCGCGGGGCCCGGCTGCGGATTTTCGTTTGGGAAGACGCCGGGCGGGCGGACGTTCGAGACAGCCGAGGTCGAGCAGTTCCTGCGCGACAAGCGCATCGGCCCGCTCGACGGCTTCCGGTCGAAGGCCGGCTGGCCGTTCACGGCGGAGATCGTGCTCAAGTACAACGAGGATGACAAGAACTGGAAGCTGGAGTTCGATTTCCCCAAGGACACGGACGACACCGGCGAGCTGGTGGACTTCTCCGCCCTCGAATCCCTTGGCGCGTGCCGGAAGTGCGGCGGCCGCGTCTTCGAGATGACCAGTAATTTCGTGTGCGAGAACGCGGTGCGCACGGAGGCACAGCCGGAGCCGACGTGTGATTTCAAGAGCCGGAAGATCATCCTGCAGCAGCCTGTCGCGCGCGAACAGATGATCAAGCTGCTGGAGACGGGCAAGACCGACCTGCTCGACAAGTTCATCTCGATGCGCACGCGCCGCCCGTTCAAGGCGTTTCTGGCGTGGGATCCCGAGGCCGGCAAGATCAAGTTCGAGTTCACGCCGTCGAAGTTCCCGCGCAAGGCGAAACCGTTCGTGCGTCGCGATGCCGCAACGGCCGCGAAGCCGGCGGGCAAAGCTCCGGCGAAAGCCGCCACGAGGAAGCTGAAGGTGAAGAGCGACGTTCCCAAGGCGCCCCGGGCGTCAACAGGAAGGCCCCTGACCCCCAGCCAGGCACTCGCGGCGGTGATCGGACACGAGCCGGTCGCCCGCACCCAGGTGATCAAGAAGCTCTGGGACTACATCAAGGCGAATGGCCTGCAGGACACGACGAACAAGCGGGCCATCAACGCGGACGCCCTGTTGCTCCCGGTTTTCGGACGGCCCCAGGTGACGATGTTCGAGCTCGCGGGGATCGTCGGCAAGCACGTGAGTTGAACCACGCGGAAACGTGGCTCGGCGGCGAGCGGCGCCAGCCAGGGATCGCGAACGAACCACGCCGAAGCCAGGAAGCCAATATCCACGGCGAAATACCGGAACTCCACGACCCTGGCCTGCTGTGCATCGATCGCGGAGAGCCGCTCGAGCGCCGCGTCGAGCGCGAGGACGTCCACATCCGGCGTCGGCGCCGGGATGTCGGTGCCGAGAGCGGTGAGCACAGCCCCGGCTCCCGCTTGTCGCGCGCCCGGCCGCGGGCGGGATCCACGAGGATGCGGCGCATGGTCGTGGCGGCCATCGCGAAGAAATGGGCGCGGTCCCGCCACTGCATCCGATCCACGTCCACCAGCCGGAGGTACGCCTCGTTGACGAGCGCCGTCGTCTGGAGCAGGTGGCCCGGACGCTCGCTGCGCATGTAACGGTGCGCGAGGCGGTGAAGCTCGTCGTAGATGACCGACACGAGTACGTTGCGGGTCGCGGGATCCCGATCGGGCCAGGCGGCCAGCATCTGGGAGATCCGGTCGCGGGACGGCCGGTCGGAGGATGGGTCAGGCATCGAATGACCGGTCAATTTTAGCGCGGCAACCGTCCCGCGCGATGCGCGTCGCGGATGGTCGCCCGATCGGACCCCGCTATTTCTTCTCCGGCTTCAGCGTGACCTTTACGTAGTTCCGGGTATCGAGGTAGGTCCGCGCCGCCTGATGGATCGCCTCGCCGGTGAGCGCGGTGATCTGGGCCGGCACGTTGAGTACGGCGGCGACGTCGGCGGCCTCTCCGTCCTCGTAGCGACCCGAAATCTGGTTGAGCAGGTAGCCGTTGTCCTGGCTGTTCACCTCGAATTCCCGCAGGAGCGCGGCGCGGACGAGGCCGACCTGGTCCTGTGACAGCGCCGTCGTCCTGACGAACTCGATCTCTTCGAACACCCGCTGCACGAGCGTGTCCATCCGTGCAGGGTCGCATGTCCAGTCGATCCGCACCCGGTATTCCGGCCTGGGGAACCTCTGCGCGCTTGGCGTCGCCGTGATGCTGTAGGTGCCCCCGAGCTCCTGCCGGATGGTGTCGAGCAGCCGCGACTGCAGCACGAGCGTGGTCGCCCGAAGCGCGAGCCTGTGGGCATCGTCGTACACGAAGGGCCCGGAAAAGACGATGGCCACTTCGCTCTTCGGCGCGATGCCTTTTTCGATCGACTTCTCCACGATTCCGGCAGGCGGGGTGATGCCCAGGTCGCGCCAGGTTTCGTGCGCATGCGTTGCCGGCAGGCTGGCGATGTAGGTCTCCACGAACGGCTTGACGGCGTCGGGCGTGAAGCTCCCGACGAAGACGAACGTGAAGTGGCTCGCATCCGCGAAGCGCGCCTTGTAGAACGCCATCGATTTCGAGAGGTTCCACTGGCCCACCGTTGCGGGCGTCTCGGGCTGCGCCCGCCGGCTGTTGCGAGTGAGGGCGGCGGCTATCGCCTGGTTGAAGACGACCTCCGGGCTGGCCAGCTGGTTCGCGAGGAGCCCTCTCGCCTGCGACGCCATCGCGGCGAACGCGATCGGATCGGCGCGCGGACGGGTGAAGCGCAGGTAGATGAGCTGAAACATCGTTTCGAGGTCCTGCGGCGTGCTCCCGCCGAACATCCCCTGGTCGATGTCGTTGATGAATGGCGTGACCGCGACGGCCTTGCCCGCCAGGATCTTGTCGAGCATCACGCCGGAGAGCTGCCCTACGCCGCCCGCCGGCACGACCGTGTCGGCGACGCGTGCGGCGGTGAACTCCTCGTCGCTCGCCAGCGATGTCCCTCCGGGAGCCGTGCCGCGGAACAGGATTTGGTCTTCCCTGAGCGTCGTCGGCTTGAGCACGACCGTGGCGCCGTTGGACAGTATCCACTCGGTGATCCCGGCCTCCGGACGCTGTGTCGTCTTCACGATCGACCCCCGCGGGGGCGGCGCGTCCATGAGCGCTTCGCCGGCCGCGGCATCCACGTACGGCTCGAGCCGCTTCGCCGGGACGGCATTGACGATCGCGGCGAGCTGCGCGGCATCGGGCAGGACGACGCCCGTCGCTTCTGGCGCGGACACGATGACGAGACGGTTCCCGTCGGGGAACCATTCGCGCGTGAGCGCGTTGACCTCGGTCAGGGTGACGGCGGGAATGAACCGCCGGTGGAACGCGAGCTCCTGCCAGATTGTCGGCAGCGCTTCGTCCTGGAGAAAATTCCGCGTGTACTCGTCGGCGCGGCTTTGGGACTCGCGATCCGGGCTTTCCGTCACCACGCGTTCGTAGCCGAGCATCATCGCCTGCTTCGCGCGCGCGAGCTCGGTCGCCGTGAAGCCGAAGCGTGCGACCCGCTGGAGCTCGGTCAGGAGCGCGTCGAGGCCGCGCGCCACACCGTCGGTCGAGACGAGCGCCTGCAGTGCGGCCTCGTCCTTCGTCCGCGCGATGGGGAACAGCCCTCGCTGCGCGGCAGCCCGGAGAAACGGCGGGCTCTCGCCCTGGCCGAGCTCGTCGAGCCTCGCACCGAGCATGCCGCCGAACAGCTGATCGAGCATCAACTCGCGATAGCCGCCGACCGTTCCCTGGTTGCGGGCGGGGGGGAGGGCGGTTACCTCGACAGCCGTCGCGGTTGTCTCCTTGTCGGTGACGACGGCGTACCGGGTGCCGGGATGGTCCGGCACGTCGAAGACCGGCCGGTTGCGTTTGGGCGATGGTGAGGAGAGGGAGGAGAAATGCGCCTTGATCATGGTGACGGCCGCATCGCGATCCAGGTCGCCTACGACTATCACAGCCATCAGGTCCGGGCGGTACCAGTCGTGGTAGAACCGCAGCAATTGCTCGCGCTGGGCGCGTTCGATCGAATCCGGCTTGCCGATGGGCGATCGATCCGTGTAGCGCGAGCCCTCGAGCTGCACCCGGCGGATCCGCTCGTCCGTGCGCTCGTTCGCGCCCAGGTGCATCCGCCATTCCGCCAGCACGATGCCCCGCTCGTGGTCGATGCCGCTCTGGTCGAACGTCGCGGCGTGCGCCCAGTCCTCGAGGACGAGCAGGGCACGATCGAGCACGCCGGGCACGTCGGTCGGCACGCGCAGGGTGTACTGCGTATCGTCGTAGCTCGTGGCCGCATTCGCGTCAGGGCCGATGCTCAATCCGAGGGACGACAGAAAGTCCAGGATGCTCTGCCGGGGAAAATGCCGCGTCCCCTCGAACTCCATGTGCTCCACGAAATGCGCCAGCCCCTGCTGGTCGTCGTCTTCGAGCACCGAGCCTGCCCGGACGACGAGCCGCAGCTCGGCCCGGTGCGCCGGCTTGCCGTTCGCGCGGACGTAGTAGCGCAAGCCGTTCGGGAGTGTGCCGACGACCAGGGACGGGTCCACCGGAATCTGCTGCGAAAGCCCGTAGGATGCCACCGACTCCGCCGATGTCTCGTGGCCGGCGGGCTGGATCTGGGCTGACGGGGTGGCGACCCCGGCCACGATTGAAAGAACGACCACACGGCTCAGGCCGACGGTGACGCGCGGAAAGGTCATACGTCCATCGTATCAACGGAATCCCTGCGGGAGGGGTTCATGGTTCGGGGTTCGGGGTTCAACGCGGGGCGGGCAACTCTGCGGCGCGACGCACTCGCCAGGCTTGCCAGAGATGACGGCGCTCGTGGGCGCCAATCACGTGGAGTCCCGTGGCGAGACTGAACCGCACGCCGGGGACGAACGGATTAGGAAAGCGGATGCCCGCAAGATCGAGCCCCGAGTACGCTCGCAGAAACGTCCGCACCTCGTCTTGTGACGCCAGGAACTGACCGATGGCGTCTGCGAGCGCAGGCGATAGCCGAGGGCGGATGCGCTCGGGTGCGCGCCCTCTGAATCGAGGCGTCACGGGTGGTTCGAGGATGCGCACGAACCAGCGGCCGATTGGTCCGGGCTCCGCTGGCACACGCCGGAGCCGTCCCTGCGCAGCCGCGCGTTCGGCGGCAGGTCGCATCGCCGCCAGATACACGCGGTTGGCGGTCGCCAGGTGGTCGAGGCATTCTGCGACGCTCCACGAGCCGGGGCCGGCGCGCCAGCCGCCTTCAGCCTCCGTCAAGCCCGCCACGAGCCCGCGGGCGTCGCGCTCTGCCGCGTGGATCGCATCTTCCAGCGCCTGGATCTCCGGATGTCTATATGCATCCACGTGACGGTCCTCCTCGCTCGAACCGCGGTCACCCGCGACCGGCTCGGCTGGCCCGCTCGCGAGTGCCCAGCAACGGCCAGGGTCTGGAAGGGGCCGTCATTCGTCCGCGCTGATCGAGTCCACAACTTCGCACACGATCGGCTCGGAGGTGGCGAACGCCGCCGCGGCCTCCATGTGAGGGCGCCCCCCGGGATTGCTCCGCATCGCGGTGCGATCGGCTTCGCTGCTGAGCATAATCAATCACCCTGGCGCCATCAAGGCTCCGATGAATTGTGGCGGATCTGAAGTCCCGGCAGATGACGCATCGTCTCTTCTGTTGCGCGTGTCAGACGGGCCCCGAGCCTGGGTTAGACTCGTGATTCGTGAAAACCGGAAGGAGAAGCCATGTCGCCAGCCGACCCGATGCCATCGGCCGAGATTGTGTTAGACACCTTGTTCGCGTATCAGACGTCGGCGGCGCTCAAGACCGCGATTGACCTGGAGTTGTTCACGGCGATTGCGGACGGCGCGCAGACGGCGGCGGCCATCGCGGCACGCACCAGCGTGTCTGAACGCGGCGCACGGATCCTCTGCGACTACCTGACGGTCCTCAAGCTCCTCGCGAAGTCCGAGGGCACGTACCAGCTGGTCCCGGAATCGGCCGCGTTCCTGAGCAAGCGGTCGCCCGCCTATCTCGGGACCATCGCCAATTTTCTCCTCCGCCCCGAGCTCAAGAACAATTTCGAGAATCTGACCGAAGCCGTGCGTCGGGGCGGCGTGGGCCCGCACGACAACAACATCGTCTCGAACGAGAACCCGGTGTGGGTCGAGTTCGCGCGGTCGATGATGCCGATGATGATGCCGGCGGCGCACGCCATTGCCGACCGGCTCGCCTCGACCGAGTCGATCAAGGTCCTCGACATCGCCGCCGGTCACGGCGCGTTCGGCATCGCGGTGGCGCGTCGGAGCCCCAAGGCGGAGATCGTCGCGGTCGACTGGAAGCCGGTCCTCGGTCTCGCCGAGGAGCACGCGAAGGCGGCCGGCGTGCACGACCGCTATCGGACCATTGCCGGGGACGCCTTCACCGTCGACTACGGGTCCGGCTACGACGTCGTCCTGGTGACGAATTTCCTGCACCACTTCGATGCGCCCACGAATACGCGCATGCTCAAGAAAGTCCACGCGGCGCTGAAGCCCGGCGGGCGCGTCGCCGTGCTCGAGTTCGTGCCGAACCCTGATCGCGTGTCGCCGCCGATGCCCGCCAAATTCAGCCTGACCATGCTGGCCGAGACCGCTGGCGGCGATGCGTTCACGTTCGCGGAGCTGCGCGGACAGCTGGAGGACGCCGGCTTCCATGACGTGGAAGCCCACGGGCTGCCGACGCCGCAGACGCTCCTGATCGCGCGACCGTAGCAGGAGGCGTCGCGCGTTCAGCCGGCCAACAACTTCCTGGCCATCCATCGGGCGTCGTTCGCCCGCTGCGGCAATGTCTCAGGAACCCATCATGAGAGGCGTCGTGACTCAGGGGTTCTGGCGGCCTGCTCCGAGAGTTCCAGGGCCGCGTGCACGGCGTCCATCAATTCAATCACCTTGATTGGCTTGGTGAGGTACCTGAAGAATCCCGATTTCATTCCCATTTCGATGTCGCGCGGCATCGCGTTGGCGCTGATCGCTACGACCGGGATGTGTGCGGTGGCCGCATCTCGACGCAGGATGTTCAATGCCTCGATGCCGCTGATGTCGGGCAGGTTGATGTCCATCAGGATCACCTCCGGGCGGGAGGTGCGCGCCAGTTCGATGCCCAACATCCCGTTCACCGCGGTCAGCAGGCGCATGTCCAGGCGCTGCTTGATGAGCTCCTCCATCAGCTTCAGGTTGGCCAGGTTGTCCTCCACGCAGAGTAATGTGCGCTGGCGCGCGCCGTGTAGCGCACCCGGCGGAGCCGATGCGGACGCTTCACCTCCTGCGACAGGTTGTGGCGCCGCAGCCGCGAGCAACTCTATCCAGAACACGCTCCCCGCCCCGACGGTGCTGTCAACCCCGATCGCCCCGCCCATCAGTTCGACCAGGCGCTTGGTGACCACGAGGCCGATGCCCGTGCCCTCCTCCCCACCGGCCTCCTGTCCGAGACGGTTGAAGGGCTGAAACAGCTGCGCCACTTTTTCCGGGCGCAAGCCAGCCCCAGTGTCCCGGATGTTGATGCGAATGCGATCGGGTGCGCTCACGATGTAGTCGACGACTACGGTTCCGCGCGCCTGGTTGTATTTGATCGCGTTGGAAAGCAGATTGATGATGACCTGCTTCAACCGGGTCCGATCGGAGCTGACAAAGCAGGGATGGTCGAACCGCGGGAACGTCATGTTGATGCTCCGCTGGTGGGCCTGTGGTTCCATCATTGCCTGACATTCGAGCATGACCTCATCCAGCGCGACCGGCTCTCCAGACAGCGAGACCTTTCCGGACTCGATCACCGCGAGGTTGAGGATTTCGTTGATCAAGTTCAGCAGATGCCATCCAGCATCGAGAATCTGGGCGATGCTTTCTTTCTGTGAGGGCGTGGGTGTCTGAGAGTCCATCAGCTGAGCGAAACCGAGGATCGCATTGAGCGGGCTTCGCAGCTCATGACTCATGCTGGACAGGAAGTCCGATTTCGCGAGGTTGGCTTTCTCCGCGACCGACCTGGCGTTCTCCAGTTCGACGTTCTTCTCCTGGAGCATGTCCTCACTGTGTTTGCGTTCCGTGACGTCACGCGCGGCGGCGAACACGCCCTGCAGCGTCCTGTCCCGGTCGTAGAACGTCGTCGCATTGTAGGAGACCACGGTGGTCTCGCCGTCCCTGGTGCGCGCGGTGAGCTCGTAGTCGGTGACTTTCTTCTCGCGCAATACCAGCTTGATGGCGGCCTCGGCGCGCTCCGGATCGGTGAAGTAGTCCTTGAAGGGCGCGCCGATGAGCTCGTCGCGTGTACAGCCGGTGAGCGCCTCCATCTGGCGGTTGACGTCGGTGATGATGCCGGCCGGATCGGCCATCATCAGCGCGTCGATGTTGGATTCGATCAGCGAGCGCGTGTAGAACTGCTGGTCGCGCAGGCGCTGGTCGAGCTTCCTTTGCTCGGCCTCAACCAGCTTGCGGGCGGTGTTGTCGGTCCCGATCAGCAG
>JANMCN010000013.1:0-27857 GCA_031361295.1 Acidobacteriota bacterium | reverse complement strand
CCGGGTTCGCGCGGCCGTGGCCATGGAGCTTGAGGATCCGGTCCCGGTGGGCATCGTCGAGCGCCCAGAACGTCTCCTTTCCGATGTCGACACGGTAGAGAGGGGGCTGCGCGAGAAAGACCCGGCCGGACGCAATGAGCCCCGGGATGTGGCGATAGATGAACGTCAGAAGAAGCGTGGCGATATGGTGGCCATCGGAGTCCGCGTCCGACAGGATGATGACCCGCCCGTACCGCAGCCGCGCGAGCTCGAAACTCTTGCCCAGCCCGCAGCCGAGCGCGGTGACGAGATCCGACAGTTCCTTGTTCTCGAGAACCTTGGCGAGCGAAGCGCTCTCGGTGTTGAGGACCTTGCCCCGCAGCGGCAGGATGGCCTGGCGGCTCCGGTCGCGCCCCTGCTTCGCCGATCCGCCGGCCGAATCCCCTTCGACGATGAACAGCTCGCTGTCTGCAAGGCCTGGAGACGTGCAGTCGCTGAGCTTTCCGGGGAGCGTGAGTCGTCCGGATGTCGCCGTTTTCCTCGTGACCTCCTGCTGCGCGGCGCGGCTTGCTTCGCGCGCCCGTGCGGCGAGGATCACGCGGCCGACAATCGACTCCGCGACGCTGGCATTCGTGTTCATCCAGTGCTCGAGAGCCGGACGGAGCTGCGAGTCCACCGCTGACATCACCTCGGGGTTGTTCAGGCGATCCTTGGTCTGCCCCTGGAACTGGGGCTCGGCGACGAAGATGCTGAGCACGGCGACGAGACCCTCGCGGATGTCCTCTGCGGTGAGCGTGACCCCCTTGGGCGAGAGGTTGTGGGTCTCGATGTAGTTGCGGACCGCCTTGCCGAGCCCGGAGCGGAAGCCGTTCTCGTGTGTGCCGCCTGACCCCGTCGGGATCCCGTTCACGTAACTGCGGACGTGCTCGTCGGTGGACTGCGTCCACTGCAGGGCGATGTCGAGGCGCATGGCCGAGTCGTCACCCTCCTTCGACAGCGTGAATGGCAGTTCGTGCACGGGCGTCGCGACGCGGTCCCGGAGAATTGTCTTCAGATAATCCGACAGGCCCTCGGAATGCTGGAAGGTCTGCTTCTGGTTGCGCGGGACGTCCTCGAATGTGATCTTCACGCCTTTATGGAGGTAGCTGGATACCTCCAGGCGCTGCCTGATCGTGTCGGGATCGAATTCGATCTTCGGAAATATCGTCGCATCGGGACGGAAGAACACCGTCGTGCCCGTGCCGCGGGCAGGGCCGGTCTTCCTGAGCGCGCCGACAGGCTGCCCCTGCTTGAAGCGGAGCTCCCACTCCCCGCCGTCGCGGCGGACTGTCGCGACGAGCTCCTTCGAGAGCGCGTTGACAACGCTTGCGCCAACGCCGTGGAGACCGCCGGCGGTCTTGTAGTTGCCCGCCTCGAACTTGCCCCCTGCGTGCAGGGTC
Source organism: Acidobacteriota bacterium (assembly GCA_031361295.1). Taxonomy (GTDB): domain Bacteria; phylum Acidobacteriota; class Vicinamibacteria; order Vicinamibacterales; family 2-12-FULL-66-21; genus JALZOC01. The sequence continues at coordinate 26,439 of JANMCN010000013.1, read as the reverse complement.
GTGAAGATCACTTCGACGGCGCTCTTCTTGGTCTTGGCGTGCCTGTCGACCGGGATCCCGCGGCCGTCGTCCGCGATCGTGATGGACGAGCCGTCGTCGTGGAGCGTGACCGTGATGTTCGACGCGTAGCCGTTCATCGCCTCGTCGATGGAGTTGTCGAAAATCTCCCAGACGAGATGATGGAGGCCGGAGGCGCCCACTCCGCCGATGTACATCCCGGGGCGCTTGCGGACCGGGTCGAGCCCTTCGAGGACGGTGATGTCTTTTGCGGTGTAGCTGGCCATTCGTTCGGGAACGTGGAGCGGTGGGGCTCTCGCCCAAGCCTGTCGCAGGGAATGGAGAATGGTAGCACGCGGCTGTCGCAGCCCGCGCGGCAGGAAGACTATGGCGTGATCCGGTGGGAACGACCGCGGAAGCGCGGAAGGCATCGTCGCACGCCGCGGCGGTTCACCGCCGCAGCGTGCGGAGTGGATAGCAGCCGAAGGACTACTGGGATCCGTCGTGCTGGGCCCAGTCGATGAAGACCTGCGCGACGGACCTGCCGAGATTGACACCGGCGGCGTTGTCCATCTGGAAATGGATCCCTGCCCAGATTCGCGAATCGCCAGCTTCCTTTCCGATGGCGCGCACGAATGTGGCCCGCGCCGGGAAGAGGTAGGCGAGCATCTCCGCGCGTGCCGCCGAGAACGTCGAGTGGTTCGAGGGGTAGCTCGGGAACGGTGGCACCGGGAACAGCGGGACGATCCTCGAATCGAGCTGACTCGGACGGATGTACCAGTACGTGAACTTGCCGTCCTGGCTCGCAATGAATGCGTCGAACATCGTGGCGGCGATCAGTGCGTAGACGCGCGCGGCGCGCGGCGGGTTCTGATCCAGGTGATCTTCCATCATCCATTTGTCGGCATAACGGTACGGCCAGATGTTGAGCCCGTCGGGGCTCTGCCAGTAGAACGCCTTGTAGTTCGTTACGAACGTCCGTGGGAACGTCAGGACCGCGTTCGCTTCCGCCAGCACCTGGGCGGAATCGCACGCCGGGGGCGCCGGCGGCCTGAACTCCCCGGGTGAGGACAGGAGGAGCGGTCTCCAGTTCGCCGCGGTCACGTTGCCGGGATTCGTGCCCTTCCAGTTGCAGGGCCCCGGCGGAACGGTGCCGGTCCACACGGCGTCGGACCCGTCGGTCTGTGCCTTCGCAATAACCGCTGCGGCGACCCGACGGCCGAGTGCCAGTCCGGCCTCGTAATCACTGGGGTACTGGAGGCCTGCCTGCACCCGGGACCACCCCGCCTGCTCGGCCATCGCCTGGTACGTCTGCGCCTGAAGCGGCAGGAAGTACGCGAGCACCGCCGCGGCGGCCTGGGCGGTGGCCGCATCCTCCGAGGGGTAAGAGGGACTGTTCGGCACGGGCAGCAGCGGGGACACGCCCCCTCCCACCTCGCTCGGCCTTTGACGGTTGTAGTGATACTTGGCATACCAGGTTGCCACCGTCGCGTCGTACATCGCAAGGGTCACGTAGGTATAAACGCGTAGCGCGTAGGGCGTGGTGGGCACCCCCGCGAAGATACGGGCGTTGATCGTGTCGACCCAGCGGTAGGAGGGCGCGCCGGCTGCCCAGAACGCGATCTGCTGCGCCGCCTGCGCGTCGTTGCGCGACATCACGTCGGCAACCTGACGGAGCTCGGCCCGGGTGGCGGCCGCGCCCGGAGGCGGCGGAACCAGGTAATCCTTCCCGGATGGAATCACCCACGTTTTCCAGTTTCCCGCGCCGGGCTCGACGGAATCGGCGACGCGCCGCTCGCCCCCCTGCGCGACGAAGCCGTCGGAACTGGCAGACTGGAGGTCCTGCCGCGGCGCGGCGTGGGCACGCAGCGGCAGAACGACAGACGACGCTGCGGCAACGATCAGGAGAGTTCGCGCGATCATGAGCGCCTCCTCGCAACGGTGATGGAAAGGGGTTCCGAATGAGCGCGGAGTCTACCACCGGCGCGCGGTGGGTGCGCAAGGTTCTTGAGGTGTACGCGTACAGGCCAGGTACGATCGTCCTGTTCAGCCCTTTCGCAGAACGACGGGGGGTGAGACCACAGGCTCTTCGATTGGCTCCAGCAGATCGGAGCAGTCCAGACCTAGTCGAGGAGCAGCGCGCCGGGATCCTCGACCAGCTGCTTCACCCGAACCAGGAACTGCACCGCCTCCGATCCGTCGACGATCCGATGATCGTACGTGAGCGCGACGTACATCATGGGCTTGATGACCACCTGTCCGTTCTGAGCCACCGGTCGCTGCTGGATGGCGTGCAGCCCCAGGATCCCGACCTGTGGCGGGTTCAGAATCGGCGTGCTCAGCAGTGATCCGAAGACCCCGCCGTTCGTGATCGTGAACGTGCCGCCTTTCAGGTCCGCGAGCGACAACGAACCGTCTTCGGCGCGGCGCGCGAAGTCACGAATCTGCGCTTCGATGGCCGCGAACGACATCTGGTCGGCATCGCGCAGCACGGGAACGACGAGCCCTTCGCTGGCCCCGACGGCGACGCCGATGTCGTAATAGTGCTTGAGCACCATTTCGTCGCCCTGGATTTCCGCGTTGATACGGGGGAACGCGCGGAGCGCCCCGATCGACGCCTTGACGAAGAAGGACGCGATGCCGAGGCCGACGCCGTGGCGGTCCTTGAACGTCTGCTTGTGGCGCTCGCGGAGCGCCATCACCGCGGTCATGTCGACCTCGTTGAAGGTCGACAGCATGGCCGCGGTGCTCTGCGCCTCCACGAGCCGCCGCGCGATCGTGGCGCGCCGCTTCGACATGCGGATCCGCTCGTCGAGGCGGGTGCCGCCGGGCCGCGCGGGGCCCTCCGCCACCGGTGGCGCCGGGCGCGCCTTGGCTTCGCGGGCAGGTTCGGGGGTCGCAGGCGACGTCTTCCCGTTTCCCGGCGGCGGGGTGCCCTCACTGCCTGCTGCCGCCTTCACGTCGCGGAGCATCACGCGGCCCGCGTCGCCGCTCCCACGCACGGTGCTGAGATCGACGGCCTTGTCTTCGGCCGCCTTTCGCGCGGTCGGCGTGGAACGGGTTTTTTCCGCGACCGCTTTGGGCGCCGCCGCGGCCCTGGACGGCGCCTCAGGGCCGGCCAGCGGCGCCTTTGCCCCGTCGCCGTCCCGCGTGACCGCCGCGCCCGCGACGGCATCGTCGATGACGCCCAGCACCTCGCCCACCTTGACGTCGTCGCCGTCGTGGCGATCGATGCGCTTCAGGATGCCGGCCTGCGTCGCGGCGACCTCGAGGTCCACCTTGTCGGTCTCGAGCTCCACCAGCGGATCGCCGATCGCGACGGCGTCACCCTCCCGGCGGAGCCACTTCGCGACGCGGGCATCGACGATCGACTCGCCGACTTCGGGTACGACTATGTTCGACGGCATATACCTGTTTCCTGACTGGCGCGCGGCGGGATCGGCGTGGTCATCCCTTGCTGCTGGTCAACTGGCTGTCCGGGCGCGCCTTGCTGGCAACGCTGCCGTCGGGACGCGGAGCCGACGGATCGCCAAAAGCCTGGTTCACCAGGGCCTGCTGCGTCCGGGCATGACGCGACACCGAACCCTCGGCGGGACTCGCACTGCGCGGCCGGGCGACGCGGCGGACCGTCCGGCCCCCGGACAGCTCCTGGAGATGTGGGCGGATGAAATCCCAGGCGCCCATGTTCTCCGGTTCTTCCTGCACCCACACGACTTCCTCCGCGTTGCCGTACACGTCGATCATCGCGCGCAGGTCCCGCATCGGGACGGGATACAGCTGCTCCACGCGGCAAATCGCGACGTCCGGCCGCGCGGCACGGTGTTCGCTCGCAATCAGATCCACGTAGATCTTGCCGGAGCAGACGAGCACACGCCGCACCGCGTCCGCCCGGCTGGCGGCCTGCTCGTCCTGCAGGACCATGCGGAAGCGCCCCTCGGCGAAATCCCGGGGAGCTGACGCCACCGCCGGGTGGCGGAGCAGGCTTTTGGGCGTCAGGACGACGAGCGGCAGCGGGTCCACCTGCAGGAGGGCCGCCTGGCGCCGAAGCAGGTGAAAGTATTGCGCCGCCGTCGTGCAGTTGGCAATCCGGATGTTGATGTCCGCGGCCAGCTGCAGAAACCGCTCCGGCCTGGCGCTCGCGTGATCGGGACCCTGCCCCTCGTGTCCATGCGGCAGCAGCAGCACGAGCGACGGTTTCGTGCCCCATTTGCTGCGCGCGGAAACCAGAAACTCATCGATCATGACCTGCGCGCCGTTGATGAAGTCTCCGTACTGCGCTTCCCAGATGACGAGACGGGACGGCTCCTGGATGTTGTAGCCGTATTCGAACCCGACGACCGCGTTCTCCGTGAGCGGGGTGTTGTGGACTTCGAATGCGGCGCGCGCCTGCGGAAGGGCCTGGAGCGGGACGTGGACGCGCCCGTTGCCGGCATCGTGGAACACCGCGTGCCTGTGGCTGAACGTACCGCGCTCGACGTCTTCGCCCGTGAGGCGGATGCTGATCCCGTCCGACAGGATCGAGGCGAGCGCCAGCTCCTCGGCGGCGGCCCAGTCGACCGTGCGTTCGTCGGGCGCCGCGAACATCTGCGCACGCTTCTCGCGCACACGTTCGAGCTTCCGATGGATCGTGAACCCGTCGGGCACCTGCAGCAGCGCGTCGTTGAGCTCTCGCAGCCGCTCGATCGGCACCGACGTCTCGGCCTTCGAGGCGGCCCCGGGCGGGGCGGGCTCGGGCTCGGGCTCCACGTAGTCGCGCTCGGGCCTCAGCTCGTCCATCGCCTTCTGCAGCTCCGCGGTGTGCTTCTTGACGAGCGTCTCAGCCCGGCCGGCCTCGAGCTCACCACGCTCCTCGAGTGTCCGCGCCCACCGTTCGCGCACCGTCGGGTGCACGGTAATCTTCTGGTACATCAGCGGCTGGGTGAACGCGGGCTCGTCGCCTTCGTTGTGTCCGTGCCGCCGATAGCCGATGAGGTCGATCAGGAAGTCGCGCTGAAAACGCTCGCGGTACGCCGCCGCGAGCCGCGCCGCTTCGACGCACGCCTCGGGATCGTCCGCGTTGACGTGCACGATCGGAATCTTGAAGCCGCGCGCCAGGCCGCTCGCGTACGACGTGCTGTACTCGTCCTCCGGCCCTGTCGTGAACCCGAGCTGGTTGTTGGCGATGATGTGGATCGTCCCGCCGGTCTGGTACCCGGGGAGGCGCCCGAGATTGAGCGTCTCGGCCACGATACCCTGGCCGGGGAAGGCGGCATCGCCGTGGATCAGGATCGGCAGACTCCGCGCCGGGTCGAACGACGCCGCGCCTGGAGAGTCCACGAGCGTCCCGGCGGCGCGCGCCATCCCTTCGACGATGGGATCGACGGCCTCGAGGTGACTGGGATTGGGCGGCAGGGACACCACCACGTCCATCGCGCGGCCTCCCTTGAGTGCGCGATGCGCGCCGGCGTGGTACTTCACGTCCCCCGTCCACGCCATGTCCTCGCGGAAGCCGCGCGACGAGACCGGCTCCTTGAACTCCGCGAGGATCTGCGCGTACGGCTTGTTGAGCACGTGGGCCATGACGTTCAGGCGGCCCCGGTGCGCCATGCCGATCAGGATGTTCCGGATGCCGCATTCGGCGGCTTCGCCGATGACTTCGTCGAGGATCGGCACGAGCACGTCGAGCCCTTCGATTGAGAAGCGCGTCTTGCCCGGGAACACCCGGTGGAGAAAGCGCTCGAAGACCTCCACCTGCGTGAGCCGATCGAGGATCGCCTCGGGACTGATCGGATCGGCGGGCGCCCTGAACCGGCCGCCCTCGGCGGCCTGACGGAGCCACTGGCGCTCCTCCGGGACGAACACGTGGGCGTAATCGTACCCGGTCGTCGAGCAGTAGATGCGCCGGAACGCCGTGATGACCTCGAACATGTTCGCCGCGGAGTCGGCGAGGGGCGACGACATCAGGCTCGCCGGCAGGTTCCGCAGGTCCTCGTCCGTGACGTCGTGCGTTTCGGCAAGGAGCGAGGGGTCCCCACCTCCGATGCGATTCCCAAGGGGATCCAGCCGGGCGGCCAGGTGGCCGTACATGCGGATCGATTGCGCGAGGCTGACCGCGCCCACCACTTTCTGGAGGGGGACGCCCTCGGGCACCGGTTCCAGCTCAGACGGAGGGGTCCACCGTTCGAACAGGGTCCGTGTCTCGGCGTCGACGGCCGCAGGATCCCGGCGGTATTTTTCGTACAGCTCGAGCACGTAGCCGCGATTCAGCCCCGTGAACTCCTGCCACCCTGCCATAGGGTGATCCTACCCTATTCGGGATTCGGACCCGGGACTCGGGAGTCGGGATTCGGGACTCGGGAGTCGGCCGGCCGCGCCGAAGCCCCCGAACCGAGATCGGGCGCAACGGCGGAGGAACGGGCCTATTCCGACAGCGGCGGGGGCGCCTCGGGGATGGGCGTGATCACGCGCGTGAACTGGCCACGCTGCAGGAGCTCACGCCCCTTGCCGCCGCGGCCTGTCACTTCGTATTTCGTCGTGCTGATCGTCTGCTCGGCCCCGCGGCTCGTTTCGACGGTCAACAAGTCGCGGTCCCCTTTGGACGCCAGAAAGCCGAGGACGCGGTCGGTCTCCGCCGACAGCTTGATGAGGATGACGCCGCGGCCGGGACCCGAGAGAAAGTTCACCTCGTCGGCCCTGCACAGGATCGCGCGGGCTTCCCGCGTGGCGGCGATGAGGATCTCCCCTCCGGTGAGGCGTGCGACGCCGACGAACTCGGCGCCGTCGGCTGCCCGGGCGTAGCGGCGCCCGGACCGCGTGCTCGGTTCCGCGAAGGGTTCCAGGCTGAAGCGCATGCTGTACCCGTCGCTCGTCACCGCGAGCGCCTGCACCGGCGGCTCCGCCCCTTCCTTGCGTGGCGCGATGTTCCCGGCGACGCGCGGGTCCAGGCTGAAGGCGGCGACAATCCGCTCGCCGTCCTTCAGCTTGAAGAAACGCTGGATCGGCTCGCCGTAGCCCGTGGAGGCGGGGATGTCGGCGATCCGTGACGAATACCCCACGCCGAAATTGCTGAAGAACACGACGGACGACCGCGTGCTGCCGGCAAGCGCCGCCATGACGGCGTCCCCCTCGCGGACGCGGGTCGAGGCGACGTCCTTCACTTCCTTCTGCCGCTTCACCCAGCCGTCGCGCGACAGGAGCACCACGTTGTCTTCGTCGACGATGAAGTCTTCGGCGCTGTACTCGGCCTCGCCGGCGTCGCTCGAGATGCTGGTCCGGCGGGGGTCGCCGTACTTTTTCTGAATCTCCTCGATCTCCACCCGCACGATGTCCCACCGGCTCTGCTCGTCCTTGAGCAGCGTGCTGATCTGCCGCATCCGCCGGCGCTTCTCGTCGAGCTCCTTGCGGATGATCAGGATCTCCAGCCGCGCGAGCCGGTAGATCTTCAGTTCCAGGATGGCATCGGTCTGCTCGGCGTCGAGCTCGAAGCGCGCGATGATCTGCTGCGCGGCGTCTGCCTTGCCCTCCGACTTCCGGACGATCTTGAGGATGTCGTCGAGCGCATCGAACACTCTCTCGAAGCCCTGCAGGATGTGCACGCGCTTCCTGAGCGACTCGAGCTCGTGTTCGAGGCGCTTGGTGACCACATCCAGCCGGAAATGCAGGAAGTGCCACAGCATGGCGTGCAGATCGAGCCGCTCCGGCCGCCCGACTTCGGGGTTCTCCGTCGGGATCAGGCAGGTGAGATTGACGATGAAGCTGTTCTGGAGCGGCGTGTGCTTGAACAGGTACGCCATCACCATCTTCTCGTCGGAGTCCTTCTTCAGCTCGAGCGCGATGCGGACGTCGTCGGTCGAGAGGTCCTTGACATCGAGCAGCGGCGGCAGCTTGCGGCTCAACGCGACATCGGCGATGCGCTCGACGAGCGTGGACTTGTTGACCGTGTACGGCACGCTCGTGATGTAGATGGTCCTGGCCGCCTTCGTGACGGGGCCGAGCTCCCATGTCGCCCGCAGGCGGATCGCGCCGGAGCCCGTCTTGTAGATCTCCTTCAGTTCCTCCGGCGAGTTCAGCATCTCGCCCCCGGTCGGAAAGTCTGGCCCTTTGATGTACCGGCACAGCTGGGCGCTCGACAGCTCGGAGTTGCCGAGCAGCTTGATCAGCGCCGTGCAGACCTCGTTGAGGTTGTGCGGCGGAATGTTCGTCGCCATGCCGACCGCGATGCCGGTAGCGCCGTTGATGAGGAGGTTCGGGATGCGCGACGGCAGCACCACCGGCTCGGTGCGCGTCCCGTCGTAATTCGGACGGAACGGCACCGTGTCCTGGTGAATTTCCGACAGGATTTCGTCGCTGAGCCGCGCGAGGCGGCACTCTGTGTACCGCATCGCGGCGGCACTGTCGCCGTCGAGCGACCCGAAATTGCCCGACCCGTCGATGAGCGGGTAACGCAGCGAGAAGGACTGCGCCATGCGGACGAGCGTCTCGTAGAGCGCCGAGTCGCCGTGCGGGTGGTAGTTGCCCATCACGTCGCCGACCACCTTCGCGCACTTGCGGTGCTTGACGTCGGCGGTCAGGTTCTGCTGCCACATCGTGTAGAGGATGCGCCGCTGGACGGGCTTCAGCCCGTCGCGCACGTCGGGGAGCGCCCGCGATGTGATGACCGAGAGTGCGTAGTTGAGGTACCGCGTCTGCGCCGCGGCATGGAGTTCAACCGCCTCCGGCTCACCCGGGCCTCCGCCGGAGGCCCCCCCATCGATCACGCCACCGGCTCCGCCCGGCGCGTCGAACAACGACCGCTCATCCCGCTTCCCGCGCTTCGCCAAAAAAGGGTCCCTCCGAACGGAGAATATCACTCGGGGCTCGAGGCTCGGGATTCGGAGCTCGGTCCCTGGCTTCAGCTGGTGGCCTCCGCCTTCAGGCTGAGGTCTACAGATCCAACTCGCCGCGCCCGACCAGTACCGATCGCCCGCCGACGCGAACGCGTGTGATCCCGCCGTCGCGTGCATCGATGGCGATGTAGATGCGACTCGGCCGTCCCATGGCCACGCCCTGCAGGCTCACGATATCCGTGGCGGCGTCCGACGCGACAATCTCGTAGTGCACCAGATAACACCCCAGCGGACCGCTCGCCCCGCCTGTCGCCGGATCTTCGCTGATGCCAAGTCCGGGCGCGAGCATGCGGCTGTACACCGTTTCGGCGCTGTCGCCGTTTTCCCCGGCGCCGTCCATGGTGAAGAAGAATGTCGGCGACTCCTGCAGCCCGGCGCTCGTGTAGCAGCGTGCCAGCGCCGTACGATCGACCGACACACGGTCCACCGCTGCGCGTGAGGCCAGCGGCACGAACATGAATGGAACGCCGCACGAGACGGACTGCAGCGGCCACTCGGGGACCAGGTCACGTTCGTCCACGCCAACGGCTGCCGACCACGCGGCACGATCCGTCGCAATGCCGCCGAAGGCCGGGAGCGACTGCGTCATCCAGGCGAACGAGAGGCTGTTCCCGGACCACTCGAGAGTCACCGGAGTCGGCCCGACGCCCAGGTCGAAGATGAAGTCCGTCTGCCCTCGCGCGATGGTCCCTTCATACGCCAACGCGAACGTGCTGCCGATCGTGGGGTGTCCGGCCATGGGCAGCTCGGCGCCGGGAGTGAAAATGCGCATGCGGGCCCGCCGCGCGGGTGCGCCCGGGGCCGCAGGCGCGGCCTCCGCCCCCTCGGCAGGGAAGATGAACGTACTCTCGGAGAAGTTCATCTCCCTCGCAATGTTCTGCATGTCGCCGGTCGAGAGCCCTTGCGGATCAGGAAACACCGCGAGCTGGTTTCCCTCGAATCGGCGGTCGGTGAAGACGTCCAGGTGGAGATAACGCATATGTGGAGGTTCGGGTTCAGGGTTTCGGTTCGCAGATCAGGATCCCGCGTGATGCCACCCCCGCGCAAGGCGCAATCGGACGCGTCCCGAGCCCAGAAACCCGGGTTCGAAGTGCGAGCGGGTATGATCGTCCGCGGCGGCGGCGACAAGCGACCATGAATGACCTGCGTGCGCAATTCGGCGACATCGACATCTACCTGTTCGACCAGATCCTCCGGGGTCGCATTGCGCCGGGCATGCACGTCATCGACGCCGGCTGCGGAGGCGGGCGGAACCTGGTTTACCTGTTGCGGAACGGCTACAACGTCGCGGCCGCTGATCGGGATCCGGCCGCCATCGAACGGGTCCGCGCACTGGCGGCGCTGCTCGCGCCGGCGCTGCCGGCCGATCGGTTCCGCGTCGAGCCGATCGAAGCCATGTCGTTCCCCGCCGTGTCGGCCGACATCGTGATTGCGAGCGCCGTGCTGCACTTCGCCACCGGCCCCGACCACTTCGAGGCGATGCTCGGGGGCCTCTGGAGGGTGCTCGCCCCAGGGGGGCTGCTGTTCGCGCGGCTGGCGTCGTCGATCGGGATGGGGGTGCTCCTCGAGCCGCTGGGCCAGGGCCGGTTTCGGCTGCCTGACGGGAGCGATCGGTTCCTGGTCGACGAACGCATGCTGACGGAGGCGACCCGGCGGCTCGGTGCCGATCTGGTCGATCCGCTCAAGACCACGGTCGTCCAGCATGAGCGGGCGATGACGACCTGGGTCATCCGAAAGCACGACTGAGGCGGCGGGACCGACGACGCGTGGGATAATCAGCCGGCTTGGCACTCACCGCGACCATCTACAACCTCGACATCGATCTGGCGGACTCGGACCGCTCCGTCTACGACACCCTGGCGCTGCGCGTGGCCCGTCACCCCTCGGAATCCGCCGAATATCTCGTCGCCCGCATCCTCGCGTACGCGATGGAGTTCACAGAGGGCATCGAGTTCTCGCGCGGCATCTGCGATCCCGACGACCCCGCGATCGCGATTCGCGATCTCACGGGAGCCCTGCGCGCGTGGATCGACGTCGGCTCTCCCGACGCGACCCGGCTCCACAAGGCGTCGAAGCTGGCGCCGCGCGTCGTCGTCTACACGCACAAGGACATCGCGCAGGTCGTGCGGAATCTGGCGGGGGAGCGGATTCACAAGGCCGACACGCTCGAGCTGTATGCCCTGGACCGGCTGCTGGTTTCTGCGCTGGCCGCGCGGCTCGAACGACGGATGGCCTTCAGCCTCTCGATGAACGAGCGCGAGCTGTATATTTCGATTGGTGCCCACACCATGATCGGAGCCGTCGTGCGCCACTCCCTGGAGCATTGAGAGGTCCGGGGTCGCGGCTCAGCGCCTCGCTGCGCCTCTGCCTCGTTTCCATCGCCCCCGTCAGCTGCGGCTCGCGGCAATGCCCTTCCATGCGGGCCCGCCCGGGTACCGGTATTCCGCCCGGGACGCCGCTTTGATCTCGCTGCTGTAGCCGGGGGCGACCGGCGGCATGTATCGGCCCCGGCGGATGACGACGGGATCGACGAAATGCTCATGCAGGTGATCGACGAACTCGGCAATCCGATCGTCCATGCGACCCGCCACCGCGATGTAGTCGAACATCGACAGATGCTGCACCAGCTCGCACAGGCCGACCCCGCCGGCGTGGGGGCACACGGGGACGCCGAACTTGGCGGCCAGCAGGATGACCGCCAGATTCTCGTTCACACCCCCGAGGCGGCAGCTGTCAATCTGGCAGAAGGCGATCGCCCCGGCCTGGAGCAGCTGCTTGAAGATGATCCGGTTCTGGCAGTGCTCGCCAGTCGCGACACCGACAGGGGCCACTCCACGCGCGATCGCGGCGTGCCCGAGCACATCGTCAGGGCTGGTCGGCTCCTCGATCCACCACAGATCGAACCGGGAGAGCGCGCGGACCTTCTCGATCGCTTCGCCGACGTCCCAGCTCTGATTCGCGTCGATCATCAACCGGCGGTCCGGCCCGATCTCCTCCCGCACGAGCGCCAGCCGCCTGGCGTCGTCGTCCGGCGCACCGCCGACTTTCACTTTGAAGTGTGTCCAGCCGTCGGCCACCGCGTCGCGGCACAGACCGCGAATGCGATCGTCCGAGTAGCCCATCCACCCCGCCGACGTCGTGTAGGCGGGGAAGCCGTCGCGGAGCAGTTGCGCTTCGCGCTGCGCCTTCGTCCCCTGCTGACGCGACAGGATCTCGACGGCCTCGTCGGGCGTGAGCGCGTCGGTGATGTAGCGGAAGTCGATGCACCTGACGACCTGCTGAGGCGTCATGTCCGCGAGCAGTTTCCAGACCGGCTTGCGCGCGTGCTTGGCGTGCAGGTCCCACACGGCGTTCACGAGGGCGGCCAGGGCGAGGTGGACGACCCCCTTCTCGGGCCCGAGCCAGCGGAGCTGCGAGTCAGAGGCCAGCGAGCGCCAGAACGCGGCGGGCTCCGCGGTGATCTCTTCCAGCGTGCGGCCCACCACCAGCGGACGGAAGGCACGGATCGCCTCTACGCAGATCTCGTTGCCTCGGCCGATCGTGAACGTGAAGCCATGGCCGTCGATGCCGCCGTCGGTCTCCAGGACGACGTAGGCCGCCGAATAGTCCGGATCCGGATGCATCGCATCGGTGCCGGCGTTCGTGCGCGAGGTGGGGAACCGCAGGTCGAGGATCTGGAGGTCGCGAATCTTCATCAGTGCGTTCTCATCAGGTCGGCGGACCGCACGCGGTCGAGGGCGACAGCGGCCACGATGATGCCGCCGGTGACGATTTGCTGGATCCAGTTCGCCAGCCCCTTCTGCGAGCATCCAATCTGGATGATCGTCATGATCGCGGCGCCGATGAGCGTTCCCGACACCGTGCCGCGCCCCCCGAGCAGGCTGCCGCCGCCGATGATGACGGCGGCAATCACGTCGAGCTCGAGCCCGATGGCGACGGTCGGGTCCCCGACCGAGAGCTTCGCGAACTGCAGCAGGCCGGCCACGCCAGCAAAGGCGGCGGTCAGGACGTACACCAGCACTTTCGTCCGGGTAATCGCGACGCCGCACAGCCGCGCCATGCGCTCGTTCGAGCCTATGGCAAACACGTGGCGGCCGAACCGTGTGTAGCGCAGGACGCCCGCCACGATGAGCGCGAGGGCGATCACGGCCCAGATGCCCGTGGGCAGCAGGGCGCCGCCGCGCGGCACCCTGAGCAGATCGTTCAACCAGCTCTCTGGCGCTTCGATGCGCCGCTCCTCCGCCAGGCCCTTGGCCGCGCCCCGGATCACCAGCATGGTTCCGAGCGTCACGATGAACGGCACGACCCGCAGCTGCGTGATCAGCACGCCGTTGACCAGGCCGCATGCGGCCGCGGCACCCACGGCCCCCAGAGCGGCCACGAACGGGCTCGCGCCGCTCCGCAGCAGCAGCGCGATGACGACGGTGCCCAGGGCGATGATGGAGCCCACGGACAGGTCGATGCCGCCTGACACGATGACGACCGTCATCCCGACGGCCGCGATACTGACGATCGCGGTCTGGCGCGCCATCAGCTCCAGGTTGTTGGGGCTGAAGAACTGGGGGCCGACCAGCGCACCGAAGATGACCGCCACCAGAACCAGCCCGAGAAAGGTTCCGCCCCGCTCGATGAGCGTCCGCGTGGTCATGCGACAGGGCCTCCGCTCGTGGCAGCCATCATCAGGTCGTGCTCAGAAAGGGTGCCCGCGGGGACAGGGTCGCTCAGCTGACCGCGGTGCATCACGGCGATCCGGTCGCACAGCCCCAGCAGCTCGGGCAGGTAGCTGCTGACCATCAGCACGGCCTTCGGGGTGCGGCCCGGGCCCGCGGCGACGAGCTCGTCGATGAGCCGGTAGATCTGCGCCTTGCTGCCGACGTCGATGCCCCGGGTGGGCTCGTCGAGGAGCAGGACGTCCACGTCGTGATGCAGGAGGCGCGCAATCGCGATCTTCTGCTGGTTCCCCCCGGACAGTTCTCCGGCCGACTGCCCAGGCCCGGCGCACTTGATCTGGAGGCGTTCGATCCATGTCGTCGCGGCGGTTCGCTGGCGGGACGGAGAGAGCAGCCCGGCGGCGCCAAAGGACGACAGGCGCGTCATCGTCAGGTTGTTCGCGATGTCCAGCCCGAGCGCCAGGCCTTCATCCGTCCGGTCTTCGCTCAGCAGGCCCATGCCCTGGCGCCATCGCGCATTCGGCGTCGCGGTGCCCGCGAACATGGCCATACGCACCCGTCCGCTGCGCACCGGCGAGAGCCCGAACAACGTGCGCAGCAAACGCGTCCTCCCCGAGCCAATCAGCCCCGCGATGCCGAAGATTTCACCGCGGCGGAGCGCGAAGGAGGCGGATCCGGGCTGCAGGCCGGCCACCTCGAGGATCGCGTCCCCGGGAGTTCTCGGGGATCGGGGAAAGAGCTCGCCGACGTCGCCGCCCACCATCAGCGACACGATCGCGTCATGCGTGGCGTTGGCGGTCGTGCCGCCGCCCGCATTTCGGCCGTCCCTCAGCACGGTGAACCGATCGGCCACCTCCTTGACCTCCTCGATGAAGTGGGAGATGTAGACGATCGCGTGGCCCTGCGCCTTGAGGCGGGCGAGGAGATGGAACAGCCGCGCGACGTCGTCGCGGCCGAGGCTGCTGGTCGGCTCGTCGAGCACCAGCACGCGGCACCCGACCGCGATGGCCCGTGCGATTTCCACGAGCTGCTGCGCGGCCACCGACAGGCTGCCGACCGGCGCATCGGGCGAGATGTCGTCGTGACCCAGGTCGGCGAGCGCGCGAGCGGCCATCGCGCGCATGGTCGATCGATCGACCAGCCCGAAGCGCATCGGCTCGGCGCCCATCAGGATGTTCTCCATCACGGAGAGATGGGGCGCGAGCGACAGCGCCTGGTAGATCATCGCAATCCCTGCCCGGCGCGCCTCGAGCGGGTTGTCGGGCGCATAGCGCACACCGTCGATGAACATCTCCCCGGAGTCGGGCTTCAGCGCCCCGGCGAGGATGCTCATCAACGTGCTCTTGCCGGCGCCGTTCTGGCCGATGAGACCGCACACCTCGCCCGACGCGACCGACAGATCGACGCCCGCGAGCGCGACGGTCGCGCCGAACGTCTTGCGGATGCCGCGCATGTCGAAGCGCGGCGGCGGGTTGGCGCCGGAGGTCATTTTGCCAGTTCCGGATAGACCAGCTCTTTCATGCCGGGCTGTTCCATGTTCTCTTTCGTCGCCACGTGGACGCCGGTGTCGATGCGCTTCTCCACCGGCTCTCCCTTGATGTGCGCGACAAGCGTCTTCACCGCGAGGTACCCCATGCGAACAGGATCCTGCAGGACGATGCCGTCGAGCACTCCCTCCTGAAGGCCCTTGATGAGATTCGGCGACGCGTCGAAGCCGACGAAATGCACCTTTCCGGCCCACCCGTTGTCCTGGAGGACACGCATCGCGGCGAACGAGGAGGATTCGTTGACGCAGAAAATCCCATCGACGCCCAGGCTGCCGTCAGGCTTCTTGTATCCGCTCAGGATCGACTCGGTCTTCTTGTACGCGCCCTCGACGTCCGCACCCACGTACTGGTTCGAGCTGAGGACCTGAATCGTGGGATGGGCTTTCATCGCCTGGAGGAACCCCTCCTCGCGCTTCCCGGTGCTGTCGTGCCCCTCCGCGTACCGCAGCAGCACGACCTTGCCGCTGCCCTTCATCGATTCGACGAGACGCTCCCCGCCCATGCGGCCGCCTTCGATGTTGTCGGTGGCGACGAAACTGACGTAGTCGCTGCCTTTCAGACCGGAATCGAAAATAACGACCGGGATCTTTCGCGAGACGGCGTCCTGGACGGGACCCACGAGCGCGACCTCGTCGAGCGGGGCGAGCGCGATCCCCGACACGCCCCGGCTGACGAAGCCTTCCACTTCCGAGATCTGCGAATCGCGCTCGTCCTCGCGAAGCGGTCCGCGCCAGATCACCTCAACGCCGAGCTCCTTCCCGGCGCGGTTCGCGCCCGCGTGGATGCTCTGCCAGAACATGTGGGAGGTGCCCTTCGGAATCACCGCCACGGTCAGTCCCGAGGTCGTGGTCGTCTTGTTGCCGCCGCAGCCCGCCGCCGCGAGCACGAGGCCGATTGCCGTCACCCATCGCTTCATACAGTCGACTCCATCACACAGACAGGTTCCAGAAGCGCCGTGCCGTGTCGCCGAGGACGGCGTCACGTTCGGCAGTCGTTCTCCCCTTGAGCGCCGCGGTGACGACCTGCATGACCTCGCCGTATCGGCCCGCGACCGTACACACGGGCCAGTCCGATCCGATCATGAGCCGATCAGCCCCGAAGGCGTCGAGCGCGGCGTGCACGTGGGCCCCGAGCGAGTCAGGCGTCCACGTGCGCCAGTCGGCCTCCGTGACGAGCCCGGACAACTTCGCATAGACGTTCGCCAGTCCCGCCAGGCGATCGAGGTCCGACCGCCACGCGTCGAACGCACCGGTTCGGATCTCCGGCTTTCCGAGATGATCGAGCACGAAGCGCGTGGCCGGGAACGCGGTGGCCAAGTCGATCGCCCGCGGGATCTGCCGCGCGTACACGAGGATGTCATAGGCCAGGCCGAAATGCTCGAGCCGGCCAATCCCGCGCCGGACGTCCGGACGCGCCAGGAAGTCGTCCGGTTCGGCCTGCACCACGTGCCTCACACCCACGAGTCGCGGGTGCTCGACCAGCGCCTCCAGCTGTGCGTCCAGGTCGTCGGCCCGGAGGTCCACCCAGCCGACCACCCCCGCGATCACGGGGTGCCGATCCGCCAGCGCGAGCAGCCATCGGGTCTCCTCCCGCGTCTGCCGCGCCTGCACCGCGACGGCGTGATCGAAGCCGGCCGCCCGCATCTCGACGGCCGCGTCAGCCGGCAGGAAGTCGCGCCGCAGCGGCGCCAGCGGCCCGTCGATCCAGCCGTACTCCGATGGGTCGTACCGCCAGTAGTGCTGATGCGCGTCGATTCGGGGCGCAGCCATGCCTCAATCCACCGTCGGGATCGGCGTACCGCCGCCGTCGCTCGAGGTATAGCAGGCGTCCACCACGGCCATCGTCCTGATCGCATCGTCCACCGCCCCGACGAGCTCGCGATCCTCGCCAGCCACGAAACGCTGCAGGTTCGACATCGGGCCCTCGAAGGCTTCGATGAACCACGACCCCCGGAGTGGAACCGGGCGCCACTCGCCCTCGAGCGACACCTCCATCGTGTCCGCCGGCCCGGCCGGGTACGAGAGATTGACGCCCCACGTCAGGCGCGCGGCTCCTCTGGTGCCTTCGACGACGAGCTGGGACGCGCGATGTCGTGGCCCGGCACGGTGGGTGTGGTTGAGCACCAGGGAACAGCGGAGCCGGTCGCCGTAATTGAGGATGATCGAGCTGCGGGTGTCCGGGAACGCAGGCAATCCCGGGTGCCGCGCGGCGCGGCAGTACACGCCAAGGGGCTCTCCCGCGATCCACCGGATCGCGTCCAGATAGTGGATGGAATGGTATGGCAGCTCCAGTCTCGGCACGCGCTCGAGAAAGGGCCACAAATGCCACGGCTGATCGATCACGATGCGCACGTCCACGTCCACGAGCTCGCCGAGCATACCGCGATGGAGCAGGTCGCGCAGCGCCAGCATTCCCGGACTGAACCGGAGCTGCAGATTGACCGCCGCGGTCATGCCGCGGTCGCGCACGCGCGTCCTGATGGCGCGGGCCTGCGCGAGATCTCCGCCCATCGGCTTCTGCACCAGGACCGCCGCGCCTGTCGGCAGCCTCTCGAGCACGTCCAGCGTCTGGTCGCCGGGGACCGCGACGTCATAGACGACTCCAGCTGACGCACAGGCGTCCGCCATCGAGTCGAAGACCCTGGGCACGCCGAACGACGCCGCGGTGCGTACCGCCACCTCGCGACGGATGTCGAAGATGCCCGCGACCGGAAAGTCCATCGCGCGGTACGCGGGGAGATGCGCGGTCTGCACGATGCTCCCGGCGCCGATGATGACGATAGGACGAGGATTCGACGGTCTGGGCCAGGCCTGTGTGAGTGGCGTCATCGCGACGACGCCGTCGGACCGGCGGCGCGGTCGACGTCGGCCGTGCTCGAATGGACGCTGGGCGCCAGGCGGAACATCACTGTCATCTTCCGGCACATTCAGCCTTGTGCGTCGCTTTCCTGGCGGGCGCTGTCACTCCGCCGCAGCCACCGCGGGTGACGAGCCGGAACACCCAGCCGCATGACATCCAGCTCGCGACGAAAATCGTGTTCTAGGCCGCCAAATGCCTACTCGGCAAACGCCGCGTATGCCGTCTCGATCGCCGCGGGGGGCACTGAACCGTGCAGGATCAGGACGCGGTAGGTGAAGGTCGTCGACTGGCCCGGCTCGAGCGTCAGGTTCAACTCCTTCTTGCCCTGCGTGAAAACGCTCTCGCCAAGAGGGTTCGCGGCAAACAGGCCGTATCCCCGAGCGTGCCAGTACGTGGGAAAACCCGCGTTCGAGGGGTGATCCAGAATCGCGAGCGTGACAGGTTCCGCGTCGACCGTCCCGGCGAGGAGCGCCCAGCGGCCGCGCGTACCCCAGACGGCGTCCCCTTTCAGGCCTTCACTGCTCACGTACAGGCCGCTCGCACCCGTGGTGTCCACGACCTTCGTCGCGGACGGCTTGCCGGAGGCGTCCGTGAAGACTTCCGGCTTGTCATCCGGCTGCTCGAGCCCGCGGGCGACCCGCATCCCGATGAACGCTTCCTTGTTGTCTGTGAACACGACGCGCTCGCCGAGCGCGGTCAGCGTCGTGATGCGGTCGATGGTCCGCGAATCCGCGGTGCCCCGGAAGACGAAGCGCGTCTGTTCGCGCACGAGGGGCTGACCGGCGGGCTTCACCCACTCGGTCTCGACGCTGAGCGCTCCCGCCTCCGCGCCGCTTGTCGCCGCGACCACGCGGCGGTGCAGAATCGTGCCCATCTTCGACGCCTGCGCCACCGGAATCGCGTCGGAGTTGTTCCAGAAATCGAGGCCGTTCACGTCGCCGTGATTGAGCCACAGCCCGACGTGATGGGGATGATCGACGCGCTCCCCCTTCCGAGGCTCCAGCGGAAAACCACGGGTCACGACCGTGCCCTTCGCGGTCCGGAGCGGGAACAGCGTCGGCTTCTTCAGGGTCGTCGGATAAATGTACGACGTGAAGGGCTTGCCGTCGATCGTCACGTCCACGCGGCGGGCGGCGTCATCGGGAATGACCTGGATCCGGGCGATCTGCTGTGCCGTCCCCACTCCACCGGCCGTGTCCGGATGCCGCGGAACGGCGGCGCCGCCGGCCGCGACCCCGGCCAGCGCCAGCAAGACCAGCGACAGGGCGATTCTCGACATCCGCATGATCAACCTCTCCCGATAATCAGGGCTTCTCGAGCTTGCCCTTTACGCCAATCAGCATCCGCTCAAGGCCGTCGCGCGCGCGCCGCGCGGCGACGATGCGGGCGAGCGGCGCGAGGAACCCGCGGAGTGTATCAACGCGCGAGCGATTGAGGTAAGTGACGTACCCGTACGCCGCACCCGGCATGGGCACGAAGAGCGCCATGCCCAGCGACGATTCGAAATAGTGGCTCGCGAACACCTGTTTCGAGCCGAACACGACCGCGCCATTCCGGCGGGCGATGACCGAGTGGCTGATGCTGATCGTGGGCTTCAAGCCGAATTTCTCCCGCGACCAGTAGAGGAAACTGTCTGCGCCTTCGAGCGTTGCGCGGGGGAATTCGTCGAGCCATCGGAAAAGCTCGGGCTGGCTCTCCGCCTTGAACTCGGAGGGCCGGAGCAGCTGCCTGAACGCCGCCGCCCGCGGGATGGTGCCGGCGCGATCGGCGTAATCGCCCAGGGCCGCGCTGCCGGTGGTCAGGTACGTACGCGCCTCCTGCACGAGGAACTGCCGCATCGCGGTTCCGGCCGCCTCCGCCTCCGTCGGCGTTCCCCAGGGAACGGAGGTGCGAAAGTGCTCCATGGCCGACGCGGGCAGTCGAAGCCCGCAGCTGCCCGGGCGGCAGAGGTGCATCGCTTCGCGCTCGACCGGATCCAGGGTCAGGCCGGCCAGATCGTCGATGCCTGGCTGGGTCTTGAAGCGGCCGATCTGGAGGACGTACTCACTGGCCTTGAATCGTTCGATGTCGCGTACGCGCTCCGCGAACACATCCGCCGTGCAGGCGACGCGAATCGCCCCGAACGAGGTCACTTCCTTCCCGTCCGGTGAGTCGAGCGTCTTCGTGAGCACGCCTCCCCGCTCGAGGCGCTTGAGCTCGGCATCGGTGGCGCGGACGTAACTTCGCAGCAGTGCGACGACGTCCTGGTTGGTCTGTGACGGGCCCGCCAGGGCTGTCGCGGTCAGCGCCACGGCTAGCGCCGGAAGGAGCAGTAATCGGAGCACGGGTCCACGATCATGCCTTCATTCAGGCGAAAGTGCCACCCGATACGTCTCTCGCCGCCTCTCAGACGGACCGTTCGCCAGGCGTGCACGCAAAAAAAGGGCGCCGCGACCCGCGGCGCCCCAAAACCCCGCGGGTTCGCGCCTATCGGACGAACAGCATTTCGCGATATGTCGGCAACGGCCACACATCATGGGGGATGAGGCACTCGAGCCCGTCGCCAGATTCCCGCAGCGAGACCATCGCGGGAACCACTTTGTCGCGGAAGAACTTCGCGTGCTTTTCCGCGTTGGCGCTGCCGTCGTGCTCGAGCAGATCCTGCAGCGCGTCCACGCGCAACTTGCACGAGTTGACGAGGGCCGTCAGGGTATCGAGCGCGCTGCGCGTTCCCTTGCCGGTCGCCCCGGCGGCCTTGAGAGACGCCATCGTGGCGGCGAGTGTGCCCTGGTATTTGTACGCGGCCGGCAGGATGTAACGATTCGCCATCAAGACCATCAGCTGGGCCTCGATGTTGATCGTCTTGTTGTACTGCTCGATGGCGACGTCGTACCTGGCGCGCACTTCGCGTTCGTTCAGCACGCCGTACTTCTCGAACGCCTTGACGACCTCCGGCTTCATCAGCTCCGGGTAGGCCTCGACGGAGGTGCGGAGGTTCTGCAGCCCGCGCTTGGCGGCCTCCTTCTGCCATTCGTCCGAATAGCCGTTGCCGTTGAAGATGATCCGCTTGTTCTCCTTGATCATCTTCGTGAGGAGTGTCTTGACGGCGTCAGCCAGCGGCTTGCCTTCCTTGAGCCCCTTCTCGAGCTCGGTCGCCATGTAGTCCAGTGCCTCGCTCACCGCGACGTTCAGCGCGATGTTCGGGAACGCGATGCTCTGGTTGGCCGACACCGCGCGGAACTCGAACTTGTTGCCGGTGAAGGCGAACGGGCTCGTACGGTTCCGGTCGCCCGCGTCGCGGGGGAGCTTGGGCAGGACGGTGACGCCGGTGTCGAGGAGTCCACCGCTTTTCGTCGTCTTCGCCGCCCCCTTCTCAATCTGCTCGAAGATGTCGGTGAGCATGTCGCCGAGGAAAATGGAGAGGATGGCCGGCGGCGCCTCGTTGGCGCCAAGGCGGTGGTCGTTGCCCGCGCTCGCGATGCTGAAGCGGAGCAGGCCCTGGAACTTGTTCACCGCTCGGAGCATCGCCGTGCAGAACACCAGGAACTGGATGTTGTCGTGCGGCGTCTCGCCGGGATTCAACAGGTTGCTGCCCAGGTCGTCGCTCATGCTCCAGTTCAAGTGCTTGCCGGAGCCGTTGACGCCGGCGAACGGCTTCTCGTGCATCAGGCAGGCCAGTCCGTACTTCGGCGCATACCGCCGCATCATCTCCATCGTCATCATCTGATGATCGGTGGCGACGTTGGCGTTTTCGAAAACCGGCGCGACCTCGTACTGGCTGGGAGCGACCTCGTTATGGCGCGTCTTGACCGGCACGCCGACGCGGTAGAGCTCGCGCTCGACGTCGTGCATGAAGGCGAGCACGCGTTCGGGGATGGCCCCGAAATAGTGATCCTCCATCTCCTGCCCCTTGGGAGGCTTCGCGCCGAAGAGCGTGCGGCCCGCGTTGATCAGATCGGGCCGGTTGAAATAGAACTGCTGATCGATCAGGAAGTACTCCTGCTCGGGCCCGCACGTCGCGTGCACGCGGGTGGCCTTCGACCCGAACAGCTTGAGGATGCGCACGGCCTGTTTCGACACCGCCTGCATGGAACGCAGCAGCGGGGTTTTCTGGTCGAGCGCTTCACCGGTCCAGCTCACGAATGCCGTCGGGATGACCAGCGTCGTTCCGTTCGGCGTGACGAGCAGCCACGGGGGGCTTGTCGGGTCCCACGCTGTGTACCCCCGCGCTTCGAACGTGGAGCGCATGCCGCCCGAAGGGAAACTCGTGGCGTCCGGTTCTCCCTTAATCAGTTCCTTGCCGCTGAATTCCGCGACCGCCCGGCCGTCGGCGGTCGGCGACAGGAAGGAGTCGTGCTTTTCCGCCGTGATGCCCGTCATCGGCTGGAACCAGTGCGTGTAATGCGTCGCGCCGTGCTCGACCGCCCAGTCCTTCAACGCGCTCGCAATCGTGTCGGCCACGGCCGCATCGATCGGCTCTCCCTGCGCGACCGCCCGGCGCAGTGCGCGGTAGTCGTCCTTCGGCAATCGCGCCCGCTGCGCTTCGTCGTTGAACGTGAGCGAGCCAAATTCGTCCGTCATTTTCTTCGTCGCCGCGGTGACCATCCGCTGGCCGAGCGCGTTACCAAAATGACTAATAGAGCGGATCGCATCGCCGGATGAAGAGGAACCCATGACGTTTTTGTCCTTTCGTAGACGCCGAACGGCCTACAGGAAGAAAGATTGAAACCCGCGCAAGCGCCTATTATCCGTGCGCCTGAGTTGCGCTTCAAGCCTCCAATCGAGCCTTGACGAACTTCGACAAAAGACACCTGGTATCAGACAAATTTGTCGGAACCTGGAATCGGCGGGCTGAGGTGATGAGGCGGCCTCACCATCTCGCCGGGTGCGGCTCGTATGGCTCTTCGAGCTGGCGAAGCTCCTCGGCGCTCAAGGTGATATCCAGCGCGGCGACCGCCTGATCGAGCTGCTCCATCTTCGATGCGCCGACAATCGGGGCCGTAATCCCGGGTTTGTGCAGGATCCAGGCGAGCGCGATCTGCGCCGGCGCGACGCCGCGCGCCTTCGCGACCTCCACGACGCGATCCACGATGCGGAAATCCGATGCCGCGTAGTACAGCTTGTGAGCAAAGTCGTCGGTCTTCGCCCTCGACGTGTCCCCCTTGTCCGCGGGGCGCCGGTTGCCGGCGAGGAAGCCGCGCGCGAGCGGGCTCCACGGGATCACTCCCACTCCTTCTTCGCGACAGAAGGGAAGCATCTCGCGCTCTTCCTCGCGGTAGACGAGGTTGTAGTGGTTCTGCATCGACACGAATTTCGTCCAGCCATGACGGTCCGCGAGAAATTGCGCCTTGACGAACTGCCAGGCCCACATGCTGGACGCGCCGATATACCGCGCCTTGCCGGCGCGGACGATGTCGTGCAGCGCACAGAGCGTCTCCTCGATCGGTGTGTCGGGATCCCAGCGGTGTATCTGATAGAGGTCAACGTAGTCGGTGCCCAGACGGCGCAACGAGTGGTCGATGCTCGACAGCAGGTGCTTACGCGAGAGCCCGCGATCGTTCGGATCGTCCGACATCGGGCTGAACGCCTTCGTGGCGATGACGACCTCGTCCCGTTTGGCGAAGTCCCGAAGAGCGCGGCCGAGGACTTCCTCGGACTTGCCGAGCGAGTACATATCGGCCGTGTCGAAGAAGTTGATGCCGGCCTCGAGGGCGCGTTTGATGAACGGCCGGCCTTGGTCTTCAGACAGGACCCAGGCGCGCCAGGCGGGATCGCCGTACGTCATGGCCCCGAGGCAGAGCCTCGAGACTTTCAGACCGGTGCGACCGAGATTCCCGTACTGCATATGTGGGCTATGTCGTGGGACCGTGCCCGCTGCCGCCCAAACAGACCCACCTGCCCGTCCGAATCGAAGCCGGCGCGCCCGCGATTGACCTCGCTGGTGACTATACCCGCGGATCGCCCTCCCTTTCTCCCCTTCTTGTGAGATCTTGTGGGCGGTGACTGTTCGACGGATCCTCCACATCGACATGGACGCGTTTTATGCGTCGGTCGAGCAGCGCGACAAACCAGAGCTTCGCGGGTTACCGGTCGCCGTGGGCGGGGACCCCGGTCAGCGAGGTGTCGTGGCCGCGGCGAGCTACGAAGCGAGGGCATTCGGGGTGCGCTCCGCGATTCCCATGGCACGTGCGGTCAGGCTGTGCCCGTCTCTCGTGGTCGTGCGACCGGACTTCGCGCGCTACAAAGCCGCGTCGCACGCCGTCTTTTCGATTTTTCGACGCGTGACAACGCTCGTCGAACCGCTGTCGCTCGACGAGGCCTATCTCGACGTGACGGAGAACGCGTGGGGAGAAGCGCTCGGACAGACGGTCGCGCAGCGGATCAAGGCTGAAATCAAGGCGGCGACGGGCCTGACGGCGTCGGCCGGCGTGGCGCCCAACAAGTTCCTGGCGAAGATTGCTTCGGGCTGGAAAAAGCCCGATGGCCTGACCGTCATCGCCCCCGAACGCGTCGAGCAGTTTCTGCAGAAGTTGCCGGTCGATGCCCTCTGGGGGGTCGGACCAGTCACGGCGACACGGCTGCGCGAGCGGGGCATCGAACGCCTGGTTGACGTACGTGGCGTGAATCCCGCCGTGCTTCGCGAGGCCGTGGGAAGCCACGCCGACTGGCTGCGTCAGCTTGCCACCGGTATCGACCATCGGCCTGTTGAGCCAAACCAGGCGGCCAAGTCCTCAGGTTCGGAGAATACGTTCGCGGAAGATCTGACGGACATCAATGCGATCAGGACAGCGATTGACGAGATGGCGCGTGATGGCGCCGGTTGGCTCGAGCGGAAGGTGCTCGCGTGCCGGACCGTCACGATCAAGGTCCGGTATGACGACTTCGCGACCATCACGCGCAGCCACTCAACCGAGTCCGCCACCCGCGACGCGGACGACATTGCGGCACGCGCCGTCGCGCTCCTCGACCGCACCGAAGCCGGCCGACGGCCGGTCCGGTTGCTCGGCGTGAGCGTACACAATCTCGTGGATCCAACCGACAGGAGTGACGACCCGCCGCTGCCGCTTTTCGACGGGATCGACGGTGCGGACTAGGGGGCCGGGGTTTCCTTCCGCACGCGTGCGCGCGGGACCCGCGGCTTGGCAGCCGCCTTCCGTGCTTTGGGAGCGGCGCCGTCCTTGCGCGCGCTGCGACGCTCACCCGGCCTTGCCTCGCCGGTCTCCGCCGGACCCGGAGAGGCGGTCCCGCTGTCCTGCGGCTTGGCGCGGCCGCGACCACGGCCCCGGCTACTCCGCGTCGTACGGCCGGCCGGTGTCTGCGCATCGGCAGCCCGTGGCGTGCCTTCGACATCGAGGACCGCCGCCGGCCCGTTCATTTCCTGGACCATGTCGGCGTCAACGACTTCCGCTTCAGCGGATGGTTCTGGCGTCGTCCACTCTGGCGTCGAGGCTTGCACACTCGGCGGCTCGTCCGCCACATTCCCCCGGTTGTCGTCCTCCGCCCCCACCGACTGCATGACGGTGCCGGGGAAGAGGCGCATGACGCCCTGCCGATCGCGTTCGATCCGAAACAATCCATCACGCTGGCATGCGCGCATCAGATCGACGAGGCTGGCGAAACCATATTTTCGCTCATCGAACGATGCGTCGACGTTGCGAAGGAATTGCTTTGCCTGCCGGATGTACATCGGCCAGCGAGGAGGGTTCTGAGCCGACTGGAAGAGCCGCCGCACTTCACGCACGCCGTCCGCCGTTCGCGGCTCGGCGCCGCTGCCATTGGAAGGTGCAGCCTCCAGCGGCGGCGCGTCTCTTTCCTCCTGGCGACGGTGCGGGCCTGGCTGTTGCTGCGGCTGGGGAATGCGCGGCTCTTCGCTGCCGTTGGTTGACTCGGCGAGCTCGACGAGGACGTTGCGCCCCGACTCGCGAAGGACGACGTGACCCGCCGATGCGAGTTTCTGCGCGAAGTCGCGGAAGCTGCCGGCGCCGTACGTGCGTTCAGAAAACGTCGAATCGAGCTGCAGCAGCGTGCTCTTCAGCAGCCCGAGCTGCGGCGATACCTCGCGGTCGCTCAGCACCTTGAGGGCGCGACGCACCAGCGGCACCGCAGTCTCGATGGAGGCCTGCGACGACACGGGCCCGCTTGGACGCCCGCGGTCGGCCGTCCGCCGCGATCCGACCAGGTTCTCGTACGCGATGAACTCGTGGCAGTTGCGCTGCATCACGAGGCTCGTGAACGCGCGTCCGCCGACCACGAAAATCTGCTTGTCGTACTGTTTGAGTTTCTCGACGAGCGTGATGAAGTCGCTGTCGCCGCCGACGATGACGTAGGCGTTGATGTGGCCGTGCGTGAACGCCATTTCGAGCGCGTCCAGCGCGAGGTTGATGTCGGCGCCGTTCTTGTCGCCGCCTGGTGTGAGGGTCCGCTGGACCAGCTTCGTGGCGTGCTGCGTGAGGGAACGGCTGTAGTCCCCCGCGCGCGTCCAGTCCCCATACGCAATCTTCGAGACGACGTCGCCGCGCTCCC
>JANMCN010000009.1:0-20088 GCA_031361295.1 Acidobacteriota bacterium | reverse complement strand
GTCGCCGCGATGACGCGAACGTCAACCTGGATGTCGGCCGAGCCACCCACCCGCTTGAAGCTCTTCTCCTCAAGGAACCGCAGCAGCTTCGCCTGCAGCGCCGGTGTCATCTCGCCGATTTCGTCGAGAAACACCGTGCCTCCGTCAGCCGCCTCGAGCAGGCCCTTCTTCTGCAGCCGCGCGTCCGTGAAGGCCCCGCGCTCGTGACCGAACAGCTCGCTCTCGAGCAGTTGCTCGGGGAGGGCGGAACACGTGATGTTCATGAAGGGCCGCGACGCACGATCGCTGGTGTAATGAATGATCTTGGCCACCAGGTCCTTGCCCGTGCCGCTCTCCCCGGTCACGAGCACGGTCGAGCCGGGGCTGACGGCCACCCGCGCCACGAGGCGGCGAAGATCCGTGAGCGTCGGCGACGCCCCGATGATCCGTTCCAGGCTGTAGGGCCGCGCCGCATTCGTGCGGAACTGCCGCACCTCGCGCCGGAGGCGTGTGGTCTCGAGCGCACGCTCGACCGTCGCGGCGACCTCGTCCAGGTTGAACGGTTTGTTCGCGAAGTGATAGGCGCCGAGCTTCATCGCCTCGACGGCGGTTTCGACACTGGCGTACGCCGTCAGGAGGATCACGAGGATGTCCTGATCGAAGTCCTTGATCTTGCGGAGAACCGACACCCCGTCGGTGTCGGGAAGGCGGTAATCCAGCAGGACGAGATCGATCCCTTCCGGCAGCTGGTGCAGCGCCGCGGCGCCCGTGTCTGCCTCGAGCACGTCGTACCCCTCACTCTTCAGGCGCTCGGTCAGGGACCAGCGGATGAGGGCTTCATCATCGACGACGAGAATCGTGGCTTTGGACATGGGGTTGTGGCGAGCCAGCTCTCGCTGACGGTGCGGTGCCTTCAAGAGCGTGCGATGGGCCGTGCCGCACTGACGGGCCAGAATACCCGCATTTGCCTCGGAGCGGTGCGACGAGTGGGGAGTTTCACCGCTCGTGAGGATTTCCCGCAGGGGGATCTCCTCAGCGGTAGAGCGTGTATTCGAAGATGCCGTGAAGCCACGCTTCGCCTCTGGCGTCGTCGTGGCGCGTGTCGACAGCCTCCTTGTAGACGTGGGCGTACCGGCCACCCAGTCGAACAATCTCCTCTCCCAACCGATGGTCTGTCTGCGCCATCAGGTCCCTCTGGCATCGCGTCCAGTGCTCGTCGCGGTGGCCGATGGCGCCCGGCACCCGAAGGCTCGTCGCCTCTACCGTGTGCTGTCCCATCGACTCGGCATCGACCGGGGGCAAATCGCGATGCCAGTAAACGACCCTCGGAGTGGCCACAACAGTGGTGCTCATGTCTTTGTCCTCCTGTTACCGGAGCGGTCTCGTTCCCTGCGGTGTGTCGGCAGGGTTTTTCAGAATGCGGACGCGGAGGTCGGATGATCAAGGCACTGCAACGGATGTGCCCGCAAACTTTTCACCGCGGGAGGTCACATGGCGTTGCATGCGGCTGCGCGAAGCGCCCGCCGCAGACTGACGAACCTTGCCGGGGATCGGGAATCTTCCCCACACCACGGAAAAACCCGCACCCGATCCCGTCAACGACTCCGGGGACGGTCAGAATGACCAGCACTCGCGCCAGGCGCGACCGGCACGCCTGTTGCCCTTTACGAGACGGGTCGAGCCTCCAGGCATCCGTTCGGCTCTGCGGATTTCGTGATTCTCACGGCAGCCCTCGTCGGCTTTTTCGTGGAGCCCACAGCGGATACGTTAAGAACGTAGACGTTGGCCGTTCCTGACCGAGGCGCCGATGGCGAGGATTGCCTGGAAGCCGCTGCATCCCGAGCGACCTCTGCTGGAAATGCACGGTGCACTGTCCCGCGGACGATCTGGCGTGCGGAAACGGCACGATTCGCGCCGCGCATCCGGTTGAGCGGTTTAACCAGGATTGACTGGACGGGTGGAACGGCCGGACGGGACCTCGACGGGTGCGGCGATCACCCGCTCACGACTGAAGCATCTGTGTCGACAGAGATGAATGGAGAAATGGTCATGTGGCTCACATCGATGCTGTGGTCGCTGGTGGGCCTCGGTACCGCAGTCGCGGCCTGGGAGCTGCGACGCTGGGCCTCAAGGTGGGGAGCCACGCCCGAAGAATGCGTCGCAACATGGCCTGGCGACGAACTGTCGCCGCGAGCGACGGAGGTGACGACCAGAGCCGTCAGCATCGATGCGCCGGCGGAGGCTGTGTGGGGCTGGGTTGTGCAGGTCGGGCAGGATCGCGCCGGTTTCTACAGCTACACGTGGCTCGAGAATCTGTTTGGCTGCGTCATGCCACGCGTGGAGCGCATCGTGCCCGAATGGCAGGATCGAACGCTCGGCGACATCGTCTGGCTGGCGAGAGCGGACCGCTACCATGGAGAGGCGCGTCAGAAAGTGATCCGGCTCGATCGCGGCCGCGTGTTGGCCCTTGCATCCCCGGCCGACTGGGGGCGGCTCGTTCGGCACGAGGCCAGCCGCGGCGGGACGTGGACCTTCATCCTTGTTCCCATCGATCAGGCGCACACCCGGCTGGTCGTGCGATCGCGGGGACCCGAAGCGCCGAGTGTCCTCGGCCGGCTGTTCTGGGTCATGGGCTTCGAGCCCGCGCACTTCATCATGGAACGCAGAATGATGCTCGGTATCAAACTGCTGGCCGAGCGCACGCGCGGGTCAGATGTTGCGCTCGCGTCGTGACGAAGCTGCGGGTTGCCGGTCACACTGCGCGGTCGGCGGTCCGTCCAACCTCGTGCCCGAAATTGCTTCTGCCGCTCGAGTGCCACCTCCAGCAGCGGGGTGAAGTCCCGCTCCGGGGCAACTCGGACCTCGTCGCCCAACCCCTCGGCCACCGCGTCGGCATCGACCGTCATCCGGAACTCCACCAGGCATGGCGCCGTGTTCTCGCCGCCGAGGGACGGAGGCCAGCGTCGGCAGTCGACGCCGGCCTGACCGCGGGGTCAGGAATGTTCACCGGTTGTCGGTTGACTTCACTCCGGAATCTGATTATGGTTCGCGCAATTAGTCCAATCTACAGCGACATGTCGGGCTTTCCGGGGGAGGTGAGTCGTGGTGAAACGGAAGTTGGCACTGGTCACCCGCTTGGGGATGGTCCTCGCGTTCAGCGTGCTCGCGGCGCGCACCGGCGGCGCCCAGGTGCTGTACGGGAGCATCGTCGGGCAGGTGTCCGACGCGTCGGGGGCTGCGCTCCCCGGGGCAACCGCGACGGTCACCAATCGCGACACCGGTCTGACGAGGACGGCGGTGTCGAACGACACCGGCGCCTACTCCTTCACGAACGTGCCTGCCGGGCGTTACGACGTGAAAGTGACGCTGCCGAACTTCAAGGAATCCCTCAAGACGGGCGTGCCGGTGTCCGTCAACGAGGTGAGCCGCGTCGACGCCAGGCTCGAGATCGGCGCGCTCAGTGACACCGTCACCGTCGCGTCGGAACTGCAGCTGCTGCAGACGGACAAGGCGGATACGCACACGGAAATCAGCTCCGCCGCCATCACGCAGTTGCCGCTGCCGCAGAACCGCAATTATCAGTCCCTCATCAACCTCTTCCCCGGGGCCACACCGGCGGCGACCCAGAACAGCGAAGTCGATACGCCAGGCCGCGCGCTGTCGACCAACGTCAACGGGCTCGATCGCAACAACAACGGAACCAAGACCGACGGCGCCACGAACCTGAACGTCTGGTTGCCGCACCACACGATGATTGTCTCGCCCGCCGAGACCATCGACTCGGTGAACATCAGCACGAGCAACTTCGACGCGGAGCAGGGGATGGCCGGCGGTGCGGCCATCACCGTGGTCACGAAGTCCGGAACGAACACCTTCAAGGGCTCCGCCTTCGCGTTCTTCAACAACGAGAAGCTGAACGCCAAGCCGTACTTCGCCACCCAGAAGGACCCGGCGAGCGCCCACATCGACGGCGCGACGGTCGGCGGGCCGCTGCGGCGCAACAAGCTGTTCTTCTTTGGCGCCTGGGAGGGCCAGTATCAGACCACGCCGCAGCAGTTCTTCTACAACGTCCCCCCGGCGGCGCTCCGTACCGGGGATTTCAGCCACGCATTCAATGCGGATGGATCCCTGCAGGTCATCTACGACCCCCGGACGGGAAACCCGGACGGCAGCGGCCGGCAGCCGTTCGCGGGCAACGTGATTCCTGCGACCCGGATCAGCGCGATCGCGCGAAAAATCCAGCAGCTGTATCCGTTGCCGAACCAGGCTGGCAGCACGTCCGGCGGAAACGTGGGAGGAGCCGGCATCGCCCGCAACTTCGAACGCAGCCTGCCGCGCAAGTTCGATCGCAACAATTACGATCTCAAGGTCAACTGGAATCCCTCGTCACGGGCGCAGGTCTGGGGCAAATACTCGCGCATGGGGGCCAATGTGAAGGCGCTGACGCCCTACCTCGGCCTGGATGACCGCGGCAACGGCGACACGACGGTGAACATGTCGACGTTCGGCAGCACGTGGACGATCAGCCCCACGATGGTGTTCGATGCGACGTACGCCATCGCGAAGATGAATCACGAGACCGTCGCCGGCGACGCCACCTTTGGCAATTTCGGGTCCGACGTCCTGGGTATCCCGGGGATGAACGGCGGGCGAAACTTCGGCAGCGATCCGCGGTATGCGGGCATTCCCGGAGTGGTGCCGTCCTCCTGCTGGTGCGGGTTCGAAACCGTTGGCAATCTGGACGGCTGGGACCCCGTGCAGCGCGACGAGCGCACCTATGCGCTGGCGACGAACCTGACCAGGGTCGAGCATGCCCACGAGCTGCGATTCGGGTACTCGCTGAACAGGCTCCGCATGAATCACTGGCAGCCGGAACTGGGTGCCGGGCCGCGCGGGCTGCTGGAGGCGGCCTCCAACGCGACCGAGGTCAAGGGGGGCGCCCAGTCGGCAAACGGCTACAACGGGTACGCCGCGCTGCTGCTCGGCTTGATGGACTATGCGGGGACGAGCGTGCAGAACGAGCTGATGACCACGCGCGAGTGGCAGCACGGCGTGTACGCGCGAGACCGCTGGCAGGTGAACAGTCAGCTCACGGTCGATCTCGGTTTGCGCTACGAATACTATCCGCTGATGACGCGGGCGGACCGCGGCATTGAACGGATCGCAGGCGCGAACGACCTGGCCAGCACCCGCCAGCTCAAGTCGCTCGACGTGCTCCTCGGTGGTCTTGGCGGGAAC
The DNA here is from genome assembly GCA_031361295.1 of Acidobacteriota bacterium. Classification (GTDB taxonomy): domain Bacteria; phylum Acidobacteriota; class Vicinamibacteria; order Vicinamibacterales; family 2-12-FULL-66-21; genus JALZOC01. The sequence goes on along the minus strand of JANMCN010000009.1, from coordinate 14,871 downwards.
CCGAAGGACCTCGGCATCAAGGTGAGCAAGAAGCTGTTCGCGCCCCGCCTTGGCGCGGCCTACCGCTTGAACGAGAACACGGTGTTCCGCACCGGATACGGCGTCACCTACAATCCGCTGCCATTCTCCCGCCCGCTGCGCGGGTTCTACCCGCTCACCCTGGCGGCCGACTACTTCGCGGACGACCCATACGGCTGGGCCACCACGCTCGAGCAGGGCATTCCCGATGTCGTGAGGCCGGATCTGTCCTCCGGTCGGCTCCCCCTGCCGAACGAATATTCGATGCGCAGTCCGGCCGGGGACGTCTCACGAAGCCGCATCCAGTCATGGAACCTGGCGGTCGAACGCCGTCTGCCGTCCAGCATTGCGGTCGATGTGGCCTACGTCGGCACGGCGAAGAACGGCGGGTTTGCGGACATCAACGCCAACGCTTCCGATGTCCCCGGCGGCGGTGTCGAGAGTCAACCGTTCTATCAGGCATTCGGGCGCAGCAATTCGGTCCAGCTCTGGGGGCCCTTCACGAAATCGCGGTATCACTCGCTGCAGGTCGCCATCAATCGCCCCTTCGCGAACGGCCTGATGCTGAAAGGGGCATACACGCTGTCGCGCGCGAAGAACGAAACGGATGACGACGGGTGGGACGCGCTGATGTACAACGCGCCCAGCCTGAGGAGCCGCAACTACGCGCTCGCGGGGTACGATCGCCCGCACAACTTCCAGATGGCGTTCGTGTATCAGCTGCCCTACAGGACTCGCGGCGGATCGGGCATGAAGGCAGCCCGCGCGCTGCTCGGCGACTGGCAGGTGAACGGCATCTACAGCGCAGTGTCGGGCACGCCGTTCACGGTCACCGCGAGCTCCGCGGATCTCAATATGCCCGGCAATCCTCAAACCGCGAATTTGACGGGATCCTACTCGGTCCTCGGGAAGCACGGCGACGCCGGTCAGTACTTCGACCCGAAGGCATTCAGCCAACCGTCGGGTACGACTCTCGGGAATACGGGCCGAAACCAGTTTCGAGGCCCCGGATACTGGAATCTCGATTTCTCGCTCTTCCGCGGAGTTCCGTTCGGCGGCGACAGGCGCGCCGAATTCCGGGTGGAGTTCTTCAACATGGCCAACCACCCGAAATGGGGCAACCCCGACGCCAACCTGAGCAGCGGCACGTTCGGACGCACCTACACCGTGGGTGACTCGGCGCGCGATTTCGGCAGCGGGGAGCGGAACATCCGGCTCGGGCTGCGGTTCCAGTTCTGAGGCGGCCGGGGTCAGGGAGGCACCGCCTCCCTGACCCGTGCCGCGTCGGTCCCCATCCTCGGCGCCCTTTCCGGGTGTGCCAGGCGCGGTGTTGCGCACCCCCGGCCTCATGACGTTCCTGCAGCCCGCGCTCGCACCCGTGCTATTGGTGCTCTCGGTCGCGGGAGCGACGTCGCCGGCACGCCAGCTGCCAGCGGCGCCGGAGCGCGACGGGCGCGCGGGCACCTTCGACACGGTTCGACAACGTGCTGACGACGCACGCACCGGCGGCCGGTTCGCTGAAGCCGTGGAGTTGTACAGCCGCGCGGTGCGCCTGAAGCCATCATGGACCGAAGGGCATTGGTATCTAGGGACGATCGCCTACCAGACCGACAACTATCCTCTGTGCCGGGATGCGTTCCGCACGGTGGTCCGTCTGGATGGCGGGAACGGCGCGGCCTGGGCCTTCAAGGGTCTGTGCGAATTCCGGCTGAAGAACTTTGCCGTGGCGCTGCGGGACCTCAGCAAGGCACACGGCCTCGAGATCGGCGATCCCGAGATCGTTCCCGTCGCGCGGTACCACCGTGCCCTTCTGCTCACGCGGTTCGAGCGCTTCGAGAGCGCTGTGCAGGTGTATACCGATTTCGTGCGGGCAGGACACGACAGTCCGTCGTTCGTCGAGGCGCTGGGGCTGGCGGTCCTCCGGCTTCCATTACTTCCGGACGAGATCCCACCGGACACGCGTGACGTCGTGCGTCTGGCCGGACGCGCAACCTTGCTCGGGTCTTCGACCGCCCGGGGCCAGGCACAGGAGGTCTTCGACGAACTGCTGCGTCGCTACCCCCGCACGCCGAATGTCCATTACCTGTACGGCGCCTACCTGGTGCACGAGCGTCCAGACGAGGCGCTGAAGGAGTTCAAGGACGAACTGAACGTCTCGCCGGCTCACGCGCGTGCGATGCTGCAGATTGCGGACGAGTTGAGCAGGCGGGGGGAGTTCGAGGAGGCACGGCGCTGGGCCACTCGCGCCGTCCGGATTGCGCCGCGCAGTTTCGTCGGGCGGCGGATTCTCGGCCGGATCACGCTCGAGTGCAACGACATCCCCGGCGCAATCGCGGAGCTCGAGGCGGCCGAGCGACTGGAGGCGAACAGCCCGAGCGTCCACTACGCGCTCGCGCGGGCATACCAACGCGCCGGTCGGCCGGACGACGCGAAACGCGAACGCGCGGAATTTTCACGCCTGGAGCGCATGCAGCAGGAACAGCGCGGCGACGCCGACACTCTCGGCGGCGTCCTCAAGTGACGACGCCGGAGGGAATCCGGCAGACAGTCGCGCGTCTGGTGTTACCCTGCAGTGAGCTGCCACATGTGTCCGGAGGACGGTGGGGACGTTCACCTGGAACGGACGTCAGTCCCCGGCGACACTCCGCACCCTAGCCTCAGGTCGAGCACACACTTCAATCGATATGAACGCCCCATGCTGAAAACGAGATTCTCCTGCCCGCCGCGCGTGCACGCGACGACTGCCGCCCTGCGGTACGCCTGCCTCGGGCTCGTGTGGCTGTCCGCCACGGGGCTCGCCGCACAGGGCCGGTCCGTGCTGCCGCCCGACGAAGACCGGCAACTCGCACGTGAGATCTACAAGGAAATGGTGGAGATCAGGTCCGGCTACACCACGGGCTCGACGACGCTCGTCGCCGACGCGGTGGCCCGCCGGCTCGAGGCGGCGGGCCTTCCAGCCGCCGACGTCTTCGTCGGCGGCCCGATTCCCACGAAGGCCAACCTCGTCGTCCGCTACCGCGGTGCGGGCCGCCGCCGACCGCTGTTGCTGCTCGCGCACACCGACGTCGTCGAAGCCAGGCGCGAAGACTGGAGCATGGATCCGTTCACGCTCACCGAGCGCGACGGCTATTTCTACGGTCGCGGCACCGGTGACGACAAAGCGCAGGCCGCGGTCTGGATCGCCAACCTCATTCGGTACAAGCGCGAAGGTTTCAAGCCGGACCGCGACATCGTTGTCGCGCTCACCGCGGACGAAGAGGGCGGTGGCCCGTACAACGGCGTCATATGGCTGCTCAAGAACAAGCGGGAGCTGATCGACGCGGAGCTCTGTCTGAACGAGGGGGGATGGGGTGAGTCGGTTGCGGGCCGGCGGATCTCGAACGACGTGCAACTGAGCGAAAAATACGTCATCAACTACCGGCTGGAAGTGACGAACAAGGGCGGCCACAGCTCGCTGCCGGTGGCGGATAACGCGATTTATCATCTGGCCGGCGCGCTCGACCGGCTGTCGGCGTTCGCGTTTCCGCTGAAGATCAATGACGTGACGAGGGCCTACTTCCGTGCCATGGCGAAGCTGGACGACGCGTCGGTCCGGGAGGATCTGTCGAACGCCGCAGACGGCGCGGGCGATGCGATGGAACGCGTCGCCCGCGCGAGCACGGCCTGGAATGCGACGCTGCGCACGACGTGCGTGCCCACGCAGCTCGAAGGCGGACACGCGAAGAACGCCCTGCCCCAGCTGGCGGCGGCGAACGTGAACTGCCGCGTCCTGCCCGATGAAAAGCCGGAAGACATCACCGCGGCCCTGAAGCAGGTCATCGCGGACGACAAGGTGACCGTGACGGTCGTTGGCGACGTCTCGGTAGGACCGCCGTCGCCCATGCGCGAGGACCTGATGACCGCCGTCAGCACGCTCACGGACACCCTCTGGCCAGGCGTGCCGACCGTGCCGATGATGGTCACGGGCGCCACCGACGGGTTGTACCTTCGTGTGGCAGGCATCCCAACCTACGGAGTGCAGGGCTTCTTCTATGACCGCGACGATATCCGGTTCCATGGACGCGACGAGCGTCTCAAGGTCCAGTCGTTCTATGAGGGGCAGACGTTCCTGTACGAGCTGGTCAAGCGTCTGACATCGGTCACGACCGCGCCGGCCCGCTGATACGACGAACGCGCCGAGGCGGCGCGTTCCGGCGTCAGAAAAATCGCGAGGATGCGCAAGAGGGGAGGAGCCGCCGAAAGCGGCTCCTCCCGCCTCACGGCGTGGCTATCGCACCCGATCCGTAATCGTGTCGGTGTGGTAGGCGGAGTGTTGGCGGCTGTCAAACCAGCCCTGGCCGCCCGTGCTCGCGGCCCGGTCGGTGCCCAGGTCCTGCCACGAGTTGTAGCGGTCTATCGTGAGGAACTGCCACGGCCCCCCCTCCACGTGCGTCATCACCAGGCTGCTGACCGTCACTTTGGAGGCTGTCGCGCGCTGGTTCAGCAGCTGGGACAGCTGCTCCCGGTGACCCGGCACGGCGCGCTGCACGGCCACGACAAAAACAGGCTGACCGGACTGATCACCGGCTAGCCCCATCACCCGCTGGAACTCGCCCCATGACGGACCGGAGACGAACGTATCGTCGTGCCATGCCATCGTCGGCGCCCCCGGTGCCGGAGCCGGTGGGATTTCTACCGACGCCTTGGTCCCGAGGTGTTGAATCAGGCAGTAGTCCCAGTCAGCGCCCTCCTGATGGCGTAGCAGCAGGAAGTGCGCCGCCATGGGATTCTTCGTGTCCTGCTCCTGAAGGTTCTTCGCGACCGCCGCGGCCTGACCCGGCGCGGCCTTGACGAACATCACGTGGTAGAGGTCAGTGGCGGCCTGCGCCGGCGCGGGCGTTTGAGCCTGGCTCGCGGTCGCGCATGCACACATCGCCGCCGCGACCATGAAATTGAAGGTCTTCACTCGTGCTCCTGTGCTGAAATCCGGTTTCCGAAACGGACTGCCGGGCCGCCTGCCGCGGTCGGTGGAACTTAGCACACTTTCACGAGCCCGACTTCACCGCGGTCCCGGAAACGCCGCCACGATATTGAAAAAGTCGAGCGCGCGCGCGAGCTGCTGCCAGTTGTGGAAGGCGAGCATGAGGGTGAGCAGCGCGGCCGTCGCGAGCACGGCCGGGCGCAGGCGGCCACTCGCACCCACGGCCGCGACCGCTATGAGCAATGGGGCGATCAGGAGCGTATAGAGGAACGTCTCTTCGCCGTAGAGCGCATAGACGAGAACGTGGCCGCCCAGCGCCGCCGCAAGCGGCCGGCGCATGTGATGCGGCTGCCGCGCGAGCGTCCAGAAGCCGACGAGAAGGAGACCTCCCCACGCCACCGTCGATGCGATCCCCAGCAGTCCCGTGGACCCGACGCGCGCCTGCTGCACGGACATGATCGTCCCCCACTTCGGCTCAGTCACGAATCCGATGCGCGGCATCACAATCGAGTGGACGAAGAGGGCCCGCAGCACGTCCGGGATGCCCCCGAGCCCGCGGGGCAGGATGAAGCGGCGCTGCATCCCTGAGCCGATGAAAAAATCGGCCGTGGGAAACAACGCCCGCTGGCAGCCCCACAGCACCACGACAACGCAGAGTGAGTTGGCGGCGATCTGCACCGCGCGAGTCCACCGATGACGCGTCGCGACACCGGCCAGGCCGGTCAGCCAGTTGGTCGTCGTCACGGCCAGCGACAATGCGGCGCTGGCGACGTACCACCCGGCGGCACGCCCTCCGGCAGGGTCCCACGCGCAGAGGGCCAGTACGGCCATGACACTCACCGAGCCCAGGGCATATGTTTCGGGCACCGGTACCCAAAACAGCGCGGCCGCGGTGACGTGTCCCAGGGCGGCGAAGATCACCGCCGTGGCGCGGGACCTCGTGACGCCCAGCAGGAAAATGTAGAGCGTGCCGCTCCACAGCACCGCGAAGGCCACCACCACCAGTCGGAGCGCGACCGGCTCCGGCAGACCGGCAGCCACGAACGCGTGAACCGGAAGCGAGCCAAGCAGCGGAAACAGCGGGTGGCGCGCATTTCTGCTCTGGTCGCTCCACCGGTGCAGCATGCGATCGGCCACCGTTGGCTGATCGCCCTCGAACCAGACATCGTTCCCCACCGGATCGACCAGGAACCGGCGATCGGCGTGGGCCTGGAGGGTCCACACGGTCGCAGCCACGACAACGGCGAAGAGGACCATGGCGACCAGATCGCGCCGATCTGGCGCTGGTCCGGTCGACGAAATGCTGTTCGGGGTGGTCATGAGCCGGATCCCACTGGCCGCCAGGCCGCCCGCCACCGCAGGCGGGCGGAACGGGATGTGCTAGGGCACCTGGGTGCCGTCACGCTCGGTCGGCGACCCGTCGCCGTCGTTCGCCCTGGTGCCGACCAATCCGACGTTCGGGTTGCTCCTGCTGCTGATCGTCCACGCCGCGATCGTGCCGCTGGCGCTGCATCGTCTCGAGCCGAGGATTCGCACGGCCGCCGATCAGCTGACCCGGTTTGCGGGCCATTCCCAGTCCGCCGATTCCTGGGAGCCCATGGGCGCGGCGCAACAGTACGCGACCACGCATCCCGACCTGTCGCTGTACGAGGAAGTCTTTTTTCGCCAACGCACGAAATTTCAGTATCCCCCGACATCGCTCCTCTTCGTTCAGTCACTGTCGCGCCGCACGCTCAACGCACTGTCCTGGGCGGCCGTATGGGTCACCGCGATTGTGAGTTGCCTGCTCTTCTCGCTCGGTACGCGCGTCTCGCGTTCGGCGCACCTGTCGCCGGCAGGCCCGCTCGATGCCGCAGTCCGGGCCCTCACCGTCCTGGCGCTCGCACTGACGTTCTATCCCCTGCTCCGAGCGTACACCCTCGGGCAGATTCAGATCTGGCTCGATGCCCTGTTCGCGATTTTCGTGCTCGCGTGGTGGACGGGACAGCGTTTCGCCGCCGGGATGGCGCTTGGGCTCGTGTGCCTCGTCAAGCCGCCGTTCGCGCTCATCGCCATATGGGCGGCCGTCCGCCGCGACTATCGGCTCCTTGCCGGTACGACGCTGGTCGTGATCGGCGGGCTCGCGCTCTCGATTCACGAGTACGGGCTCGCGAGCCACCTCGATTATCCGCGCGTGCTGTCGTTCCTCAGCCGCCACGGAGAAGCCTACTACGCGAACCAGTCGTTCAACGGCCTCCTGAACCGGTTCTTCGGGAACGGCGACGCCAGGGTCTGGGACGAGCACGAGTTCCCGCCGGCGCATCCGGCGGTGTTCGCGCTGACGCTGGCGATGTCGCTGGCGCTGGCAGCGGTCGCCCTTCTGGTGCCGCCCCGGCGTGGATATCAGTGCACCATTTTCGATCTGGCGCTCATCAGCGTCGTGTCCGTCCTCGCCTCTCCGATCGCGTGGGAGCACCACTACGGGATCCTGCTCCCGCTCCTCGGAGCGACGTGTCCGCTGGTCCTGGCGGCCCGCCCCTTTGGGTCGGCCACCGCTCCCGCCCTGGCGCTGACGTATCTGATGGTTGGTGAGTTCGTGGTTCAGGGGCTGCTCCGGTTCTCGGGGTCAGCCGCAAGCGTCGTCCAGTCCCATGTCCTGGCCGGGGCGCTGCTGTTCGTGCTGACGCTGATGCGCGCCGCACCGCTTGCAGCACCACGTCGCGAAACCCACGCGGATTCACCGACGATGCCGACCCAGTGAGTCTCACGGAATCCACTGCACAGAGGGAACGTTTCCCATCAGGTTTTGATCCACCGGAAAAGTGGTCGCCCGCCACGGCCGCTGGATACCGCGAGGACCTTACCGAATTTCCACCACGTCCGCGGACTCTAACCTGATTGGACCGAGGTCGCGCCGCGTGTTCACGATATGATGCAGCGACACCGCTCCGCACCCGTAGCTACAACGCCCCGCCGAGAGAGCCCGTGCCCCGTCGGCATGCCGGCGAACATGCGGAAGATGTGAATGCGATTGCACAACGTATCGGTCCACGCCGGCGCGGACACGGTGCGCCTCGTGGCGGAGGTGGAGAGCGACCGCCAAGCCGGGGCGTTCGAGCTTTACTTCGAGTTCCCGATCGCATTCGAATCGTTCGTTTCGGTGTCGGCCGATCCATTCGCGGTGGCGTTGCTCATTCCGACGATGCTGCGGGGGGAGTCGCTGCACATCTCGCCGCCTGTCTCACCCAGGCTGCTGTTCCAGCTGCCGCGCATTCGGGACATTCTCCACACATGGCATCCGGAGATGGCACGCTCGGACATCCGGGCCACGCCAGGGGCCCTGGATGGCGCGCCGGTTCCGAACCGCGCCGCGACGTTTTTCTCGGGCGGTGTCGACTCGTTCTACACGCTCCTCAAGTTCCTCGGTCCCGAGGCGCTGCCTGCGCCGCTGACGCACATCATCTTCATGCGCGGCCTCGAGAAGCCTCTTGATTTCCTCAGGGGTGTCGAGGCGTCGCAGGATCTTGTTCAGGGAATTGCCGACGCGGTCGGCGTGCAGTGCATCGTCGGCGAAAGCAACCTGCGGACGCACTTCGACGCCGACTGGCTCTACCTATATTGCGGCAGCGGCCTCGCGGCGACGGCGCTGAGCCTGGCGGGCGGATTCAGCCATGTCTGTATCCCTTCGACCCACTCCTACCGGAATCCAGTCGTCATCGGCACCACGCCACTGGTCGACGAGCGCTACTCGACCGAGCGTCTGCAGGTGGTGCATGACGGGTCGGAGCTCGGGCGCCCGGACAAGCTTGCGCGGATCCTGGAGTGGGATCGGGATCTCGTGCTGCAGCATCTGAGGGTGTGCGTGATGAACTTCGGCGGCGCGCACAACTGCTGCGAATGCCGGAAGTGCGTCCGGACGATGGTGGCCTTGCGGTCGATGGACCTGCTGGAGCAGGCGCCGACATTCCCGAATAAGTCGACGAGGCACTGGGCCGAGCTCGTGAGCCTCGACAGTCTGCCGCTGGTGGAGGAGAACCTGGACTTCCTGCGGGCGCGGAACGGAGACCCTGCGCTCACGGCGCTGTTGGAGCGGATTGTCGTTCGCCGGCGGCGCAAGGAGGGCCTCCGAGCACTGCTACTGAATTCGCCGTTTCGGGCGGCGCTGCCGGTCATCGTGGGAGCGAGGAGGCGGATGCACGACTTCAGGCAGCGCTTGAAGGCCACGTAACTGCGGGCCGTGAACACGCCCCCCGGGATGTTCACTGAAGACGGAACCGTGCGCTCTTGTATCAGAGTCCGCGGTGCATGATCACAGCGTTGAAGTCGTCGTGTTCGAGGGTGACTGTGAGGCGACTACTTCGTTCAGCACACAGGCGCGTATCGGAAGATGGGCGCGCCCCCTGGGCGCTGACACGGCCACAGCGCGCGTGCTCGGCATGGCCACATTGGTGAAACGTGGCGCGTTGATCGGCCAGTTGCGAAAATTTGCGTACGGAAGGTCTTCGGCGCCCAGCGTAGGAAGGTGGTGCGCCCGGCTGGATTCGAACCAGCGACCTTTGGCTTCGGAGGCCAACGCTCTATCCAGCTGAGCTACGGGCGCACAGGGCGCGAAGAGACTGCGAAGGTAGAGTCGCAAGCGTGGTGCGCCCGGAGGGATTTGAACCCCCGACCTACGGGTTCGAAGCCCGGCGCTCTATCCAGCTGAGCTACGGGCGCATGGCGACTCGCGGCAGATGCCCATCATAACGAGCCAATCCCGGCTGCGCAAGGACGGCGCAGACCGGTTCGTCTTCCCTGACGGGTGGTTCCAAATTTCTTTTTGGGGTACTCTGAATCCCCCCAAATGGATTCTCCTCTTGTGCTCGTGGTCGACGACGATCAGGACACCCGCGACCTGTACGCGCTCGTGCTGGACGTTTGGGGCTATCGCCATGTGTCCGCCGACTGCGTGGAGAGCGCGGCCGACGTGGCGAATCGGCTGCGCCCCGACGCGATCCTGATCGACTGGAGGCTGGCAGATGGGGACGGCCTGGCCCTGTGCGACGCGCTCCACAGCCACGGGCGCACGCGTCGCATACCCATCGTGGCTGCCACAGGCCTGACGCTCTCCGCCGAAACCCGGGCTCGGGCGCGGGAGCTCGGTTGCGCCACATTTTTCACGAAGCCGGTCGACGTGGACGTGCTCGTGCGCGCGATCTCGTACGCGCTGCAGATCAACCAGGGCCGCGCACTGAGGGCCGCGGCCGTGCGGCTGCGGCGCTACGCCCGCCGCGTGCGCGATAACGCAAGGATCGCCACGCCGGCGACCGTCGCTTCGCAGCTGCTCGCGGCCTCGCGCGCGCGGGTCGGCAACTCTGTTGCGATCATCCTCGCCGACGACGCCGGCCGCTACGTCGCGGTCAACGACCGCGCCGCGGAGTTGACGGGCTATGACCCGCGTGAACTGACGACCATGTCGGTCGCCGATCTAACGCCGGCCGACAACGAGACTGCGCTGCCGCGCGTCTGGAGCAGCTTCATCGAAATCGGCACGCAGGAAGGCGTCTACCTGCTGAAACGCCGCGATGGGCTCGCCGTACCGATGCGATACGTGGCGGTCGCCAATATTTCACCGGGGCTGCACCTCAGCGCGCTCGCGCCGACCGAGACGGTCTGTCCGATCGCCGGCTGAACGCCCCATCTGCAGACGCTTCCGCGCCGGCACACACCCACGCCTCACGCGAGCGGATTGCGGGCAAAGCACAGGTCGTCGACCACACGCCCGCCGATGAGGTGTTCCTGGATGATGCGTTCCGCGTTCTCCGGCGTCACGTTCCGGTACCACGCACCCTCGGGGTAGACGACGCAGATCGGTCCGCCCGTACAGATGCGGAGGCACTGGCATTTCGTCCTGTAGAAGGGACCGTCGGGCCCCGTGATGTTCAATTCCTTCATCCGCGACTTCAGGTAGACCCACGTGCGCTCGCCCTCAGCCAGATCGGTGCAGTCGGGCCCCAGGCAGACGAAGAGGTGCCGCGTGAGGCGGCCGACGCCGAACGAGTCGGCCGCGTCTTCGGGCGACTGATCCGTGCGCTTTGCCATGGGCGAAATCATAGCGCAGGCGTGGCACCCGCTTTGCTCCGCTCACTGTAAAGGAGATTCCATGGCCACACAGGACGAGCAACCCACGCCTCAGCAGAGCAACCCCATCGACGACGAACTGATTCGCGGCGTTGAAGACAACGACGACCTCTCCGAGGGCACGGACGACGAGTTCGACGAGGACGAGCTCGAAGACGAAGACGACGAGGAGGAGGGCGCTCTCTGACGAACGATCGTCGCGAAGCCGCCGTGATCCTCGACGTGGACGGCACTCTGGTCGACAGTAACGACGCGCCCGCGCGTGCGTGGGTCGACGCGTTCAGCGACGCGGGGATTACGGTTGCGTACGCAGACGCGCGGCGTTCGATCGGCATGGGTGGAGACAGCTCATGCCGGCGGTGTCCGGAGTAACCGCCGACTCGGAGCAGGGCGACCTGCTGGATCATTACGACGCGTCGATCTTTTCCCGCCTGGCGCGGGCCAGGCGGGCGCCGGCCCGTTAACGCTTCGGACGGCGGCGCGGGCCAAGCGCTGTCGTGGCCGTGCGTGCCGCCGGGGCCGCCTTCTTCGAATCCGCGCCGGCGTGCTTCGCCTGATATTTCCTGAACACGGCCTCGAGCTCTGCCGGTTTCGCGGAGCGGAGCCGCGCCCAGAGGTCGCCGACCTCCCGGAACCGCGCAGGGGCAGTCACGATGGTGAAGTCCTGAGGACGGATCTTGTCGTCGAGCTCTGCCCAGCGGAGCGGGGTCGACACGCCGGCGAAGTCGCTCGCGCGCGCACTGTACGCCGTCGCCAGCGTCTTGCCGAGGATGTTCTGCAGAAAATCGACGTACACGGAGCCGCGGGGACGCGCGCGGACGGTGCGTTCGACCGTCGCCACGCGCGGATGGCGCGCCGCGATCACGGTGGCGACGATCTGGCAGAAGAGCATGCCGGACTCGTACGATGTGCCGGGAGGGAGCGGTATATATATGTGCAGTCCGCTGGAGCCCGAGGTCTTCGGGACTGCGGGCACACGCAGCGACGCGAGTTCATCCCGAATCCAGCGCGCCACGTCGAGCACGCGATCGAAGGGCGTGCCGTCGCCCGGGTCGAGATCGAGCGCAACATAGTCGGCATCGAGCGGCGACTGGACACGCGAGAACCACGGGTCCTGCGAGATCGCGGCAATCTGCGTCATGTAGAGCAGGGTGATGAGCGACCCGCCCACGACGCGGCGCGCGTCCGGCTCGGAGATCGGATCGAGGCCCTGGGGGAGTGTTTCCACGCGCACGCCGGCGGGCGGCTTCTCCTGGCGCGAGCGCTGCTGATAGAACGCGCTGCCGGCGACGCCGTTCGGAAACCGTTTCATCACCAGCGGACGGTCCGCGACCGCCGGAAGAATGAGGGGCGCAACCTCGGCGTAATACCGCAGGAGCGCGCCCTTCGTGATCTTCCCGGCCGGCCAGTAGACCTTCGCGAGGTTGGTGACGGCCAGCCGGGTGCCGTCCGGCAGGTTCACCGTCCCGTCACGACGGGCGTCCTCGAGCGCCTGCAACTGCGATCCGACCGAGGCCGCGACCGGTTCCGCGGAGGCGGCAGCCCTGGCCCTCCCGGTCTTTGGTGTCCTCCTGTCGCCACGCGGCTCCTCCCGCACGACGTCGGCGGCGCGTTTGTCGTCGCGCAACCCGAGATAGACCGGGTGCCGGAGCTTGTCGTCGGATGTCCACTCGGTGAACTTGACCTGCGCCACGAGATCCGGCCGGACCCAGTGCGCCGGTTCGTTGGTCTTGATGCGCGACGAGAATGGCGACCGCGCGATCTCCCGAGCCGACAGGATCTTCGACACCCGCGCGAGCTCAGCGCTGTTGAAGCCGGTGCCCGTGTGTCCGACGTACTTGAGGGCATCCGTTCCCTCCTCGCGTACGCCGAGCAGCAGCGCGCCGAAGTGCTGGCGGGTCTGCCGCGGCTCCGTCCATCCGCCGATGACGAACTCCTGCTCGTGGAGAATCTTCCACTTGCGCCAGGACGGACTGCGGCGCCCTGACTGGTACGGGGCCCGCGCCTCCTTGACGATCAGCCCTTCCCAGCCTTCGGCGCGGGCGCGCGCCTCGAGTGGTCGCCCATCGCCCGCGGCCTGTTCGCTGATGCGGAGCGTCGACGAGAGCGCAGCCGCGAGCACGCGCTCCAGCCGCGCGCGCCGCGCGGTCAGCGGCAGCCCGCGCAGGTCGTCGTCGCCATCCCGCAGCAGATCGAAGGCCATCAGCGCAACGGGCTGGGCCGTGTCGATCTTCTCCACGTCGCGCGCATCCGTCAGGTGGATGCGCCCCTGGAGTCGCTGGAACCCGGCCGGCCGGCCCGCACCGTCGAGCGCCACCACCTCGCCGTCGATCAACACAGGCCCCCGCAGCGTGGCGCGCAAGTCCCTGAGTGCACGCACGATGGACGGGAACTGAGACGTCTTGTCGTTCCCCAGGCGGGACCAGATCCGGACGCCGTCGCGGCTCCGGCCATGCGGCACGTGGACGAGCGCCCGGATGCCGTCGTACTTCGGTTCGTACACGAGCCCCGCGCCCACGAGCGGAGGGTCCGCGAGCGTCGCCAGCATCGGACGCACCGCTTCGGGTGATTCGCGCCATTTCATATGCAATCTCGATGTTACAGGACGCTCTGCAGGCCGCGAGTCTGCCGCATGGTGGCACTGCCAGCTCGCGCCAATCCGCGCAATTCCGTGCACCTGTGCTGGACGCGCCCGAACGGACCGATAATCGGGAAGCGAAAAGAAGGGCTGAAGGCTCGAGTGTGAGTCTGAATGCTGAAGGCTGACGCTGCGCAGGCGCAGCTCGGTGCGGAGAAGGAGCGAACGATATGGCCGCGCGTCCGACGTGGAAGGGATTTCTCAAGATCAGCCTCGTGAACATCCCGGTCCGGGTCTTCCCGGCGACGGATTCGGCGGCGACGATCAGCTTCAACCAGCTCCATGCCGAGTGCCAGACGCGCATCCAGCAGAAGCGCTGGTGCCCGTCGTGCGAGCGCGAGGTCCCGATGTCGGAAATCGCCAAGGGGTACGAATTCGAAAAGGGGCGCTACGTCGTGATGACGGAGGAGGACGTCTCGAAGGTCCGTCCCGAGTCGACGCGCGTCATCGACCTCGTGCAGTTCACGGACGCATCCGCCATCGATCCGATTTACATCGAGCGGCCATACTACCTGGCGCCCGACGGCGCCATGGCGACCGAGGCATTTGCGGTGATGCGGGAGGGCATGAAAGGCAAGGCCGGCATCGGGAAGCTCGCGCTCTACGGGCGCGAGTACCTCGTCGCCGTTCAGCCGCGCGACAAGGGGCTCGTGATGTACACGATGCGGCACGCGCGGGAAGTCCGCAGCATGGACAACATCGACGAGCTCGACACGGTTCCCGCCAAGGTGAAGCCGGACGAGATCAAGCTCGCCAAGCAGGTGATCGGCAACTTCGAAGGGGCCTTCGACCTGTCCGAGTACCGCGACGAGTACCAGGAAGAGCTCCAGCGGATCATCGATGCGAAGATCGCCGGCGAGGAAGTCATCGCGACGGCCGAGGAGACGCCGCCGAAGGTCGTGAACCTGATGGATGCGCTCCGCCAGAGCCTGGACCGCGTCAGCACGGGGAAGAAGAAGGCCGCCAAGGCGGAGTTCGAAGAAAAACCCGCGAAGGCCGCTCCGCGGAAGCGCGCCGCGCGGTAATCCGCGCGCCGTTATCCCTGGGCCAGGTACTGCTCGAAAATCTGGGCGCGCACCCACTGCGCGGACGAGCCCTGCCCGCACTTGATTTTCAGGTGACTGGGGCCGTGGCTGCCCTGGATATCGATGCGCCA
>JANMCN010000236.1:0-7152 GCA_031361295.1 Acidobacteriota bacterium | reverse complement strand
CAGATCGAGGCGCGCGGTCATCATCTGCAGCGACCCGTCGGCATTGCGGGGCCACTGGGCACGGGGCCGATCCCAGTACAGCTCGAGGCCGTTCCCATCGGGATCGCGCAGGTACAAGGCTTCGCTGACGCCGTGATCGCTGGCGCCGTCGAGCGGCACCGCGGCATCGCGGATCCTTCGCAACGCGTCGCCGAGCGCGGGTCGATCGGGGTAACGAATCGCGAAGTGATACAGCCCGGTCGTGCCTGCCGCCGCGGGGCCGCCACCCTGGCTCTCCCACGTGTTGAGGCCGATGTGGTGATGGTACCCGCCGGCGCTCAGGAACGCTGCCGAGGGGCCCATGCGCTGTGTCAGCTCGAACCCGAGCACCCCCGAATAGAACGCGAGGGCGCGTTCGAGGTCAGCGACCTTGAGGTGCACGTGTCCGATGTCAGTCCGGGGATCGATGGGATTCGACATACGCCATGATCGCGCACCTGCGGGGGGACAAATCAAGCGGTGTTCACGGCCTGGGCCAGGCCGCCGGACGCTATAATCGGACGCATGATGCACTTCATCGCGCGCCTCACGGCGCTCGCCCTCGTTCTGGGTGCGGCTGGCCCGGCTCTCGGAGCGCAGCAACAGGAACGCGCGAAAGTCCCCGAGAAATACCGGTGGAACCTGTCGGAGATCTACCCGGACGACCAGGCCTGGCGGGCTGCGATGGACCGGATGGTCGCTGAAATCCCGACGGTTCGACCCTTCAAAGGTACCCTCGGATCGTCGCCCCAGAAATTGGCGGACGGACTCGAGCTCGTCAGCCGCATCTCGAGGGAATTTTCGCGGCTCGCCGTCTACGCCGGGATGATGTCGGACCAGGACACCCGAGTCAGCACGTATCAGGGCCTGCAACAGGAGATCTCGCAGATCGGCGCGAACCTGGGGGCCGAGACGGCATTCGTGGAACCGGAGATCCTGAAGATCGACCCGGCCGCGATCGACAGATCGATCGCCGCGGAGCCCCGCCTGAAGGTCTACACGCTCTACCTCCACGACATTCTGCGCCGTCGGGATCACACGCTCTCCGACGCTGAAGAGCGCATCCTGGCGAGCGCGTCCGTGGTCGCGGGCGGCGCCTCGAACATCTTCGGCATCCTGTCGGATGCGGACTTTCCATATCCGACGGTCACGCTCTCCGACGGCAGGAGCGTCAAGCTCGACAGCTCAGGTTTCAGCCTCTATCGCACCGTTCCCAATCGCGCCGATCGCGAGAAGGTGATGTCCACGTTCTTTGGTTCGCTCGGGGCGTTCCGGGGCACGTTCGGCGCGACCATGAACGCACAGGTGCAGGCCGACGAGTTCTACGCGAAAACGCGCCACTACCAGAGCGCGCTCGAAGGATCGCTCGATGGAGCCAACATCCCGACGTCGGTCTATATGCGTCTCATCGACGGCGTGAACAGGAATCTGCCGACGTTCCACCGGTACCTGGCCCTCCGCAAGCGCATGATGGGTCTCCCCGAGCTCCATTACTACGACCTGTACGCACCGCTCGTCTCGTCGGTCGACCTGACCTACACCGCAGAAGAGGCCGAACACCAGGTCATGGCGTCGCTCGAGCCGCTCGGCGACGAGTACGCGACCGCCGCCAGGCGGGCATTCACCGAGCGGTGGATCGACCTCTACCCGACCCCGGGAAAGCGGTCGGGCGCGTACTCGAACGGCGGCGCGTACGACGTGCACCCCTACATGCTGCTCAATTACAACGGCAAGTACACGGACGTCAGCACTGTCGCTCACGAGCTCGGGCACACGATGCAATCGTACTTTTCCAACAAGACGCAGCCGTACCCCCTCGCCGGGTATCCGACGTTCGTGGCCGAGGTCGCCTCCACCTTCAACGAGGCCCTGCTCATCGATCACATGCTGAAGACGATCACCGACAACGACACGAAGCTGTCGCTGCTCGGCAACTACCTGGAGGGGATCAAGGGGACGGTGTTTCGCCAGACGCAGTTCGCCGAGTTCGAGCTGCGGACGCACGAAATGGCGGAGAAGGGCGAGCCGCTGACAGGCGACGCCCTCTCAAAGCTGTACGCGGACATCACGAAGAAGTACTACGGCCACGACAAGGGGATCTGCATCGTGGACGACGACATCCGGCACGAATGGGCCTTCATCCCGCACTTCTACCGGAATTTCTACGTGTTCCAGTACGCAACCTCGTTCACCGCGTCGTCCGCACTGTCGGAAAAGGTGCTGGCCCGGGATCCGGCGGCCACCAGGCGATATCTGGCGTTCCTCGGCGCCGGTGGATCGAAATACCCGATTGACCTGCTGAAGGACGCCGGCGTCGACATGACGACCGACGAGCCCCTCGAGCTCACAATGCGGAAGATGAACCGCGTCATGGACGAGATCGAGAAGATCCTCGCGACGAAGAAGTAGCGGCGGCCGGCGGCTACGAGGCGAGCTGCAGGCCCGCTTTGCGCGCGCCGCGCGTCGTCTCGCACTTGCCTTGCAGCACGGCGCCGTCGTGCATCCGGAGCGACGGCGCGCTCACTTCGCCCACCACGTGGGCAGAGGCGCCGAGCGCAATCAGCTCGGCCGCACACAGCACGCCCGAAACGTTGCCCTGCACCTCAATCGCCCGTGCCTCGGCGTCCGCAACGAGATGCGCCCCGGCCGTGATGATGAGGGCATGACCCTCCACGCTGATCGACCCTTCGACGCGGCCGCTGATCACCAGATCTTCGTTCGCGATGACCTGGCCCTTGATGACGACCGATGCACCGATTTCCGATTTACCGTCCATGTGCCCCTCCGGACAAAACGTGCCACGTTCAACGTGCAACGTGCAACACGTGCAACGTGCCACCGTGCAACGTGCGACGTGCCACGTTCAACGTACCACCGTGCGACGTGCGACGTGCGACGTGCGACGTGCGACGTGCGACGTGCAACGTGCAACGTGCGACGTGCGACGTGCGACGTGCCACACGTGCAACGTGCCACACGTGCGATATGCGCCGTGCGACGTTGCGGCCGGGCATCCGCAATTCACGTTCCGCGCGTGGATCGGCATCGTGCGGAGCGTTGGCGGGGGAGCGCGGAACGCAGGCCTCCTGGCGACGTCACAATTTCCGACCGCCGATTACATTCGCGTCAGGAGCGTTTCGGGGCCTGCCGCTCGAGCTCCCCCTTTGCACGCTCCAGATCGCGGCGTTGCGGCGCGCGCATCGTCGGGAGCTTCAGGTCGAGTTGTTCGAGCGCCTCGATGACCGCCGCCGCGACCACGTGGTGGGCGAACCATTTCCTGTCGGCCGGCACGACAATCCACGGCGCGTCGGGGGAACTGGTGTGGCGAATCATGTCCTCGTACGCCCGCATGTAATCGTCCCAGCGCTCGCGTTCCCGCACATCGCCCAGGGAAAACTTCCAGCGCTTGGCCGGCTCCTCGAGCCGCTTCAGGAAGCGCTGCCGCTGCTCCTCCTTCGAGACGTTCAAGAAGAACTTCCTGATGACGAACCCGCTTCGTGCGAGATGACGCTCGAACGCGGCGATGTCCTCGAACCGCTCCTTCCAGATCTGCGCGGTGACCAGTTCAGCGGGCAGCTTCTGGTTATCCAGCAGCTCGGGATGCACCCGGGCCACCAGCACTTCTTCGTAGTACGACCGGTTGAACACGCCGATGCGCCCCCGCTCAGGCAGGCGCGCCGTGGTCCGCCAGAGAAAATCGTGGTTCAGTTCCTCGGACGAGGGGACCTTGAAGGCGGCGACCTGGCACCCCTGCGGATTCACCCCGGAAAGGACGTGCTTGATCACGCTGTCTTTGCCGGCCGCGTCCATGGCCTGGAAGATCAGCAGAACGCCCCAGCGGCTATGGGCGTACAGCTTCTCCTGTAGTGCGGCCAGCCTGGCCACCGCGTCCGGCAGCTGCGCCGCGGCCTCTTCCTTGGACAGGGATAAATGGCTGGAACCGCGCGGATCCATGCGGTGCAGCCGGAAGTGCCGGCCGTCGGTGACGACGAAGGGGGATGCTGGACTAGACACCCCGTCATCATCCTCTCAGACGGGCTGTTCGACCAGAGGTTTGGTCATGAGGACGAAATGACACGGGCGTGTGGCCTCGGCGGCGTCGGAGAACGGCTCCGTTCCGCATTCGGCGTAGCCCAGGTGCCGGTAAAACGGGGTCAGCTCTTCCCTGAGATTCACCACGCGCAGATCCGCATGGGGGCTCCCTTGCGTCGGCAGTAGTCCTCGGCCGCCGCCATGAGCGCGCGCCCGCAGCCTCCGCCCTGATGCGGGGGGTCCACCGACAGGAGGCCGATGTACCCGCGGTCGCCGCGCACCTCCACGTAGACGGCGCCCACGGGTCCGTCGTCCCGCTCGAGCAGCAGGAACGTCCCCATGGCCTGCTGCATGCGGACCCCGTCGGCGGTGATGCGATCGCCGACCTTGAAGAAACGCTCCACCACGTAGGCGGCATTGATCAGACGTTCGAGCGTGGGCACGTCTGCGGCGGAGGCGGTGCGCGTGCCCATCGGCGTCAGTACTTTCGAAACGTCAGGTTCAGCCGCCCGTCGAAGCCAATGCCAGCGGGTGCCGTGCCGGCCACGATCCCGGTGACGCCGTGGTACCGCAGGCGGGAGGCTCCGCCGAAGACGAACGCGTCGCCGGACTCCAGACACAACTTCGTCACCGGGTCGCGCCGCTTCAGGCCGCCGAACAGGAACCTCGCCGCGTCGCCGAGGGAGAGCGAGACGACCGGCTCACCCCTCGCGATCGAGTCGGGAGATTCGTCCTTGTCCTGGTGCAGCCCCATGCGGCTGCTGGCGGTGTAGAGATTGACGATGCAAATGTCGGGGACGAAGGTAAAGCGCGCCGCGGCGGCGGCGCGGGTGGCGAGGAGGGCCAGGTCTGGTGGCAGGGGCTGCGGCGGGAGATGGTCGATGTCCCCTCTGAGGTCTTGATAGCTGTAGGTGCGTGCGTTCCAGTGCCGTCCCAGGCACATCATCCGTACGCTCATCGTCCCGCCGCCGCGGACGACGGGAGTGTAGAAGCCGGACGGTCCGGCGCCGAGCGCCAGGCACGTGCTGGCAACCGACTCCTGGTCGTCGAGGGCGAGGTGGCCGGGGAGATGCACGGCGCCGGGGGCGAGCTCGACGCTCGCGGGGCTTCCAGCTTCAGTCACGGTCCTATCATGCTGCAGGACCGGCGCGCCGCGAAACGCGGCCAGCGCGTGCGCGTTGGGGCCCCGTGCGGCAGGATAGCCGGACGGATCCCAGATAGCCGACTCCGGTGCGAATGTCGACCTGCTGGTGATTCGGCACAAACCTTTGACGATTGTCTTTTATGCCGGGTACAACGACCTCGCCGAGGGCACGTCGCCGGAGGTCGTGCTGGCGGATTACACGTCGTTTGTCCGCAGGGTGCACAAGGCGCTGCCGGAGACCCGGATTCTGTTCATCGGGATCAAGCCGAGCCTGGAGCGGTGGGCGATTGTCGGCAAGGTGCGCGATGCGAATGCGGTCATCCGGGGTTATCGCGAGACGGACGATCGTGTCGGGTATGTCGACGTGGACGGGCCGATGCTCGGGTGGGACGAGAAGCCGCGCGCCGACCTGTTCGTGTCGGACGGGCTGCACATGACGCCGAAGGTTTACGCGCGGTGGACGACGCTGGTGCGGCCGTTTCTCGAGTAGCGCTCGGCTGTTGGGCGTCAGGGCGCGGCGACGGACCGTTCACCCGCTCTTGCTGTAGGTGTAACCGGCGAGCACCTCGCTGCGCCCGGGACACGCGTCGGCCGAGATGGCCGTGAACACGAGCGAACCTCCGGTCAGGGACCAGCGATAGGGCCCGCGGCCGGCGCATACGGTCGAGCCGGAGAACTCGATGCGGTCGTCGGAGACGGCGATCGTACCTGACGCCTGATTGGGTGGTCGTGTGATCTGATAACTGGTCGCGCCGAGTGTCAGCGTGACCCTCTCCTCGGTGCCGGGGAGCACCGTGACCCATGCTCCCTGCAGGGCAGCCGGGGCAGTGGACGTGGGCGGAGGCGGAGTGGAGGACGGCGCCGTGGTGCCGCCTCCGCACCCGCTCACCATCAGCCAAGCAAGCAGGGCCACGGCGCAGAGCGCAAACGATCGTGAGCGCCCTGCGGGCCTTCGGGGAGTCGCTCCGAGTTGGCCCCCGCGAAGCTCCTCCGGTTCGTGCGATCGTGAGCCGGCGAAGAACAGAACAGGACCGAGAATCAGTGCGATTCGTGACATTCGAGCCTCCGGTTGGTGGTGCCATCAGTTGGCTTCCACACCTTACCGGCCCGCCGCTCACCGCGTCTTGAACGCGAGAAAGGTGCGGTACTGCTGCGGGGTCATGCCAGTGAACCGCTTGAACGTCCGTGTGAAATGACTCTGGTCAGCGAACCCCAGGTCGAGTGCGATTCGGGACAGTGAGATACTCGCGTCGGCGATGCGTTGCCGAGCCGCGTCGAGCCGCCGGCGCCTGGAGTACTCCCCCAGCGAGCAGCCGTAATAGCGCCTGAACACGACCGCGAAGTGGACCGGGTGCACGCCCGCTTCTCGTGCGAGCGCCGCCAGTCCGGGCGGGTGTGCCAGTGTGCCGTCAATGAGATCGGCGACTTCACGAAGCCACCTCGGCATGGCACGATCCGGTGGACAGTGGCGTCGCCCCAGGGCCGCGTACAGAATCTCCGACGTCAGGGTCTCGATCGCCAACGCCGAGTCTGCGTCCCGACGGGTGACTTCACGCAACAGACGTTCTCCGAGAAATACGATCTGTTGGTCCCGAAGGTGCGCCGATCGATCGAGTGGCGAGCCAGCTTCGAACAGCTGGCGCAGCCAGACCGAGTCCAGCTCGATGTTCAACGACGACACCGGGTGAGCGTCCATGTGCTCGGAGTGCTCTTCGCCGGGGGGGTTCACAAGCAGCATGCCAGGAACGGCGACGCGCCTGCGGCGGCCATAGGTCTCGACGAAGCTGCCGTTGCGAATCAGCGAGAGGTAAGCGTGCTCGTGATGGTGGCGCGGGACCCGCAGACCGCCGCCGTGCAGCGAGTCGACGAGCACCAGACCCGCAACCCGCCGGACGGTCACGGCCCGGCCAAAAAATTCACCGGACTCGAGTTGGGCGTGCGTGGCGGAAGCGTCGACG
>JANMCN010000198.1:0-17702 GCA_031361295.1 Acidobacteriota bacterium | reverse complement strand
AGCTCACCGGCCATAAGACGCGCAGCGTCTTCGAGCGGTACAACATCGTCAGCGAGAACGACCTCCGCGAGGCCGTTCGGAAGCTCGACGCGCGGAGTCCGATCCGCGCGAAGGTTACGGTTTAGCTACGGTCAGCCCGTTTCGGAGGGAGCGCACGACGTGGGACGAGTAGATTTCCTAAGGAAAATTGGAGGCGCCGCCCGGATTTGAACCGGGGATGGAGGTTTTGCAGACCTCTGCCTTACCACTTGGCGACGGCGCCGGTCGGAGAGCCTGATTGGACGAAGGAATCCCGGCCGTGTGCTAGGGACACGGACAACAGCGTGTCCGGGGGCCGATGGCGAGATGCATGGTCTGACGCTTCTGCGAACAACGGTCAAAAATGGAGCGGGAAACGGGATTCGAACCCGCGACTTCGACCTTGGCAAGGTCGCACTCTACCACTGAGTTATTCCCGCTCACCCGGGGACGCACGGCCGCCACATGAACGGCCACGATAAATGTCCGGAAGGGGCAATCGTACCACAGCGTCCGTCGGCCAATCAAGGCGGGGGGAGCGGCTCACGCCGTCTGGAATGCCGACCGGTAGACGGTCACGACGGCTGCGGCCCCAGTCCCGTCGACGGCGACGACGTCGAAACGGCAGGGCCCGCCGAACAGCCGGTGCCGGGCCAGGTAGTCCAGCGCCATGGAGTGCAGCCGACGCTGCTTCTGCGGCGTCACGGCCGCAGCGGCGCTCCCGAACTCGGCAGTCGCCCGCGCCTTCACCTCGACGAACACGGTCGCGCCCCCCTCGCGCGCGACCACGTCGATTTCGCCATGCCGGGTCCGGTAGCGGCGATCAAGAATTTCGTACCCTCGCCGCTCCAGCTCCCGAACCGCCAGGTCTTCCCCGGCTTTCCCGAACGCCTGCCGCTCCATCGTCATGTGGGCCTCCACCGACGATGCAATCACGCGACCGGGCGGCTGAGGCGGAGCGAAAGCTCCGCCCTACGTACTCTGTGTCACTTCGGCAAGCGCCTTGTCGAACACGTCCAGGAGGCTGTCGGCCTGCGCCTTCGAAAACACCAGCGGCGGCGCCAGCCGAAGCGCGTTCTTCCCCGCCCCCAGGATCAGCACACCCCGCCGGAACATGGCCTGGACGAGGGCGTTGCGCTCCTCGACCGCGCGCTCCTTCGTCTTCGGGTCGCGCACGAGCTCGATCCCGATCATGAGACCGCGGCCACGGACATCGCCGATCAGCGGGTATTTCGGCTGCAGGGCGCGCAGCCCCTCGAAGAGGTAGGCGCCGACGGCTGCGGCGTTGCTGACGAGGGAGGCCTTCAGCAAGGCGATCGTGGCATTCGCCGCGGCGCACGACACGGGGTTGCCGCCGAACGTGCTCGCATGCGCTCCCGGAGGCCAGGTCATGATCTCGGCGCGCGCGCACGTTACGCCGAGTGGCAGGCCGGAGGCGATCCCCTTGGCGATGTTCACGACGTCCGCCTTCAGGTCGAAATGCTCGCAGGCGAACATCCGTCCCGTCCGCCCCATCCCGGACTGCACCTCGTCGACTACGAACACCATCCCGTGCTGCGTGGTGAGCTCCCGCAGCCCCTGCAGGAACGCCTTCGGCGGCACGAGGTATCCACCTTCGCCCTGGATGGGCTCGACGACAATGGCGGACACTTCATCCGGCGAAATGAGGTGGACGAGGATCTGATCGCGGATGAATGACAACGCCAGTTCGGCGCACTGGTCGGCGCTGCCGTCGAAGCGGTAGGTGTCCGGGTACGGCGCGTGATACACGCCGGGCATGAACGGCGAGAAGCCCCGGCGCTGGATGACCTTGCTGGCGGTCAGCGCCAGCGCACCGAGCGATCGGCCGTGGAACGCCCCCATGAACGCGATCACGCCCTGCCGCCGGGTGTGATACCGCGCCAGCTTGAGGGCGGCCTCGGTCGCCTCCGTGCCCGAGTTACCGAAGAACGTTCTGACCTCTCCTTCAATCGGCACGATGGAGGCGAGATCCTCCGCGAGTCGCACCTGCGGCTCGTAGTAGAAGTCGGTGCCGGACATGTGGATGAATTTCTGCGCCTGGGCGACGATGGCGGCGACGACATCCGGGTGTGAGACGCCCGTCGAATTGACCGCGATGCCGGCCGCGCAGTCGAGGAACCGGTTGCCGTCCACGTCCTCGACGACCGCACCTTCGCCGCGTGCAATGACGAACGGGTAGTCGCGGGTGTACGAGGGGGACACGAACCGGCGATCACGATCGATGATCGCTTTTGCCTTCGGCCCGGGCAGCGGCGTCCTGATGTCTGGTGCGTTCATGGTCTGGAACGAAACGTCCCCCCGACAGGTGGACGCACAAGCCGGTCAGCGAAACGCTGACGCGCGTGTTCCTGCGTCCTACTTCGCCTTCCAGCGCGTCGTCGATCCGGTGTCCTCGAGCACGATGCCACGCGAATCGAGATCCTTCCGGATCCGATCCGCCTCGGCGAAATTGCGCGCCCGCCGGGCGGCCCTGCGCGCGGCGATCATCGCCTCGATCTCGTCCACCGGCACTGGGGGCCGCTCATCCTCGAGCCGCCGCAGCGCGAGCACGCCGAGCACCTGGTCGAAGCGATCGAAGGTCGCCCGCACGCCCGGTGCATCACCTTGCGTGAGATCGCCGGAATCGATGGCGGAATTCAGGGCGCGCACGAGGTCGAACATCACGCCAATGGCAGCGGCGGTATTGACGTCGTGCGCCATGTGCTGGCCGAATGCCAGCTCGGCGTCGCGCCGCTTCGCGGCCACATCGGGGTGGGCGTCTCCGGCACGCAGGGTGGCGAGACGCGCCAGAAAATCGGTCAGCCTCTTGATCGCTTCCTCCGCCTGCGCCATGGCGGTCCACGAAAACTTGAGCTGCTTGCGATAGTGCACGCCCATGTACAGATACCGCAGCGCCGACGGGCGGAAGCCCCGCTCGACGATGTCGCGAAGGTTGTAGACGTTGCCGAGGGACTTCGACATCTTCTCGGCCCCTTTCGTCGTCCCCTCCTCGTCGTCGATCATCAGGTGCTCGACGTGCACCCAGAAGCGCGAGAATTGTGAGCCCGTGGCCCCTTCGCTCTGGGCGATTTCGTTCTCGTGGTGCGGGAAGATGAGGTCGACGCCGCCGGCATGGATGTCGATGGGCGCCTCGCCGAGCAGCCGCAGCGCCATCGCGGAGCACTCGATGTGCCATCCCGGACGGCCGGGGCCAATCCCGGGATCCCACGTGGGCTCCCCCTCCTTCGTCGCTTTCCAGAGGACGAAGTCGCGCGCATTCTCCTTGTCGTACTTGTCCGAATCGATACGAGCCCCGCTCTTGATCCCTGAGTGATCGAGGTGTGCGAGCTTGCCGTAATCGGGGAACGTCGAGATCTTGAAGTAAATCGAGCCGTCGCTCGCGTACGTGTGGCCGTTCCGCTCGAGGGCCTTGATCGTCTCGCCCATCGCGGCCAGGTTCTCGGGATCGGTTGCGCGGGGGTTCTCCTCGACCGGTTCGAGACCGAGCGCCGCCGCATCCTCGCGAAAGGCATCGATGTAGCGGCCGGTGTATTCGCGGAGCGGCACGCCGGCTTTCTGCGCTTCCAGGATCGTGCGGTCGTCGACGTCCGTGAAGTTCATCACCTGGCGGACCTCGAAGCCTGCCTGATACCTGAGGGCGCGGCGAAGGACATCGAGCGCGACGAAGGTGCGGAAATTTCCGATGTGTCCCCGGGCGTAGACCGTCAGTCCGCACGTGTACATGCGGACGACATTGCCCCTCGAGGGCGCGAACTCTTCTTCGCGGCGCGTCAGCGTGTTGTACAGGAGCATGGGATCAGGAAGCCGGCCGGCGCGCCGCCACGCTCAGGCGGGCAAGGGGCATCGCACCTCGGAGGATCGACTGCCGAACCGCGCTTCGATCAGCAGTTCCCCGTCGACCTGCCGGAAATCGAATTCGATATCGCCCTCACCGCCCGTGGGCGCGACCCGCGCGGCCACCCCTTCGAGCGCCGTCGATACCGCGACGGCGTCGAGAGGCTTCTCTCCGAGGTACTCGGCGATCCGTGTGGCAATCTCCGCCGCCACGACGCGCAACACGCCTTCCGCCGGAACCGACAATCGGAGCACGAGCGTGTCGGGCGCGGACATACCCGACGATTCTACAGCGAAATGCGCCCGAAGAGCCGCCGCGCGCTCCTGCAGTCGGCATCGATCTGCGCGCGGAGCGCGTCGACATCGGGAAACGCGCGTTCGTCCCTCAGCCGCTGCACGAAAGACAGCCGCACGCCCATGTCGTAGAGATCCTGGTCCATGTCGAAAATGTGGGTCTCGACCACCGGCTGCCCGACGTCCGCGAACGTCGGGCGCATGCCGATGTTCGTGATCGACGGATGCACGATCCCGTCAATCGTCACGGTCGTGGCATAGACGCCGGCCGGCGGAACGAGCTCGTTGGCGGTCGCGATATTCGCTGTCGGAAACCCGAGCCCGCGCCCGCGGCCGGCGCCCCGGGCCACGGCGCCGTCGACGAAGTAATGGTGGCCGAGGAGCGCCGCCGCCTCGTCGACCCGGCCCTCGGCGAGGAGGCGCCGGATGCGAGTGCTGCTGACGACGAAGTCCTTGTACCGGACGGGGTCGATTTTCTCGGCTCGAAACCCGTACCGCGCTCCGAGGCTGCGAAGCACCGTGAACGTGCCGGCCCGCTCATGGCCGAAGAGGAAGTTGGCCCCCACCCAGACCTCCGCGACATGCAGCCACTCGACGAGCACCGTCCGCACGAAGGCTTCGGGATCCCATCGGGACAGGTCCTCCGTGAAACGCACGACCGCGACCCCCTGCATGCCGGAGCGCGCGAGGGCCTCGATCTTCTGTTCGGCGGTCATGAGGAGCGCCGGGGCCCGGTCCGGCCGAAGGACGCGCGGAGGATGGGGCTCGAACGTCATCGCCGCGGGGGTGCCGGCGCGCTCGCCGGCGCGGCGGCGGACGCGATCGATGATCTTCATGTGGCCGCGGTGCAGGCCGTCGAAATTGCCGAGCGCCAGCACCGGCTGGTGCCAGCGCGGCGGAGGATCGTCTGGAAAGTAGGCGGTCTGCAAATCAGTTCTCAGTGTTCAGCGGTATCCCGCCGCCGGCTCTCAGGTCTCCCCCGAGCCGGCAGCCGACCGCGCTGATGACCGATGGCTGAGGGCTGACAGCTGTCACAGCGTCAGGACAAGGCCATCATAGGCCAGCTCGATGCCTCGAGGGAGATCGGCGCAGGTGGCGGCGTGCCCGAGGTGGTGCGACATGTGCGTGAAGTATGTTCGGGCAGCCCCGGCACGGCGCGCGGCTTCGACGGCCTCGTCGAGTGAAAAGTGTGTCGGGTGCCGCTCCTCGCGCAGCGCGTCGAGCACGAGCGCGTCGAGGCCGGCCAGTAGTGGCCACGACTCGTCCGGAATCCTGCTGCAATCGGTCAGATACGCAAAGGCGCCGAACCTGAACCCCAGGAGCGGGCGGCCGCCATGGAAGATGGGCACGGGGACGACTTCCTGGCCACCCACGCAGAACGGGCCCTGGATGGTGAAGAGCTCGAGTTGCGGAATGCCCCCGCCGCGAGGCGTCGCAGGATCGAAGGCGTAGGCGAACACCCTTCGGATTTCGCTGACGGTGATGTCGTCGGCGAAGCCCGGCATGGAGGCGCCCTGGAGCGTGTTGAACCGCCTGATCTCGTCGAGTCCGAGTATGTGGTCGGCGTGGCCATGAGTGAAGAACACCGCATCCACACGCCGGATCCCGAACGCCAGGGCCTGGGCGCGAAGGTCAGGGCCGGCATCGATCAGCAGGGACAGGCCGCCGGCGGTCTCGACCACCACCGAGGGGCGCAGCCGTTTGTCGCGGGGATCGCTCGACCGGCAGACGGCGCAGTCGCACCCGATCATCGGCACGCCGTGCGACGTGCCCGTGCCGAGAAAAGTGACCTTCACAAGGGAACGTTACGGCTCGATGATGCGCTTGTCGCCCTGCTGCGCCTGGACGAACCGGAGGCGGAGTTCATAGAGCAAATCGTCCACCAGCCGTTCTTCGGGCTCGATCAGGTTGCCCTTCGTACGCTCCTGGAGCATCGCGATGAGCTCGATCATCTGCGCGGCGGCGGCAAGGTTCGGCTCCGCGCGCTCGCGAGTGTTGGGGTCGGCGATGTCGCCGAAATGCACGGCCGCCGTCGTCGCGAGCGACAGGATGAAGCCGCTGAACGTCAGGCCTGTTTCCGGGGTTTCCACGCTCAGATGCTAGCATAGTCAATATGGCGAAACGCGCGCGCACCGCTGCCGCAGCATCGTCACGCGCGCCCGACGATGGACGCACCAACCGCTCACCGGCGCCAGCCTCCCGCACGTCCGCCGGTGACGCCTTCCAACAACTCGTGGACATCATGGCGCGGCTGCGCGCGCCGGGCGGATGCCCGTGGGATCGCGAGCAGACCCTCGAGTCGCTGCGGGGATTCGTCCTCGAAGAAACGTACGAAGTCCTCGATGCCATCGATCGCGGCGACCACGACGCGCTGCGAGGCGAAATTGGAGACCTGCTGTTCGAAGGCGTGTTCCTGGCGCAAATCGAGTCCGACGAAGGACGCTTCAGCGTTGCCGATGCGCTGCGCGCGATCACGGCCAAGCTCGTTCGCCGCCACCCCCATGTCTTTACCGGGGAGGCCACCACGGTCAGCACGGCTGGACAGGTTCTCGAACAATGGGAACAGATCAAGGCGCGCGAGCAGACGGATGCGGGTCAGCGGCGGTCTCTGCTCCGTGGCATTCCCAAGGCCCTCCCAGCCCTGCTGCGGGCGCACGAGATCGGGAGTCGGGTCGGGGCCGTCGGATTCGAATGGGCCCGCACGGCGGATGTCGTCGCAAAGATCGAGGAGGAAGTCGCTGAGGTGCGCCGGGCCGTGGAGAGCGAGGGCGCCGTCAGGACGGAAGAGGAGATCGGCGACCTGCTGTTCTCGATTGCGAACCTCGCGCGGCGGCTCGGGGTCGAGCCGGAGTCGGCCCTCCGCAAGGCGAATGAGAAGTTCAGCGCGCGGTTCGAGGCGGTCGAGCAGGCCCTCGAGGCCCGCGGGCGCACCGTCCACGATTCATCGCTCGACGAGATGGATGCCGAATGGGAACGCGTCAAGGCACGGGAGAAATAGGGCCTGCACGCTGCTCAGTCAGGGGCGCCGCAACGTCATTTGCCTGCCGCTCCAGGTTGAGATTTCCACGCTGACTCCGTCCGTATCCATCATCACCGCCCCATCCTGGTCCGTCCGGAACGCCCGCGCTCCCCCCCGCTGATACCGTTCGACGACGAGCGGCGCCGGGTGACCGAACCGGTTCCCACGTCCGGCACTGAAGACGACCGCCGCAGGATGCGCGGCCTGGATGAAGGGCAGGGTGCTCGAGGTCGCACTGCCATGGTGCGGCGCCTTGATAATCGCGATCGGACGAAGCCTGAGGTTGCGGACGACGGCGCGCTCGCCCTCCGCACCGATATCTCCGGGAAGCACGAACGAGACGTCGCCGATCCGGAGCTCGATCACGACGGAATCATCGTTCCGGACCCGCTGGCGCTCCCATTCCGGCGGCGACGGGTGCAGAACGCGGATCTCCACCGGTCCGTTCCGCTCCTGATCTCCTGCCTGCACCGTGCGCCAGACGACGTGCCCGGCCGTGGCGGCGTCCGCCAGTTCGGTGAGCTTCATGTGGGACGGAACGGGGATGCCTTCCCAGAGGACCGCGGGCCCGAATCGTCGCATCACGGCCGGGGCGCCGCCGATGTGATCGGGATCGCCGTGCGTAATCACGAGCGTGTTCAGGCGGCGCAGGCCGAGCGCCCGGAGCGACGGCGCGACCACACGTTCGCCAATGTCGAAGCTGGACCCCGCCACTCCTCCCGCGTCCACCATCATCGTCCTGCCATCCGGCATTCGGACCATCGTCGCGTCTCCCTGGCCGACGTCCAGGAACACCACGCGCAGCTTCCCGGAAGCCGGTGGGGGCACCCCGCCGGCGGTGAACGCCACCGGGCCGGTCAACATGGTCGCGCCGCAGACCGCGAGCCCCGCAGCGCCAGCGCGGGCGAACCGGGAGCCGGCGAGACACGCGGCGCAGCACGAGTAATAGACCGACACGAGACCCCACGACGGAGGGGCGACATCGCGCGCGAGCCATGGGGCGAAATCCACCAGCCGCGACGATCGAATCAGCGCGTATGCGGCAAGGTGCGTGGCATATCCGGCGGCACGTGCGATCACGTGCGCGACCGGGGCGGCGGCGAGGGTGGCCATCGAGGCGGCCTGCACGATCGCCATCAGCGGGATCGCGGCGAAGTTGAGGAACAGCCCGGCGAAGGTGACCCGCGAGAACACGGCGGCGCTCACAGGCGCAAGCGCCAGCTCCGCGCAGACCGTAGCCACCAGGAGGGCCGCCGACGCGTTGACGACCCGCCGCGGGACGCTGCGGCGAGACTCCCGCCCCGCGAGCACCCACGCCAGCATCTTCGGCGCGCCGAGAAGGATGCCGAGCGTCGCGCCGAACGAAAGCACGAAACCCGCGTCGAACACCGCCATCGGCGAGAGCGCCACGCCAGCCACCGCTGCGACCGCCAGCGCATTCACGGCAGGGCCGCGGTGATCGAGGATCCTCCCGCTGAGATACACACACGCACCCGTCACGGCGCGGGCCACGGAGGCGCTCGATCCCGTCAGCTGTCCGTAGAAAATCAAGACGACGATCGAGACACCCGCCGCCGTACGGGCGGGCACGCGCGCCACCCGCATCGCCGCCAGGAGGATCGCCGTCAGAACGGCGATGTTCCCGCCGGAAATCGCGATCACATGGTACGTGCCCGCCTCCTGCAGCCGCCGCTGGTCCTCGTCGGAGAGGCCCGATCGGTCGCCGATCAGGATGGCGGCGGCAATCGCGCCGGACTCGGCACTCCAGCGACCCACATACTCGCCAAGGCGGGCGCGCGCCCACCCGCGCGCGGCCGAAGAGATCTCCTGAAGCGGACTGCCCCTGGCCACGACCTCGACGAGTGCCGCGCTCTTCACGGATCCCACCAGCACGATGCCGCGACGGGCGAGCGCGCGGCCGTCGTCCGGGACTCCTGGATCGCCGTAGAACGCCGGAAGGCGCAGCGTCGCCGGCATGGATACCGAACGGCCGGCGCGCCAGCCCGCGAGCTTGTCGACGACGGATACCCCGCCGACGGAGACGCGCACCCCTCCCCTCGACGGCCG
This sequence comes from Acidobacteriota bacterium, assembly GCA_031361295.1. Taxonomy (GTDB): domain Bacteria; phylum Acidobacteriota; class Vicinamibacteria; order Vicinamibacterales; family 2-12-FULL-66-21; genus JALZOC01. Next base: position 8,449 of record JANMCN010000198.1, on the reverse strand, counting down.
ATCGCTCACGGTCGTGACATCAATCGCGAGGGAGACACCGAGAGCGCCTGGCGCGGCGTCCTCCCGAAGGACGCCGGTAATCCGGACCGGGTCGGCGGGCGCTGACGGGTCGGCGCGGCCGTCGAACCACGCGCGCAACGGCGGAGCGTAGGCCTCGTGCGCCGCGGTGATCCCGAGCGACACCCCGCCGGCCGCACATCCGAGGAGGAGAGCCACCACCAACACAGCCTCGTCGCCCCCGTCAACGGAGCCGCAGGCGGCGATCAGTGCCAGGACAGCGGCGCCGGCCGCTGGCAGCGCTACCGAATGGACACTCGTATCGGGAAGCAGCAGGCCAGCCGCGCTACCGGCCAGGAATGGGATGGCGACGAGGGAAGCCGGGGTGCGCACCAGAGGATCGAGTGCAAGATCGGCGCGATTTCGAACGACGGAAAAACAAGCCTGATCTGGCAAGTGCCAGCCAGACCCGGGCAGAATCTGCGCCCCGCTCAGGCCTTTCGCATCGCCGCTTCTGCGTGGTACTCCTGCAGGGTGCGGACGGTGAGCCCTTCGGTGCGGAGCGCTTTGATCGCGTTCACGGCCGCCGCCGCGCCCGTCAGCGTGGTAATGGAGGGCACGCCGTGCATCATCGCGATCCGCCGGACCGTGCGATCGTCGAAGAACGACTCGCGCCCGAGCGGCGTGTTGATGACGAGCTGGATCTTGTTGTTGAGGATCTCGTCCCCGACGTGCGGGCGCCCCTCGTTCACCTTGAACACGATTTCGACGTCCAGCTTGTGTGCGCGAAGGTAGTTCGCCGTGCCCCGGGTCGCGAGCAGACGGAAGCCCAGTTCGCTCAGGTCGCGCGCGATCTGCACGACCGCGGGCTTGTCGTGATTGTTGACGCTGATGAAGGCGGTGCCCTCCGCGGGCAGCCGGACCCCGGCGGCGAGCTGCGCCTTGGCGAACGCACTCCCGAACGTCGACGCGCCACCCATCACCTCGCCGGTGGACTTCATTTCGGGACCGAGGATGGTGTCCACGCCCGGGAACCGCACGAACGGAAACACCGGCGTCTTCACGAAGAATCCGGAGACTTCGAGATCCTCCGTGAGCCCCAGCTGCGCGAGCGTCCGGCCGATCATGACGCGCGCCGCCACCTTGGCGAGCGGCACACCCGTCGCCTTCGACAGGTACGGCACGGTGCGCGATGCCCGCGGATTCACTTCGAGCACGTAAATCGTGTCCTCCTTGATCGCAAACTGGGCGTTCATGAGGCCGACGACTTTCAGAGCCCGGGCGATGCGCCGGGTGTAGTCGCGGATCAACGCCACGTGGCGATCGATCACCTTGTGGGGCGGAATCACGCAGGAGCTGTCGCCCGAATGGATGCCGGCCTCTTCGATGTGCTCCATGATCCCGCCGATCACGACCGCGCCGGTCGCGTCCGCGACCGCATCGACGTCGAGCTCGACGGCGTCCTCGAGGAACTTGTCGATGAGGATGGGATGGCCTGGCGAGGCCGAGACCGCGGCGACCATGTAGCGATCGAGCGTGGCCATGTCGTACACGATCGCCATGGCGCGGCCGCCGAGCACGTATGAGGGGCGCACGACCAGCGGGAACCCGATTTTCGCGGCGACATCCCTCGCTTCCTCGGGGGTCGTCGCGACGCCGCTCGGCGCCTGGGGGATGCCCAGGTCCCACAGCAGCTTCGCGAATCGCTCGCGATCCTCCGCCAGATCGATCGAGTCGGGCGAAGTGCCGATGATGCGAATGCCCGCGGCCTGCAGGGAGAGCGCCAGCTTCAGCGGCGTCTGCCCGCCGTACTGCACGACGCACGCGATGTCCCCCCCGGCTTCCCGCTCGCGCTCGATGATGGACGACACGTCTTCGAACGTCAGCGGCTCGAAGTACAACCGGTCGACCGTGTCGTAATCGGTCGACACGGTCTCGGGGTTGCAGTTGATCATGATCGTCTCGAACCCCTCTTCGCGCAGCGCGAACGCCGCGTGGCAGCAGCAGTAGTCGAATTCGAGCCCCTGGCCGATGCGGTTCGGACCGCTGCCGAGGATGACGACTTTCTGCCGGGGGGTCGGGTCCGCTTCGCACTCGTTCTCGTACGTGCCGTACATGTAGGGTGTGAACGATTCGAACTCCGCGGCACAGGTGTCGATGCGTTTGTACGCGGACTTGATGCCGTGCTCCAGCCGGACGGCCTTGACCGACGCCTCGTCCGCCCCGAGGATCCCCGCGAGCTCGCGATCGCCGAACCCCGACCGCTTCAGGGTCCGCAGCATGTCGCGTGAGATGCCCCGCAGCCCCACCAGGCTGGCGGACCGCTGCAGCTCGACGATCTGGGAGAACTGCACGAGAAACCACCTGTCGATCCGGGTCAGGTCGTGCAGCTCTTCGACCGTCCATCCGCGGTCGAGCGCGCGGAACACGGCCCACATGCGCCGATCGTTCGGCACGCTCAGCTCGCGCTGCAGCGCCCCCTCTTCCTCCTCGACCGTCAGGCCCAAATCGGTGCGGCGCGTATTCTGGCCGAACAGGAGCCCGCTGCCTCCGAGCTCGAGCGAGTGGAAGGCCTTCATGAAGGCTTCCTTGAACGTCCGCCCGATCGCCATCACTTCCCCGACCGACTTCATCTGCGTCGTCAGCGTCCGGTCGGCGCGCGGGAACTTCTCGAACGCCCACCGGGGGACCTTGACCACGACGTAGTCGATCGTCGGCTCGAAGGACGCGGGGGTCAGGCGGGTGATGTCGTTGGGGATCTCGTCGAGCGTATAGCCGAGCGCGAGCTTTGCGGCAATCTTCGCGATCGGAAATCCTGTGGCCTTGGAGGCCAGCGCCGACGACCGCGACACCCGGGGGTTCATCTCGATGACGATGATGCGGCCGTCCGCCGGGTTAATGGCGAACTGGATGTTGGACCCGCCGGTCTCGACGCCCACGCGCCGGATGATCCGCCGCGCGAGGTCACGCATCCGCTGATACTCGCGATCCGTCAGCGTGAGCGCGGGAGCCACCGTGATGCTGTCGCCCGTGTGCACGCCCATCGGGTCCACGTTCTCGATCGAGCAGATGACGACGAAGTTGTCTGCGCAGTCGCGCATGACTTCGAGCTCGTACTCCTTCCAGCCGATCACCGACTCTTCGACGAGGACCTCGTGCACCGGGCTCAGATCGATGCCGCGACCCGCGAGCTCGCGGTACTCCTCGATGTTGTAGGCGATGCCTCCGCCGACGCCGCCGAGCGTGAAGGATGGGCGGATGATGATCGGGAACCCGATCACTTCCGACGCCGCGATGGCCTCTTCCATCGAGCGGACGTACCGGCTCTCCGGCATGTCGCAGCCAATCTCGCGCATCGCGTCGCGGAACTTGAGGCGATCCTCCGCGACCATGATCGCGGGGATCTGCGCGCCGATGAGCTCCGCGCCGTACTTGTCGAGCGTCCCGTCCGCCGCGAGAGCCACCGCAAGATTGAGCGCCGTTTGCCCGCCGACGGTCGGCAGGATGGCATCGGGCCGCTCGCGTTCGATGATCTTGGCCAGGAACTCCGGCGTGAGCGGCTCGACATACGTCCGGTCCGCGATCTCGGGGTCCGTCATGATCGTGGCCGGGTTGCTGTTGACGAGGATGACCTCGAGCCCCTCGTCCTTGAGGGCCTTGCAGGCCTGTGTGCCCGAGTAGTCGAACTCACAGCCCTGCCCGATGACGATCGGACCGGAACCGATGACGAGCACGCGCTTGATGTCGAGACGTTTAGGCATGGTTTCAGTGTCGGCGGAGCTGAAGCTCCGCCCTACGTACCGGATCGCCGCATAACCCGCTCACGTCGCGCGGCGCTTCAGCTCCGCGTCCCCGGGCCCCGTTCTTCCATGACGTCGAGAAATTGCCGGAACAGGTAGTCCGCATCGTGCGGGCCGGGGGCCGCCTCGGGGTGATACTGCACACAGAAGACCGGCTTGGTCTCGTGGCGGAGGCCCTCGACCGTGCCGTCGTACAGATTGACGTGCGTGATCGTGACATCCTTCGGCAGCGACTCGGGATCCACCGCGAACCCGTGGTTCTGCGAGGTGATCTCCACCTTGCCGGTTTCCAGTTCCTTCACGGGATGATTCGCACCGCGGTGGCCGAACTTGAGCTTGTACGTGGATCCCCCGAGCGCGAGCGACACGAGCTGGTGGCCGAGACAAATGCCGAACACGGGGACATCGGAGTTGACGAGCTCGCGCGCGTTCTCGACCGCGTAGCCGAGAGCCGCGGGGTCCCCGGGGCCGTTGCTCAGGAAGACGCCGTCTGGATTCGATCCCAGCAGCGCCGAGGCCGGCGCCGTCGCGGGATAGACGCGGACGTCGCAGCCGTACGCCGTGAAGCGGCGCAGGATGTTCCACTTCATGCCGAAGTCGTAGGCGGCGATGCGGAGCGCCCGCCGGGGCTGGCGCTCTGCCGGCGGCGTGAACTCGTCGGATACCACCGGCGTCCAGTCGAACGCGGCGTCGCACGTCACGCCGCGGACGAGATCCGCGCCCTCCATCGGCGACACCGCCCTCGCCTTTTCAACCAGGGTGCGCGGATCGGCGTCCCCCGTGGCGATGACGCCCCGCATCACGCCCGCGGAGCGCAGCACGCGCGTCAGGGCGCGTGTGTCGACGTCCGAGATGGCGACGATATTGTGGCGAATCAGGTACTCGCGCAGCGTGCTGTCCGAACGCCAGTTGCTGGCCACCGGCGACTCGTCGCGCACGATGAAGCCCGCGACCTTCGGCGCACGCGATTCGCCGTCCTCCGGCGCGATCCCGTAGTTCCCGATCTCCGGGCAGGTCATCGTGACGATCTGTCCGGCATACGAGGGATCGGTCAGGACTTCCTGGTACCCCGTCATGCTGGTGTTGAACACCACCTCGCCGCCGGTTTCGCCGGGCGCGCCGGACGACTCCCCTTCGTACCAGAGTCCGTTCTCGAGTGCGAGTGTTGCCTTCATGGTATCCGTTCGAGAGAACCGGTCACGCGGGTCTCCTCCCCCGCCGCAACCCGCGTACTCACCGTCCACGGACGGTGATCCGTCAGCTCGAGCCGGACGACGTGCGAGCCGATGGTGATGTCCGGCATTCGCGCCGGGGTCTTGCCGGCTGGACGGCCGTCGAGCAGGATGCGGGCGCCGCTCGGCCGGGAGTCGACGTAGATGGAACCGGTCAGCGCTCCACCGGCGCCAGGGCGTCCGGCCGGGGTCTGTGCCCGCCGGGCGGGCGCCGCGGGGCGCGCCGGACTCGTCGGCGGCGCCGCGCCGCGCCGCTGCAGGCGGACCGCGAGGGTCCGGACCGGGTTCGACGCGGACAGCGCCACATCCTCCCGGGCCACGCTGAATCCCTGCAGGATCACGCGCACGCTGTACGGACCGAACTTCAGCGCATTCACGGTGAGCGGCGTCCGCCCGCGCCAGTGTCCGTTCACGGTGACGGACGCACGCGTCGGCGTCGACGTGACGAGCAACCGTCCCAGTGTCGGCGCCGTCGCAGCCGGACGCGTGCGTTCCTCCCGTGCGCCCGGCGGTCCCTCATCCGGCACGACAGGCGGTGTGGCCGGCGGCTGCGCGACGGCCTGTTCGCTGTACGCCTGGCCGGCAGGTTTCGCCGCATCGCTGGCCGCAGCGGGTCTACCCGCGTCGCCCGCCGCCCGGTTCTGCGACGTCGACGGCGCGGCCACCGAGGCGGCCGCAGAGACGCTGCGATTCCCCGCATCGCGTCCACCGGCCCAGTACCCGGCCGCGAAGCCGATCAGGAGCCCCAGGATGAGCGTGACCGCAATCGGCAGCACCGCCGTCCGAGGACGCTCCGGCTCCGCCACTGCCGCATCGGCGGCCGAGTCCCCCTCGTCGTCGCGGTCGGCGGCCAATGCATATCTGCCTGCATCCCGTTCGGTTCGTGAGGAAGCGACGCCCGGGATGGGCTCCGGGTCATGCTCCCAGAGACGTGCCGGGGCTGCGACGGCCTCATCCGAGCGTTCGAACCGCAAATCACCCGCCGCTTCTTCGTCGAACAGCGTGCGCTCCGGCTCATCGCGATCGGCGTTGGCCATTTCGTAGTGCGCCGCGTCGTCGTCGCGTTCCAGGGAGATATCTGATTCGTCCGCCTCCGCCATGCGCCGCCCGGGGGTGGCCAGACGAAGTTCGCCCATGCGGTCGTCGTCGTCGACCGGCGCGAGACCGGGCTCGGTGACCTCGGGTGCCGGCACGCCGGCAGACGACACGGTGGCGCCGGTGATTGCGCCGACCGCGGTCACCGCCTCCGTGACTCGTCCCCCTCGCGCGGCGGCTTCGAGCGCGGAGGCAAACGCCAGTCCGGTGGGATAGCGGCGCGCCGGGTCCTCATCCATCGCGCGCGCCAGCACGACCCGCATGCCGGCGCCGAACTCGAGCAGGTGGTCGCCGGTGAGGGGCCCCATCTGGTCGCCTGTGCCGGACGGCCGGCGACCGGTCAGGAGTTCGTAGGTGATGGCGGCGAGCGAGAACACGTCCGCGGGAGTGCCCCACGCCTCGCCGGCGATCCGCTCCGGGGCGCTGTAGGGTCGCCGCACAGGGGCGCGCAGTCCCACGCGTTCGAGCGCTTCCACCACCCCGAAGCCGCTGGCGCGCGCCTCTTCGGGGGTCACGAAGATATCGCGCAGGTGGAGCGCGCCGTGGCCGATCCCCGCCGTGCGGGCGAAGTCAATCGCGCCCGCCAGTTGCGTCAGAAACGGCAGCACTTTCTCGAGGGGCGCCGGCGCGTAATGCCGGATCGCCGCATCGAGCGACTCGGCGGCCACGTACTCCTCGGCCCGGTACGCGACGGTTCCTTCGACTCCCGCGGCGATCGGTTCGACAACCGACGGATGGAAAAGGCCGGCGTCCGAGGCGTGTGCCAGCTCGTCGGCCAGGACCTGCGCCTGTTCGGGCGTGATGTCGAGCCTGAACACCTTGACGGCAACCAGGCGGTCGCGGGTGGGCTCGTACGTGCGGAACACGGGGCCGAGGGCGCCACTGCCGATTTGATGCAGGACCCGAAACGGGCCGAACGCGGGAGGTGGAGCGAATGCGACCGGGTCTTCTATGGCCATTCCGGGTGGGACAAAAAAATGTAACACATTTCGGCCGATTCTCCTTGCGAGATCACGGCACGGGGCGTAGCGTGGACCTGCCCTCCCGGGGGGCAAATCCATGTTTGTCTGCCCTGTCTGCTCCAGTTCGGCCGTCGAACCCGCCGGGCGTACGGAGACGTACCAGTCCCTGCTGTGCGCCGACTGCCATGTGTGGTCTACCGTCCCCATCGAACAGCCGCCCGCGAAGAAGCCCGCCGACTGCCCGAGACCTCCCGAACGTCCCTGACCGGCTGAACCCTTTGGCGCGAGCGCGGCGTCGAACCCGCAGTCTTCCTTGACAGGCTTCGGAAGGCTCTGAGAGAGTACCAGCGGTGTCAGCCGAGCCAGTCACATCTGTTCCGCCTGCGGCGCCCCCCGCCGAGGCTCCAAGTTTGTCGTCCCCAGTCGGGATCGACGTGCGCCGGCTGCCGTGGATTCGTCCACTCATCGGTGATTACGCATTCAACTTCGAGAAGATTGCCCCTTTGTACGCGGGCGACCCGGCCTCCCCGGAGGCCTGGCGAGACGCGGTGGCGCGCAGGCAGGCTCATCCCGCCAGCGCCGGCGCCATCGCTGACGTGGTTGCCGCTCAGCAGGCGCGCCGCGGCGCGCCGCGGGCTGCGCGCGCCGCCGCCGCGGCGCTGGCGGATTCGCGAACCGTCGCGATCGTCACCGGACAACAGGCCGGCGCTTTTGGCGGGCCGCTGTTCACGCTGCTCAAGGCCGTCACGGCGATCCAGCTCGCGCGGCGCGCTGCCAGGGATCAAGGCGTCGACGCGGTCGCGGTGTTCTGGGTCGATGCGGAGGATCACGACTGGGCAGAAGTGCGGTCGTGCACCGTGCTCGACTCGGAATTTCAATCCGCATCGGTGACGCTCGCTGACCTGGAAGGGGCGGGCGAACTGCCTGTCGCCGCCCTGATACTGGACGAACGGATCGAGGAGAGCCTGGCCGCCCTCTTCGCTTCGCTGCCGGATACGGACTTCTCAGAGATGGTGGCCGCATCGCTTCGGGCAGCCTACCAGCCGGGCGCCGGAATGGCGGCGGCATTCGCGACATGGATCGAGGCGCTGCTCGGGCCGTATGGTCTCGTGGTCTTCGAGTCTGCGGATCCGGTAGCGAAACACCTGGCCGCGCCCGTGTTTCTGCGTGAACTTCGCGAACCTGGCCGCACGTCCTCCCTGGCCGTGGCGGCGGGCGAGCAGCTCGCCGCACGCGGTCACGAACCGCAGGTGATGCCGCAACCCGACAGCCTCGCGCTGTTCCACCTGAACGGCGGGCGACGCGCGATTCGCCGCCAGGGCGATCGCTTCCTGATCGGCGACGCGCTGGTCACGGAGGAGGC
>JANMCN010000184.1:0-6907 GCA_031361295.1 Acidobacteriota bacterium | reverse complement strand
GGGCGCCCACGCGAGGCCGTCGCCCAGCTCCGCGCTGTCACGGACCTTGCGCCCAAAGTGCCGGCGGGCTGGTACGCGCTCGGACACGCCTACAACGCCGTCACGCAGGAGGCGATGCAGAGCTTCACCGATCAGCCACAGGATTCGCCCTGGCGACAACTGCTCGTCGCGGACGCGCTGCTGGCGGACGGCCGCCTGACGGATGCGTTCGCGTTGCAGCGGGCGGCGCTCGAGCGCCTGCCCGCGATGGTCAGCATCCACGATTCGATAGCGCGGATTTACGAGCTGACCCAACACCCGGACTGGGCTGCTACGGAACGGTCCAAGGCTGTGTTGTCTCCCGCTGCCTGTGCCAGACGGAAGGCGCTGTGCGAATTCCGCGCGGGACGCCATCGCGCCGCGTTCGCGGCGGCGGTCGCGGGAGCCGACCTGGAGTCGCGATACTGGAAGGTGCGCGCGGCCACTGAACTGGCCCTGGATTCCTTCAAGCGGCTCGAGGATCTGCCGGATTCGCGGGAGCGCCGCGAAGTCCGCGCCACGCTCGCGATGGCCCAGCGGCGATACACCGATGCCATCGCGGAGCTCACGGCCGCCTTGACGTTTGCGCCGAAGGACTTGGGGCTTCGCGATGACCTCGGCACCGCCTATTACTCTCTTCGCGAGTACGAGAAGGCCGTAGACGCGTTCACTCCCCTCCTCGAGGCCGATCCCGACGACCCGCGGCTCCTGACCCTTGTCGGAGACTCGCTCCTGCAACTCCAACGAGTGGACGAGGCGCTCCCGTTGCTGCGGCGCGCCGTTGAGCGCGATCAGACGGATCCCCTGCCTCGACTAGCGCTCGGCCGGGCCTACCTCCAGAAAGGTGAGTTTGCGCCCGCGATCCCGTTGATCGAAGGCCAACTGGGCGGCGATCAGGACGGCAGCCTGCATGTGCAGCTGGCGCGCGCATATTCCGCACTGGGTGAAAAACAAAAGGCCGCGGCGCTGCTCGAGAAGTCGCAGGAGATCCAGCACGCAGCACAGGAGCGCAGTGCCGCGGCTGGCCAGAGGACGATTGAGGCGCCAAAGTAGTTTCCAGCTTCCAGTTTCCGGTCCGGTTCGAGTCTCCCGCGCCTACTGGGCACTGGTTACCGGCAGGGCGCTACTGGCGCTACTTCTCGGTCACCGTCAACGTTTGATCCGCCTTCACGTGTTCGATGACTTGCCGCGCACCCGACGGCCACTGCACTTCCACAGTGGGCACTTCGGTCGCCGTGCCCACGCCGAAGTGGACCCCTGCGTGCGACGAGGAGGCATATCCCACCGCGCTCGTCATCGTCCGCACCTGGTCACCGATGACAATCCGGGCGCCGATGCCGTCGCGATTGGTCTTGTCCCCGACGGGTCGGACGACGAGCCAGTGATTGCCGGCTCCACCCTGGTTCTGCCACAGCTCGGCAGGCTCGCCGAGAACGAGGACGACGACGTCGAGCCGGCCGTCGCCGTTGAAGTCCGCGACCCCGCAGCCGCGATGCACCGCCACGGCGGAGGCCAGGCCTGATTCTGCGGTCGCATCGCGAAACCGCCCGTTCCCTTCGTTCATGAACATGCTGTTCGGCTGCTTCCACCCCGACATCTCGAACTCGCCGGCGCGGTCGTTCGCCTGGGAGTTCGCGGTGAAGATGTCCTTCCTGCCGTCGTTGTCGAAGTCTGCCACGACCGTGCACCAGCCGGACAGCTTCGAAGTCAGCCGTCCGAGGCCGCTCGATTGTGTCGTCTCGGTGAATCCGCCCCGCCGATCGTTCCGAAAGAGCGGGAACGTCTCCCCCGAGAGCGCCGTCAGGACCAGGTCTTCCCATCCGTCGTTGTCGTAATCCTGGAAGTCCGTCCCCATGCCCGAAACGGGACGGCCGGATTCGGGGACGGAAACGCCGGCGAGCAGCGCCGTCTCGGCGAAGGTGCCGTCCCCCTTGTTCCGGAACAGGAAATTCGGGACCGTGTCGTTCGTGACGAACGCATCGATGTGGCCGTCGTGATCGAAGTCCGCGAAGGCAACGCTCATGCCTTTACCGACGTGGGCCAGGATGCCCGCGCGGCCGGAAACGTCTTCGAATGTCCCATCTCCCCGGTTGCGGTACAGGCGGCTGGGCAAGCCCTGGAAGAACCTGGGATGGCAATAGGTCCTGACGCCGCGGGCCTGGTCGCCGCAGTAGCGGTTCGTCTGCGGTGACCACTGGACGTAGTTGACGACCATCAAGTCCAGCCGGCCATCGTTGTCGTAGTCGAACCATCCGCCGGCGGCGGCCCACTCCCCGCTCGCGATGCCAGCCCTCCGGGTCACATCCTCGAAGGTCCCGTCACCGCGATTGCGCAACAGCTGGTTCTGGCGCACGCCGGCGACGAACAGGTCGACGTGTCCGTCGTTGTCGAAATCGCCGGCGGCCGCCCCCATGGCGTAACCGACACCCCGGACTCCGGCCGCATCGGTCACGTCGGTGAACTTCATGTCGCCGTCATTGCGATACAGGCGATTCGCGTACTTGTCACCGTCCTTGTCGAGCGACGGGGTCAGGGCGCCGTTCGTGAAGAAGATGTCGGGGCGGCCGTCGCCGTTGTAGTCGAAGACCGCGAGGCCGCCGGGCGCGCTTTCCACGTAGTACTTTTCCGGCGTGGGGGAATGCTGGTGTACGAAGTGCAGGCCGGCGGCGTCAGCCACATTGCGGAACTGCACCGTTGGAGGGTGCGGTGGGGTGGCCTGTTTCCCCGACGGCGCCGCCTGGAGGACGGCGAGGAGGCCGACCCCGAGTCCCAAACCCGCGACGTATCCAGAAATGGTCACGATGGAAATAGTATATTTACCACTCAGAATTCGAGGACACTCATCTTCTCGCAAGGTCTGACCCTAACTGCAGGAGTTCAATGCGTTCAAGGACATCGATGAAAATGACCCTCTCCCGAATGGCGGCCGTGGCGTTGCTCGGCTGCACACTCCCCGGCATGGCGGCCGCGCAGGTGCCCCAAAATCGCCCTGCCCTGCCGGGCGAACAGTGGGAGCAGCTGTTCAACGCCAAGGACCTGACGAACTGGGTCGAAGTCGGCAAGGAGAAGTGGACGGTGGAAGATGGCACGATCCACGGACAAGGCGTGACCTCCGCCTACGGGTATCTCCGCACGGCCAAGACATACAAGGACTTCTGGATGTCGCTCCGGTTCAAGTGCGAAGCCGACGGGAACAGCGGGCTCTATTTCCACACCGACTTCACGCCCGGCACGGTGGATGTCTCGAAAGGCATGCAGTTCGAGATCGATCGGACGCTGAACCATCACACGGCCGGGCTCTACGGGGACGGCCGGAACTGGATCGCGTGGCCGGCGCCCGAGTACGAGCAGGTGATCCGCCCGACCGACTGGAACGAGCTGCTCGTCAAGGTCGAGGGGAACCACATGGTGGCGATCCTCAACGGGGTCGAAGTTCTCAACTTCACCGACCCTGCGCCCAAGTCCTTTGACGGCTTCATTGCACTTCAGCTGCACTCGGGTGGACTCGGCGACATGCGGTTCAAGGACATCTACGTCCGAGACCTGTCCACGCCCAGGTAGGAGCCGGGCAATTCAGATCCGGAACAGTGTCGCGGCGTTGTCGTGGAGCAGCCTCCGCTCGGTTGTGCGGCTGCCCGCGAGACGCCGGATCGCTGCGATCGTCTGGGAACCCTGGCAGGCGTCACCCGACCCTTCCAGATCGCTGCAGTCGCTACCGAACAGGAGGCGATCGCGGTGGCGTTCCAGGAAGTCCCGCATGAAAGCCTCGTCCCGGGTCAGCGCATTGAGGCCCGATCCAGCCGACAGGTCCCCGTACATGTTCGGGTAATCGCTCAGATATCGATCGGTCCAGCCGCCACGCGTCACGGGACCCTTGGGGTACAGCACCGACTGATCGGTGTGGTTTCTGTCGATGTTCGCCCACCAGGTCTGCGCGTGGCCGATGAAGTTCACACCCGGATACCGGGCGAGCATCCTGTGGAAGCGCTCGAACCCATAGTTGTACCTGTCGAATTGCCAGTGCATCAACACCGGGACCTTGCGTTCCTGCGCAAGCGCATAGACCCGGTGCATCGCTCGAGAGTCGCATTCGACGCCGAACTTCTGTTCGGCCACCATGACTCCCCCGAGACGCAGATACCGTTCGATCTCCACGGTTGCACCCGCGATATCCGGCACTTCGTTCGCCGCGAACAGAAATGCGTCCGGGTGGGCCGTGGAAAACGCGTGGCAGGCTTCGTTGCCGAGGCACTGCGCCTCGAGACCATTGGACGCGCCGTCGTGGGTGGACGGCGTGCGGACGACTCGTCCCGCCGGGAGCAGGATCGTGGTCGTCGCGCCCATGGCGCGCTGGTGAGCCAGGAACACATCGTCAGGCCGCCCGGAGTACCCCAGGTGCTGATGGATGTCGATGACCGGATCGCCAGCGCCAAGTCCGCCCCGCGGCCGCAGGGCCACTGAGACGGCGGCAAGGCCTGACGACGCTACGAACGCGCGGCGTGATACCTGCTCCGGAGTCCTGCTCCTCATCGACGATAACTATATGGTTCTTCCGCCGCGGCGGCATCGGCGCCGGATTCGACGGTTGGAGTTTTGCGCGGCCCGTGGGCTATCGTAACGACATGTTCCTTCCAGCGTTCCGCGGCGCCGCGGTAGCCGTCTCCGTCGTGGCCGCAGCAAGCCTCTTCCAGGGTTCCCCCGTCAACCGACCCTGGCCGCCAGGCGTCCAGAAGGTTCCCGATGAATCCCCGGCGCTTTCGCCGGAAGAGGCCCTGAAGACGTTCTACATGGCGCCCGGCTATCACCTCGAGCTGGTCGCCAGCGAACCGCTCGTCCAGGCCCCTGTCGCCATGGACTGGGACCTTCACGGCCGCCTGTGGGTGGTGGAAATGCCAGGCTACATGCGGGACGTCACGGGCGGCGACGAACACGACCCCATCGGCCGCGTCGTCGTGCTCGAAGACACGAACGGCGACGGGCGGATGGACACGCGGACGGTCTTCGCCGATGGCCTCGTGCTGGCGCGGGCGATCAAGGTGCTCGACCGCGGAGTCCTCGTCGGCGAACCGCCGAACGCCTGGCTGATGCACGACACCAATGGCGACCTGCGCATGGATACGAAGGAGCTCGTCACGGCCGAGTACGGCCTGCGTGACGCGGATCCCCAGAACAACGCCAACGGGTTCTTCTGGGCTATGGACAACCGTCTCTATACCGCCGGTCAGGTCGACATATACCTTCGCTACCTGCGCGGGGCGTTCTCGGTCGAGAAGACGCTCCTCCGCGGCGAGTGGGGCGTCACGCAGGACGACGCGGGGCGGATTTTTCGCAATACGAACTCCTCCGCTGTCCACGCGGACCTCGTGCCTACTCCGTACTACGCACGCCACTCCGGCTTGCTGCGCACACGCGGCAGCTACGAGGCTTTGAGCGACGACGACGAGACCCTGAACGCTGTGTGGCCCGTGCGACCCAATCCGGGTACGAATCGCGCGTATCAGGCCGGCATCGATCGGCCGGACGGGACGCTGGCGAGCTATACCGCCGTCTGTGCCCCGCTCATCTACCGGGGCGATCGGCTGCCCCGCGACCTGTATGGCAATCTGTTCGTGGCGGAACCGTCGGCCAATATAGTCAGCAGGATCATCCTGAGCGACAACGGCACCACGCTGACGGCGCGGAAGGCGTACGACCGGGCGGAGTTCCTGGCGTCCACGGACGAGCGGTTCAGACCGGTCTACCTGTCCAACGCGCCGGACGGAACGATCTACATCGTCGATTTGTACCGGGGCATCCTCGAGCATCGAAACTCGCTGACGGTGTATCTGCGAAACCAGATAGCGTCGAGACACCTGGTCGAGCCCACCGGCCTCGGCCGAATCTACCGCGTCGTTCATGAGACGACGAGACCCGACGCGTCGACCGATCTCTCCACCGCCTCGCCGGCGGAGCTCGTCGCCACCTTGGGACACCCGAATGGATGGCGGCGTGATACCGCGCAGAGACTGCTGGTGGAGCGCGGTACACATCTTCCGCCGGGAACCGTCGCGGCCCTCGTCCACACGGCGCAGCATGCATCAGACTGGCGCGCCCGCCTGCACGCGCTGTGGACCCTCGACGGCATCGACGCAATCCAGCCTTCTGTCGTGTTGGGGGCGCTGGCGGATTCGTCTCGTGACGTGCGCGCTGCGGCGTTGAGAGTCTCGGAGCGGTGGCTCGGCGAGGCCGGGACGCCGCTCCAGTCAGCCGTGCTGAAGCTGATCGACGACCGGGACTGGACCGTGCGCGAACAGCTTGCCGCAACGCTCGGCGTGCTGCCGGCCGGCGCTCGCGAAGCCGCTCTGACGTCGCTGCTGGAGCGCCACGCCACGGACCCGATTGTCATGGATGCCGCGCTCAGTGGCCTTCGCGGCCGCGAAGCGGACGTCCTGGATCGGCTGATGCGCTCGTCGAACGCCTCGACACCACAGCTGGAAGCGGCGATCACGATGACTGCCGCCACCATCGTCCGCGGCGATCAGGAGGCAGCTGTCCAGCAGGTGTTGGCGCAGGCGGCGAGAGAAGACCGTGCCCCGTGGCAACGATACGCAGTTTTACGAGGGGCCGAAGTAGCCCTGCTAGGCGCCGATATGCCGGGGACGGCGTCCCGACGCGCGACGGGGCGCGGCATGTCTGCGGCTGCGCCGTGCGCGACGTGCCCGGGGGGCCGTGCCGGCCCCGGTGGCGCATATGCCTTCCCGCATCCCGATCCCGGGGTGAACGCGCCATTTGGCGGCGCGAACGGCGGCGAGCCCGCCGCATTCAATCCATCGTCCCGGGGACCGGTCGTTCGATTGCGGCATGAGCCCAGCGAGCTGCGCGCCCTGGCCTCCAGTGGCAGTGAGCTCGC
>JANMCN010000170.1:0-8571 GCA_031361295.1 Acidobacteriota bacterium | reverse complement strand
CGCTTCCTCGCCGAAGGCGAGCTTTATCGCGTCGAAGAGTGGGATAAGTTCCCGACATTGTCCGGTGTCGGCAGCCCGACCACGTGACCCGCTGCAAGACCGGAAGCGGAAGCATGGCGGCTGCCGAGAACAACGCGCGGTGACCGCGTTCATCGTCCCGTTTTCGTGACCGCAACGAGCGCGTCGGGCAGCACGAACTCACGCTCCGGATGGCGGACCGTCAGCACCGGACAGGGCGCGATGCGGACGATCCGCTCGGCGACGCTGCCCAGCAGCACATGGGCCATGCCGCCCCGGCCGTGCGTACCTATCACGATCAGGTTGACGTCACTGCTCTTCGCATACTCGACGATCGCATACGCGGGAGCATTGGATGTCACGATGACCCCTTGCGCGCCGAGTAGCGTGCGGTCCTCGACGCTGATCAGCTCGGCGACCCGCTTGTGTCCCGCGGCTTCCACACTCGGCTGAAGGCCGGGATCGGCGAACACAAAGCCTTCGGCGCCGGCTACAGCGGTCAGCGGGTTGCCGACGACGTGGAGCACGATGAGTTGGGCGCCGAAGCTGCGTGTCAGCTCGCGCCCGTAGGCAAGCGCAGCGTGCGACGGTTCGCTGAAGTCTGTCGCGACGAGAATCTTCTTGAGCGCGATCATGGATCCACCTGACTTTCTGGCGCGTTCGTATCCGGTGACTGTCTGCGGCGCGCCGTCGGACGCCACGAATTCGTGGTTCCGGCTGTGTGACGGTCAGCGCATCGGATCGGCACCGATGGTCGCCGCGCGGTGAGGCCAGTCAGACTCTCTTCAGAAGAGTCCCGACCGGACGAATACCTAGCGTCCGATGACGGCTCTCTGCCTATGAGAACTGCGGTGTCGTTGCCTCAATGGCAACACCCATGCCGGAGCGGGGGCCGCGACGGTGCAGGCGTTTTTGCTGCATTTTCAATGGGCGTTTTTCGCGCCGGCCGAAATGTCCCTCGAGTTGGGGACCCGGAATTCTCCGCTTTCGCTGCGAAGATTTCCGCAGGATGCGATCCGTCACCAAGCTTTCACATCGCTCCACCGAATGCCAGAGCGGCGCGCGGAGTGCGGAGTCATGCCTCACTCGAGGCAGACACGTCGACGTGCCTGTGCGCATTCGGTCGGCCCTCATCTGGCTCGTTCTGAGTTGGGTGGTGCTCATAACGCTGGATGCCTCCCTGTCGTTGCGTTTGCGCAGCGATGGTTGTGAAGGCGGCCATCGCGATCATCAGCGCCTGGAACCAAACTTGCTCAGATTCCCCACGCGGCGCTGGAGGTTACAATGCGCGGAGTGCTGACAGAACTGAACCCCTACATCGGAACGATTGCGAATCTGATCGATGCCGAGTTCCACGAGATGCCGGGCATGCGACTGACCGGCGCGCAGGCCAGGCGGCTCTGGAACCTCGCGCCGGGCGATTGCGAGGAGGCTCTCGGCTACTTGTGCGAATCAGGCCAACTCGTACGCGACCCCTCGGGCCGCTATCTTCTTCCCCGGTTCGAGTACTGACGACTCGTCCGCGGCGCCGTGGTTGAGTTCCTTTGCGGAAACGGAGGGCCACGGCCGCGCGGTCAACGTCTCTCAAGCGCTTCGAACCGGGAGACGTCGACGGGATGAACTCCGAGTGTTTGGGAGACTTAATGATTCGGAGCCGCACGCGGTGGCCGCGTTCGTGTCCTCGCTCGTGTGGCTGATGATGGCATTAGTAAACAAGATGCCGTCGCATTAGGCGTTTGACGCGACGTCTCGTGTCTGCGGAAACTGTAGTCTGTTCGTTCTGGCCGGCTACGCGGCACGCACTCGGGACTGGTGTCCTGTTCGGGACGGCGCCGGTAATCCGTTCGACGCACCATCACTGGGCGACTGTTGAGGCGTCGGCTCAGGCCGCCCTGTGGGCGCGGTTCAGCGAGCCAGACGCAGTGCGGGATTTTCCCGCACCATGTTGAAAATTTTCGCAGCCACAGCAAGAGAGTGACTCGGCACGTATAAAAAAACGGTTACTTCTCAAATTTACGGACGCGTCACGGTTGGCGTCCAACATGCTCTTTACAGAACCGAGAACATCACGTGTTTCAATTACTTTCACTTTCCATTGTCCTCACACTCGCAGTTGCGCCGACCGCGGCCCTACTGTGTGAAGCGCGGTGTGAGCCGGCGGTCGCGGCTTCGACCGGATGCCACCACGAGGAGGTCTCCGGCACCTCGAGCGCAGTGCAGCCGTATTGCTGCGAGGACTGCGGGGCCCAGGCTGCCGGCGTCGTACTATTCGTCGCGGACGACCTGCGCCACAGCCTCTCGGCCCCGCCCACGGATCTCGTCATTTTGACTCGACGCTATTTTCTTATTGGTTCGACGTTCGACCCCAGGTTTGGCGGAGAACCTCGAAGCCAGCCGTCGTTGAAAACCCACCCTCTGCCCTACGTTCTGAGAATCTGAGTCCTCTCCCCCCGATCGGTCTGGCGGTCGATGACCGTCCTCGCGGCCCATCCTCAACGAACACGCTCAAGCTGCTGTGCGTCACGAGCGCCCGGACCAGAAACTACGCGCGTCACGGTGACCCTGGTCACCAGAGAGAGATCAATTCATCATGAGAATGCTCCACATCCGTTCATTGTCGCTTCCTGCCTTCGCATTGCTGATGTTCGCCGGAACGGCGGCTGCTCAAGGCAAGTCCCCGGCGATTCTGAGCGCACTTGAAGTGCGTCAGCTCGTCACGATCGCCTCGCCGGCCGATAACCAGCGTCTCAGTGCGCACTTCGCCGCTCTGGGAGCGCAATACTCGGCCGAGGCCAAACGGCACACCTCGATGGCGCAAGGTTTTGGCGGCAACCCCAATCACAGCCTGGCCTCGGGGATGAGCCCGCACTGCGAACGCCTCGCCGAATTCAACACACAGTCGGCGACGACGGCGGGTCAACTCGCAACCTACCACCAGAAACTGGCGGCGGGCGCCCCGGCGACAGCGCCGGCGTCAGGCGCCGGGTTCGAAGCAGGGGCCGGCGCGCGGGGTCCGACCGATCAGGAACTCAACGCCCTCGCGGCCAAGGCGAGCACGCCTGCCAACCACGCCGACCTTGAAAACTACTTCCTGTCGATGGCGAAGCGGTATGCCGCTGACGCCAAGACGCACGCGTCGATGGCGCAGCTTTATCGGTCCAACACACGGCTCGCCGGCGCAGGCGTCCATTGTGATCGCCTGGTCGAACTGTCGCAGAAGGCGGCAGACGAAGCCACCGGCGCCGCCGCCATGCACAAGAAGCTCGCCGGCCACTGAGTGACCTGCGGTCCATGTCCGGACCGGCAACGTCGTGCCGGTCCGGCCCGAACTGATTGATTATGGCGATAACGCGATCCGCGGCCGTCCGGCTCGTCCTGCTGCTTGCCGCCGGAATTTCTCCCGTGCCGCTCGAAGCGACCGACCAGATTAGGCAGGCACAGTCGGGCGGCGTCCCCCGGGCCACGGGCCAGGGAAACGGCGGAAAGCAGGCGGCGCCTTCCGGAGCACTGCTTCCGATCGCCCTTGCGTCCCTCAACGCGCAGGAGGTGGCTCGGCTGCCACTGGACGAGGTCATCGCCGAAGCGCTCGCACGGAACCCAGAGATCGTCGCCGCACAAAAGCGGTACGACGCCGCAAGACAGCGGCCGGTCCAAGAGCGGAGTCTTCCGGATCCGATGGTCTCGGCTGGCTACAACGCCAGCGGCAATCCGCTGCCCGGTGCGGGTCTGGGCCGCGAGCCGACGGCGAACATCGGTGTCATGATCAGCCAGGAACTGCCCTACGCCGGAAAGCGTGAACTCCGGGCGTCGATGGCCACTCGCGAAGCGGACGCGGCTTTTCAGGACATCGACGCCGCGCGACTCAGCATCGTTGCGCGCGTCAAGCAGGCGTACTTCCGACTCGCGTACACCTACGCAGTGTCCGGTGTGCTCACCCGGAACCGCGAGCTGCTCGACACACTCCTGAAGGTCAGCGAGGGCCGATACGCGACAGGCCAGGCGGCGCAGCAGGACGTCCTCAAGGCGCAGACGCAGCTCACCATACTCGAGCTCCAGATGGAACGCGTGCGCCAGGAACGCGCCACCCGTGAGGGCGAGCTGAACGCATTGCTGAATCGGCCGGCCGCGGCCCGAATCGGTCAGCCTGCGGACCTGCAACTCACGTCGTTCGATGCCACGCTCGAGGCGCTTGTTGCCGCCGCCGGCGAGCATGCGCCCATGCTGCGTCGCGATCAAATCATGATCGATCGGTCCGAGATCGCGGTGGCGTCGGCGCGTAAGGACTTCAAGCCTGATTTTTCCGTGACAGGCGGCTACTACTACATGGGTGCGATGCCGCCGATGTACGAGTTTCGGCTGGACATGAAGGTGCCGCTGCACCGCGCCCGTCGCGCCGCAGCGGTCGCCGAACAGGTCAGCCTCGCGGACGAAGCGCGGAGTGCGTACGACAGCAGTCGGCTGCGCCTCCAAGGCCGCCTGCAAGAGGGCTTTCAAATGGCATCAACGGCGGTGCGTCTGGCGCTCATCTATCGCGAGTCCGTCCTTCCGCAGGCGCACCTCGCCCTCGAATCATCCATGATGAGCTATCAGACGGGAAGCGTGGACTTTCTCTCGGTGTTGACGACGTTCGGCTCCGTCCTCGAGTACGAGATGACTTACTTCGAGGAAGTGGCGGCGTATCACACGGCCGCCAGCCGGCTGGAAGAGATGACGGGCACGCCGATCGTGCACTGAGGCCTCATGGTGAAATTGATCAAGGCTGCTGCGCTGCTTACGCTCCTAACCGTCACATTCGCGGGCGGATATATCGTTCGCGCGTCGAAGCGGAGCACGCCGATCCCCGCCGCGCGTCAGGTGCTCTACTACGTCGACACGATGAACCCCGCCTATCGCTCAAACAAGCCGGGTATGGCTCCAGACGGAATGGCGCTGCAGGCCGTCTTCGCGGATGAACCCACGACCACGACAGGCACGACCGGCGCTTCGGCGCCGGCATCGGTGCCGCCTGGGGCGGTCAAAATTTCGCCAGAACACCAGCAGTTGATCGGCGTGAAGTTCGCTACTGTCGAACTGGCCGGCGAGGGCCGTTCCATCCGTACCGTCGGCAAGGTCACGTCCGACGAGACACGGGTGGCGCACGTGCACACCAGGATCGATGGCTGGATCGAGAAAGTCTTCGTCGATTTCACCGGTGACATCGTGAAGCAAGGCCAGGCGATGCTGACGATCTACAGCCCAGAAATGCTGGCATCACAGCAGGAACTCCTCCTCGCGGTCCGGGCGCGCGATCTGATGCGCGGCAACCCGCTGGCGTCGGCGGCCGAACACGGTGAATCGCTGTTCCAGGCGGCCAAGCGGCGCCTGGAACTGTGGCAACTCAGCGAGGATCAGATTCAGCAGGTCCTGACGACGGGTGAACCGATCCACAGCGTCACGCTGCGCGCGCCGTCGGGCGGCTTCGTCACAGAACGAAACGCGTTTCCGAATCAAAAGGTTACGCCCGACACCGACCTCTATACCATCACCGACCTCAGTCGGGTCTGGATCATGGCGGATGTGTTCGAGTCCGACATTACCGCGATACGGCTGGGGGACGCAGCTTCGGTCATCTTCCCAAACGGTGGCGCACCGTCGATGACGGCCAAGGTCAACTACATCCAGCCACAGGTCGATCCCACGACGCGGACTCTGAAGGTTCGCCTCGATGCGAACAATCCAGCTCTTCGCATGAAGCCAGACATGTTCGTGAACGTGGAGTTCGGTGTGACGAGCACCAGTCACCTCGTCGTGCCCGCGGAAGCAGTCCTCGATACCGGCGAACGGCAAACCGTGTTCGTCGACCTTGGCGACGGGTATCTGGAGCCTCGACAGGTGGTCGTCGGCAGCCGGTTCGGAGACCGCGTGGCGATCACGCGCGGCCTATCGCAGGGCGAGCGCGTGGTGTCGTCCGGCACGTTCCTCGTCGATTCCGAAAGCCAGCTTCAGGCGGCCGCCAGCGGCATGGGTAAACCACAACCTCAGCGGGGCGGCGCCACGCCATCCGAACCGACGAATCTGAAGCCCCCACGGCAATCACCGCCTGAGTCGCACCGCCATGATTGACGCCATTATCGAGTTCTCCGCCAAGAACCGCTTCATCGTGTTCATCGCGGTCGCGGTCGCGGTTGCGGCTGGCGTCTGGTCGATGAAGACGGTCTCCCTCGATGCCCTGCCCGATCTAAGTGACACGCAGGTCATCGTCTACTCACGCTGGGACCGCAGCCCGGACATCGTCGAAGACCAGGTCACCTATCCCCTCGTGACGGCGATGCTTGGGGCCCCGAAGGTCAAGGCCGTCCGCGGCTACTCCGATTTCGGCTACTCGTATGTCTACATCGTCTTCGAGGAAGGCACCGACATCTATTGGGCGCGGTCGCGCACGCTGGAGTATCTCTCGGGGGTTCTCCCACGATTGCCACAGGGCGTCCGCACCGAACTTGGCCCCGATGCCACCGGCGTCGGCTGGGTGTTTCAGTATGCCCTTGTCGACAGGACCGGACGCTCCAGTCTGGCGGAGCTGCGCTCGTACCAGGACTGGTATCTCCAGTACTACCTGAAATCGGTGCCGGGGGTCGCGGAGGTCGCCGCCCTCGGCGGCTTTGTGCGCCAGTACCAGGTGCAGGTCGATCCGAATCGCCTGCGCGCCTTCAACATGCCTATCGCGAAGGTGATCGAGGCGGTGCGGGCGGGTAATAGCGACGTCGGCGGCCGCCTGGTCGAGATGACCGGCGCCGAGTACATGGTGCGCGGCCGCGGGTATGCGAAGTCGGTGGCTGATATCGGCGAGATCGTACTCACACGAAACGAGAGCGGCGTGGCCGTCCGCGTGCGTGATGTGGGCACCGTCACGCTCGGCCCTGACCTGCGGCGTGGCGTCGCCGATCTGAACGGCACCGGCGACACCGTCACGGGCATCATCGTGATGCGACAGGGCGAGGACGCCCTGAAGGTCATCGAACGGGTCAAGGACAAGCTCAAGGAGCTTGAACCCTCGCTTCGGCCGGGTGTCAAGGTCGTCACGGTCTACGACCGCTCGGACCTGATCCTTCGCTCCATCGACAACCTCAGACACACCCTGATTGAAGAGCTGATTATCGTCGCCATCGTCATCCTGATCTTTCTCTGGCACGTGCCGAGCGCCCTCATTCCGATCATCACGATTCCGGTGACGGTCGCGATCGCCTTCATTCCGATGCATCTGATGGGCGTGAGCTCGAACATCATGTCGCTCGGCGGCATCGCCATCGCGGTCGGAGCGATGGTGGACGCCGCGATTGTGGTCGTGGAACAGACCCACAAGAAGCTCGAACAGTGGGAGCGTACCGGCCGCAAGGAGGACTACCATCGCGTCGTCATCGACGCCGTCAAGGAAGTGGGCGGCCCGAGTTTCTTCGCCTTGCTGGTCATCGCGGTGTCGTTCCTGCCGGTGCTCACGCTCGAAGCCCAAGAAGGGCGGCTGTTCAAGCCGCTGGCGTACACGAAGACCTTCTCCATGATCGTGGCGGCCCTCCTGGCGATCACGCTGGATCCGGCCATGCGGCTCCTCTTTACGCACATGAAGATCTATACGTTCCGCCCTCGCTGGCTGGCCAGGCTTGCGAGCGCCGTCCTCGTCGGGACGATCCATGCGGAGGAAACGCATCCGATCAGCCGCCTGCTGATCCGCCTGTATCAGCCGGTGTGTGCCTGGTCGCTGCGATGGAAGTGGCTCGTGCTGGGCGGGGCTGTCGCCATCGTCGCATTGACCGTCCCGGTGTTCGGCCGCCTCGGCTCCGAGTTCATGCCCCCGCTCGACGAGGGCACGCTGCTGTTCATGCCGTCGACCTTGCCCGGCATCTCCGTCACCGAGGCACAACGGCTCCTTCAGACGCAGGACCGCATCATCAAGCAGTTTCCCGAGGTCGATACCGTGCTCGGCAAGTCGGGACGCGCAGAAACGTCGACCGATCCGGCGCCCTTCTCGATGGCCGAGACCGTCATCGTGCTGAAGCCCCACGACCAGTGGCGGGCCGTCGATACGTGGTACACCGACTGGGCGCCCGGGTGGCTCACGCCAACACTCCGCCGGATTACCAGCGACCGGCTGTCCACGGACCAGCTCGTCCAGCAGATGAACAATTCACTGAAGCTGCCCGGCGTCAGCAACGCCTGGACGATGCCGATCAAGGCCCGCATCGACATGCTGACGACTGGCGTGCGCACGCCGGTCGGCATCAAGATTTACGGCGCCAATACTCGCGAAATCGAGCGGATCGGGACCGAGATCGAGCGCGTCCTCCCGTTAGTGTCCGGTACACGCAGCGCGTTCGCGGAGCGGACCTCCGGCGGCTTCTTCGTCGATTTCAACTGGAAGCGCGATGAGTTGGCGCGCTACGGCCTGTCGATGGACGACGCCCAGATGGTGGTGATGTCCGCGGTCGGCGGCGACACCGTGACCACGACCGTCGAAGGCCGGGAGCGGTACGCGGTCAGCGTGCGGTACTTCCGCGATTATCGCAGCGACCTCGACCAGTT
>JANMCN010000155.1:0-2962 GCA_031361295.1 Acidobacteriota bacterium | reverse complement strand
CGGTCTCTGGGTGGATTACAACCTGATGAGCACCATCCCCGGGCTCCATGTGCTCGGCGAAGCGAACTTCTCGGATCACGGCGCGAATCGCCTCGGGGCCAGTGCCCTCATGCAGGGCCTCGCCGACGGCTACTTCGTGATCCCTTACACCCTCGCACACTACCTCGGAGGCACTTCCCTGCCGCCGGTCTCGACCGACCACGATGCGTTCAAGGAAGCAGAGGCGGCGGCCCAGGGCCAGATCGACCGTTTGCTGTCGGTGAAGGGGACGAAGACGCCCCGCCAGCTCCACCGCGAGCTCGGCGCGATTCTCTGGGACGACGTGGGGATGGCGCGGACGGACGCCGGACTCCGACGGGCGCTCGCGCGCATTCCACAGATCCGCGAGGAGTTCTGGCAGAACGTGTCGGTTCCGGGGCCGCAGACCAACGTGAACAAGAACCTGGAGTATGCCGGACGCGTGGCGGACTACCTCGAATTCGGGGAGCTGCTCGCGCTCGATGCGCTCCAACGGACCGAGTCGTGCGGCGGTCACTTCCGCGAAGAGAGCCAGACCCCCGATGGCGAAGCGCTGCGCGACGACGAACACTTCACGTACGTCGCAGCGTGGGAGTTCCAGGGGGTTGGAAAGAGCCCCGCGTTGCACAAGGAGCCGCTCACGTTCGAATACGTGAAGCCGAGCCAGAGAAGCTATAAGTGATGCGAATCCACCTCAAGGTATGGCGGCAGGCCGGGCCCGACAAGCCTGGCCAGTTCGTACCGTATACAGCCGAAGACGTCTCGCCCGGCATGTCATTTCTCGAGATGCTCGACGTCGTCAACGAGGGGCTGATCGTCCAGGGCGCAGACCCGATCGCGTTCGATTCTGACTGCCGCGAAGGGATCTGCGGCACGTGCGGATTCATGGTCGACGGGATTCCCCACGGCCCCGATCCGGGCACCACCGTCTGCCAGCTGCACATGCGCCGCTTCAAGGATGGCGACACGCTGACGCTCGAGCCCTGGCGCGCCAAGGCTTTTCCGCTGGTGAAGGATTTGATTACGGATCGGAGCGCCTTCGACCGAATCATCCAGGCCGGCGGCTACACGTCGATCAATGCCGGCGGCCCCCAGGACGCAAACGCCATCCTGATCCCGAAGACCATGGCCGACAAAGCCATGGACTCGGCGGCGTGCATCGGCTGCGGCGCGTGCGTCGCGTCGTGCAAGAATGCGTCGGCGGCGCTGTTCACGTCAGCCAAGGTCAGCCATCTGGCGCTGCTCCCCCAGGGCCAGGTGGAGCGCTATCGACGTGTCGTGCAGATGGTCGATCGCCACGACCACGAGGGGTTCGGCAGCTGCTCGAATGAGGGTGAGTGCGAAGCCGTATGCCCGAAGAACATCCCCATCACCAACATCGCGCGGATGAACCGCGAGTATTTCAAGGCGATGCTGGTCAACCGCGAGTAGCCCAGCCCAATCTGTCACTGAACCGCCGGAGCGGTTCGCGAGGAGCCTCCATGAGTAACCGTCGCACGTTTCTGAAATCCGTTGCTGCCGTGGCCGTGGCGGGCGGCGCCGCCGTTCGCGCCAGGGCCGACCAGCAGGCACCCGCCACCCCGGGGGCGGCCGGATCGATCCGCAAGGCGGTCCTGATCTCGATGCTGCCCAAGGCTCTGCCGTACGCGGAACGTTTTGCGATGGCGCGCAGCGCCGGGTTCGGCGCGATCGAGATGCAGACCGTGTCAGCGGCGGAGGAAGCGGCCGAGATCCGCGAAGCGGCGACCAAGGCGGGGTTGCGCATCCATTCGGTCATGAACTCCGATCACTGGCGCCTGCCGCTCTCGAGCACGGATCCGGATGTCGTGAACCGCAGCGTGCAGGGGATGGAAACGTCCCTGAAGAACGCCAAGCTGTGGGGGGCCGACGCGGTGCTGCTGGTGCCGGCGGTCGTGGATGCGAAGACGTCCTACAAGGACGCCTGGACGCGCTCGCAGCGTGTCATTCGCGAGCGTCTACTGCCGGTGGCGAAGGACCTGAACGTCGTGATTGCCGTCGAAGAGGTCTGGAACAAGTTCCTGCTGAGCCCGATCGAATTCGCCCGGTATGTGGACGACTTCGAATCGCCTCTTCTGCGCGCCTATTTCGACGTCGGCAATATCGTGTTCTACGGCTTTCCGCAGGACTGGATCCGGACGCTCGGGCCGCGGATCGCCAAGGTCCACCTGAAGGACTTCAACCTCGATCGCCAGAACGGCAAGTTCACGTGGAGGAACCTTGGCGAAGGGGACATCGACTGGCCGGAGGTGCGTCGGGCGTTTTCGGACGTGAATTACACCGGCTTCGTGACAACCGAGGTGAACGGGGGGGACGCCGCCTACCTGACCGATCTCGCCGGCCGTGTAGACCGCTTCCTGTCTGGCGAGAAGCCGGTCAAAGCCTGAGGGGATCGAGCGATGCGACCGCGTGGCCGGCCGCATCGCTCGCCCAACCTGCCGGAGATCAGCGCGTGAAAGCCACGGCCACGCTCTGTGACGCCCCCCCCGTGCCGATTGCGCTCACCGCCGCCTGGTAATTGCCGGGGGCCAGGCTGCTGAACAGCGTGGCCTCGTTCACGCTGATGTCACCGTTGACATCAGGCGCCGGCTTGCCCATGTTGGCCGTGGCGACAGGCGTCGCCGTCGCCGGGCTGGCGCCGCTCGCGAAGATATCCAGCCGGTAGCTCGTCACGATGGAGTGATCCACCGACGCCTGAAAGACGACCGCCGTCGGCGCCGCGGTCGTGGTGGTGGCTGCGCTGACCGTGACGCTGCTGGCGGCCGACGTGACCTTCGCGCCGAGGTTGTCGTACGCGACCGCCGTCAGCGAGTAGGTGCCGGCCGGCTCCGAGCCCCACGTGAAGCTATACGGCGCGGTGGTGCTCGTGCCGAGCAACGCCGTCCCCGAGTAGAACTCCACCTTCGCGATCGTGCCGTCCGGGTCC
>JANMCN010000149.1:0-1812 GCA_031361295.1 Acidobacteriota bacterium | reverse complement strand
GTCGGCCTGGCCTGGACCCGGAACACTCCGTTGATGATCCGCGGCGTGTCTCCGAGCCCCTCCAGAATCGGATGTCGCCTGCCTGTCGCCGGGTCGGTCTCCAGCCGCAAGTACGAGTTCTGCATCGGGCCGTCGATGACTCCGGCGAACGACACGCCGAACACATCGGCGAGCCCGAAGTCTGGACGCCGACGGCCCAGTTCGTCGTACAGCGACGAGGCAAAGGTCGCGAGGAGGCTGCCTCCGCGATCGACGTACGCTCGAATCGCGGCGCACTGCGCATCGGAGAGCGCGGCTGCGTCCGCCAGAATCAGCAGCTTGAATCCGTCGAGGCGATCGGGCGTGAGCCATGCCTCGTGCACCACTTCGAACGGGACGCGCGCCTCGATGAGAGCGTGATACATCCCGAGCACGTGATCGCCGGCGCGATCGCCGGCGGCCACCCCAGGATGGAAGGTGGTCGTCTGCTCCGAGTGGAGGAGGGCCACTCGCGCCAGCGGGAATTCGTTCCGCAGGTACGATTCGTGGCGCGCGTGCCACTGGTAGATGCGGTCCACGATCGGCAGCCATCTGCGGTCGTAGAGCACGCCCGAGAATTTCGTCACCCACGGACGCATGCCGTTCGCCGTCCCCTCGGCCACCCACAGCCGAATCTCGGGCTCGCTCTGGACCGAGTCTTTCCACCGATAGGGCTCCTCCAGGCCGACGCTGAAGATGCCGCCGATGGGACGCCGCCCCATGACCGAGCGGAGCTCCTTTGCGCGGTGTCCGTTCGACCACGGCGGTGTGACCCCGCGGCGCGCCTGGTTGTCGGTGAACTGGATCGGTGCGAGGTCCCCCGCGGTCTTGAGATCGGGTGGTCCGTTCGGGATGAAACAGGCCTCGGGATTGCTCGCGCGGATGCCGGTGTCGAAGTGCTTCCAGAGCGCGGTCAGCCGGGCCTTTCGCCATTCGAGGAACTGCCGCCGCGCCGGGTCCCGCGGGTCGGTGGCACGCGGGAGCTCGAGGCCGGTGGCCTCCCTGAAGTTCCGCTGGCAATGCGCGCAGTAGCAGTCTCCCTGGCCCGCCCACCGGTTGGCGAAGATGCCGTCCACCCTGTAGCGGGTGACGATTTCGCGCTGGACCGAGTCCATGAAATCGAAGTTGTAGGGGCCCAGCGCGCACGTGACCCAGAGCTCCGGATTCGCCCAGTGCCGGTACGGTTCATCCTCGCGGGTGACCGCAATCCAGTCCGGGTGCGCGGCGCGGACCTCCTCGCGGGCGGCGTGCGGGTCCGTGCGGGCGATCACGTGCATGTCGAGCGCACGGCACCCCGCGACGAGCGCGCCGAACGGGTCGCTCGCCCCGAGCCACGCGCTCCGGTGATGCAGCGGCACGTCGGTCGGATAGTAGGCCACGATGCCCCCCGCGCTCAGGCACGCGGCATCGGCGTGGATCTGCCGGAAGTAATCGAGCCAGAACTGCGGGTCGAACCGGCCGGGATCGTTTTCGACCAGCGTGAGCTGCACCCAGCGCATCGGCCGGTCGAACCAGCCGCGGAGCGCGTCACCTGGCCACGCGTTCGGGCCCTGCTTCTCGCCCCAGCCCGCAGCGGGACGCGGCGGGGAGCCGAGCGTGGCGAATGCGCCCGCGGCCTCGAGAAAGCGACGACGGGACAGTTTCGTCATGCGTGATCGCACCTCGCCACGCCGTGCTGGACGGCGGGGCTGAAGCCCGCCCTTACGCACCGCGGAATCGGGATCTATTCCTTCTGCGACGCGGAGACGTCGGAAGCGATCGTGAAACCCGTGTTGGCCGCCGGCACTCCCGCGT